>CAZFCY010000032.1:0-20877 GCA_964517665.1 uncultured Opitutaceae bacterium | reverse complement strand
GGAAACTCACCGGCGGTCGCGTCCACGCCACCGATTCCTCGAACGCCTCGCGCACGCTGCTTTTCAACATCCACACGCTGGATTGGGACGACGAACTGCTGCGTCTCCTCGACATCCCCCGCGAAATCCTGCCGGAGATCCGGCCGTCGAGCGGCGACTTCGGCGTGGGCTCCGCCGGCACGAGCATCGAGGGTGTCGCCATCCGCGGCGTCGCGGGCGACCAGCAGGCGGCGTTGTTCGGCCAGGCCTGTTTCAAGCCCGGCATGGCCAAAAACACCTACGGCACCGGCTGTTTTTTGCTTCTCCACACCGGAGAAAAAGCGGTCGCTTCGAAAAACCGGCTGCTCACGACCGTCGCCTGGACGATCGACGGCCGCGCCGAATACGCGCTCGAGGGCAGCGTCTTTGTCGCGGGCGCGGCCGTGCAATGGCTGCGCGACGGCCTCGGGTTGATCAAGCGCGCGCCGGACATCGAGACGCTCGCCGCCTCCGTGCCCGACGCGGGCGGAGTCGTCGTCGTCCCCGCCTTCACCGGGCTCGGCGCGCCGCACTGGGATCCGCATGCGCGCGGGACGATCGTCGGCATCAGCCGCGGCACGACCGCCGCGCACATCGCCCGCGCGACCCTGGATTCGATCGCGCAACAATCGCGCGAAGTCCTCCAGGCGATGGAGCGCGACTCCGGCGTGGCGTTGACGGAATTGCGCGTCGATGGCGGCGCGTGCGCGAACGACCTCCTCATGCAGATCCAGGCCGACCTCGTCGGCACGCCCGTGGTTCGCCCGGTCAACGTCGAGACCACCGCCTTCGGCGCCGCCTGCCTGGCCGGCCTCGCGGCGGGTTTCTGGAAAGACCGCGATGAAATCGCGCGCCTTTGGGCCGTCGACCGCCGCTTCACGCCCGGGATCGAGCCGCGGGAGATCTCTGACCGGCGCCGGGAATGGGATCGGGCCGTGGCATGCGCGAAGGATTGGTCGGGCAAAGCGTAAAAGCGCGGGTCCGATCGGCCCCATCGCCCGCAAACTGGGGCGAACGCCCCGGGTCCGGAGTGCGCGGATCGGCAAGTGGTTGAGCAGACCTACTCACCATTTGCGAAAAAAGCCCGAGTTTGGTCCCGCCACCGCCGGGGGAGGGTTAAGTAGTTCCACCCTGCGTCGTTCTACGTGCCACAGGATGTGACTTTTCTCTATGAAACGTGTGGTAATCATTGAAGATCAAACGGCCGTGAGGGAGATGCTCGCCGAGTTCATTCGGCAGATCCCCGGATACGAAATCGCCGGCACGTTCGGGGATGGCCAGGAGGGCGCAACCCGCTGCTTTGCACTGAAACCCGACATCGTCGTTCTCGACGTGGGTCTGCCAGGGCTGAGCGGTGTCGAGGTGTTGAAGCAACTCACGGCCACCTTGCCGAACGTGAAGGTGCTGGTTTTTTCCGGACGAGGCTCTCCCGGCAACATCCGCGAACTGCTCGCGGCCGGCGCTCAAAGCTACGTGGACAAGATGGACGGCTTCGCCGAATTCAAAAAGGCGTTGGAGATCATCGCCGCCGGCGGGACTTTCATCGGGCCGCGCATGGCCATGGCGATGCGTTCGCTCATCCGCGATCCGGACTCGGCGCGCACGAGCCATCCGCTTTCCAATCGCGAAAAGCAGATTCTCCAGCTCGTGGCCGAAGGCTTCTCGACCCGCGAGATCGCCGGCCGCCTCAGCCTGAGCGTTCGCACGGTCGACAACCATCGCACGAACATCATGCGAAAACTCAACCTGCACAACGTCGCCGCCCTCACGCGCTACGCGATCCAGAACGAACTGGTGAGCACGCTGGTGTGATGCGCCCGCAGCTTTCCGATCGCTCGATGCGCGGCTGATCCGACAGCCGCGCGCCCTGTTCTCCACCGGCTCAGATGACTCCCCATTCCGCGCAACGCCCGACTCCCGCAAAGCGCAAGCCCGGCCGCGCCGCGAAGCAGAAAAAGGGCGCGGCCCGCTGGCCTGTGTCGCAGGCCGGAAAGGGTCCATGCGAGCCCTCGAAAGCGGGGCGCGCGCTTGTCGCCATCCTCGACTCGACGGGGCGGCTCAGCGGAAGCACGGCCGCGCTCGAGAAGGTGTTGCACCGCACGAGCGACAGCCTCGTCGGCACATCGTTTTTCGATCTCCTCCAAAGCTCGGACCGGATGGAAGTGCGGATGGGTTTCCAGCGCCTCCTCGCCGGCCAGCCGCCCGCCGACCTGCACGCCGGATTGAGTCGCAGCGATGGCTCGATCGTCTGGATGACGCTGCGCCCGTCCCTCAGCCCGCAGAAGACGGCCATCCTCCTCGAAGCCTCCCTGATCGAGTCGCCCATGTCGCCGAGCCGCGAGGTGCTGCCTCCCCATCTCGTCCTCAACGAGATCGAGGAAGGCGTGCTCATCGCGGACGCCACGCACGCCGATCTGCCGGTCATCGACGTCAATCCCGGATTTTCCCAACTCTCCGGATACACGCGCGCCGAGACGCTGGGCCGCGCCATCCACTTCCTGGCCGACGGCAACACGAATCGCCGCCTCCTCGACGCGACCATCGCCACCGCGCTCGCGGGCAGCCGCGCCAGCGCCGAACTCGGCCTCAGCCGCCGCGACGGCTCCCCGCTCTGGATCCGCCTCACGCTCATCCCGCTGCCCAACGCGACCGGGAAGATCGAGCGCCTCCTCGCCATCCATCTGGATGTGTCCGAACGGCGGATCGTCTTCGACGCGCTGCGCGAGAAACACGTCGCGCTCACCGGCGCGCTCGAGTCGCTGCAAAAGACGAAGGAGGCGATCGTGCAACGCGAGCGGATGCACGCGCTCGGCAAGATGGCGAGCGGCATCGTCCACGATTTCAACAACCTCCTCGCGCCGATCCTCGGTTTCACGGAGCTGCTTCTGACCTTTCCCTCCATGATGGAGGACACGACCAAGGTCTCGACCTACCTGCAAAAAATCAGGACGGCCGCGACAGACGGCGCCGCGGTCGTTTCGAGGCTCCGGGAATTCTATCGCTCGCGCGAAGAGGCGGAGGAGCCGGAGGAGTTTTCCCCGCAACACGCGGTCGAGCAGGTGCTCGAACTCACCCGCCATCGCTGGCTCAACGAGGCGCAGGCATCGGGCCACGAGATCGCGGTCGATGCCGATCTGCGGGAGACGCCGCTCGTCATGGGCGTCGTGGCCGAGATCCGGCAGGCCTTGACGAATCTCGTGCTCAACGCCGCCGACGCCATGCCGGAAGGCGGCACGATCTCCGTCCGCACCCGGGGCGTCGGCAACTGGGTCTGCATCCAGATTGCGGATACAGGCACCGGCATGACGCCCGAGACGCGCATGCGCTGCTTCGAGCCGTTCTTCACCACGAAGGGAAAGTTCGGGACCGGCCTCGGCCTCGCCATCGTCTTCGGCATCGTCGAGCGCCACCGCGGCCGCATGGACCTCGATTCCGAGCCGGGCCGCGGCACGACCTTCACGATCTGGCTCCCCGCCAGCATCGACGGCGCGAACAAGGGCGTGGTGCTCAACGCCGCCGCCAAGGACACCAACGTCCGCCCGCTGCGCATCCTGCTCGTCGACGACGAGGATCTCTTTCTCGAAGTGGTCTCGGAGAACCTCCTCGTCATGGGCCACTCGGTCGATTGCTTCACCGATCCGACCGCCGCCCTCGAGAACTTCTACAAGCAGCGCTACGACCTCGTCATCACCGACCGCGCCATGCCCGGGATGACGGGCGATCAACTGGCGATGCGCGCGCGCGAGTACCAGCCATCGATCCCCGTCGTGCTGCTCACCGGCTTCGGCAACATCATCAAGCAATCGGGCGAACAACCGCCGAACATCTCCGAAGTGCTGCCCAAGCCGCTGTCGCAGCAGATGCTGCGCGAGATGCTCGTCCGCTACGGCGGCTCTTCGGGCGGCGAAGCCTGCGCGTAGTTGAATTCCGGCGACGCTCAGTCGTCGCCGGCAATCGCCACGCCCTGCTGCCGGTACTGCGCGATCTTGTTGCGCAAGGTTCGCGAGCTGATCGCGAGGATCGCGGCCGCCCGGGTGCGATTGCCGCTCGTTTCCTCGAGCACCGCCAGGATGTGGCGCTTCTCGATCTCCTCCAGCGGGAGCGACGCATCCACAAACTGGCCGCCCGCCGCGGCGGCGGGGCGCGCCGGCCCTGGCTCGTCGAACGGAAGCGAGAGTTGCGGAGACTCCGCGACTTCCGCCGGGCGCGGGCGAGCCGCGGCGGGGGCAGGCGGCGCGAAAGGCGACGACACCGGCGACATCGGAACGGGCGCGGGCAGATGGACGGAGACGGAAGCCGCAAACAGACCCGGATCGCCCGTGACGCCGAGCAGGCCGAGCGCATTCGCGCGAATGGGCGATCCGTTTTCCGTCAGGATGACCGCGCGCTCGATCGTGTTCTGCAGCTCGCGCACGTTTCCCGGCCAGTCGTGCGCCATCAGCACCGCCATCGCTTCGTCGTCGAAGCCGCGCACGCGGATGCCGTGGCGGCGCGCGCAACGGTCGAGGAAGTGCGAGGCGATGACGGGGATGTCCTCCTTGCGCGCGCGCAGCGGCGGCACATGGATCGGAAACACATTCAACCGATAAAAAAGATCCTGGCGGAAATCGCCGCGCTCGACCGCCTTCTGCAGGTCGCGATTGGTCGTCGCGATCACGCGAACGTTGACCTTGATCGTCTTGTTGCCGCCGACCCGCTCGAACTCCCGCTCCTGCAACACGCGCAACAACTTCGCCTGCACGCGCGGCGAGATCTCGCTGATCTCGTCGAGCAGGATGGTGCCGTTGTTGGCGAGTTCGAAGCGCCCCTCGCGCTTTTGCGCCGCGCCCGTGAACGCGCCCTTCTCGTGGCCGAAAAACTCGCTCTCGATCAACGTCTCGGACACGGCGGCGCAATTGACGCGGATGAACGGCTTGTCGGAACGGTTGCTCTGCCGGAAGAGTTCGTTGGCCACGAGTTCCTTGCCCGTGCCGTTCTCGCCGTTGACCAGGACCGTCGCCTCGGTCGGCGCCACTTTGCCCAAGAGCTGGCGCAAGTGTCTCATCGTCGGGCCCTCGCCGACCAGTTGCGTCTCCGATCCGCCCGCGGCCTCGCGGGTAAAAAACTGGTTAACCTTCAGCAACTGATCAAACGACTCCGCCTTGCGCAGGAGCACGTCGATCTGGCCGAGCGAAAACGGCTTGATGATATAGTCGAACGCGCCCGACCGCATGCAGCCGACGGCGGATTCGATCGTGGCGTTTCCCGTCATGACGACGAAAAGCGGCCCATCGGGCCGGTGGCCGAGCCGGTCGAGGATCTGCGTGCCGTCGCCGTCGGGAAGGCGCACGTCGAGAAAGACGAGGTCGAAATCATCCCGCGCCAGATATTCCTCGGCGCGCGCGACCGATTCGGCGCTGGCGACGGAATAGCGTTTGCGTCGCAAATGCTCTTCGAGCGTTCGCCGCAGCACAGGTTCATCGTCCAATACGAGAATCTTCTCCAAGCCCATTCGCGTGCGCACAGAAACCCCCTGCGCGGGTTACCGCAAGGCAAGAACCGGAGGGAAGGCGCGCGCGCCGCTCCATTCTTATCTCGCCCTTCCCCCTCACTCCTCGCTACTCACTACCGGCCACCCGCCACTTCCCCGGCATATGTTCAACGGAAAATCGATCCTCGTCACCGGCGGCACCGGTTCTTTCGGCCGCGAATGCATCGGCCTCCTTCTCGAGCGCTACAAACCCGAAAGGGTCATCGTGTTTTCGCGCGACGAACTCAAGCAGTCGGAGATGCAGCAGGAGCATAAGTTCAACTCGCCCTGCATGCGTTATTTCCTCGGCGACGTGCGGGATCGCGAGCGCCTCACGCGCGCGTTTCGCGGCGTGAATCATGTGATCCACGCCGCCGCGTTGAAGCAGGTCCCGGCGGCTGAATACAACCCGCACGAGTTCATCAAGACCAACATCGGCGGCGCGACCAACATCGTGGATGCCGCGGTCAATTGCGGCGTCGAGCGGGTCATCGCCGTCAGCACCGACAAGGCGGTCAACCCGATCAACCTCTATGGCGCGACGAAGCTCTGCAGCGACAAGGTCTTCATCGCCAGCAACAGCTACGCGAGCCGCACCGCGACGCGCTTTTCCGTCGTGCGCTACGGCAATGTCATCGGCAGCCGCGGCAGCGTCATCCCGGTTCTGCTCCGCCAGCGCGCCCGCGGGAAACTGACCATCACCGATCCGCGCATGACCCGCTTTCTGCTCTCGCTCCAGGAAGGCGTGACATTCGTCCTCGACTGCCTCGAACGGATGGTCGGCGGCGAGATCTTCGTCCCCAAGATTCCCAGTTGCAGAACCGCCACCCTCGTCGAGGCGATGAGCAAGGGATGCGCCGTCGAAGCGATCGGCCGGCGCCCGGGCGAAAAGATGCACGAGGTGTTGATCTCGGAAGACGACGCGATGAACACCCTCGAACTCGCGGATCGTTACATCGTCACCCCCTCGCATTCGTACTGGGGCAGCCGCATCGACAAGATCGGCGGCAAACCGTGCGCCGACGGGTTCTCCTATGCGAGCAACACCAATCCCGACCAGATGACGCCGGCCCGCGTGCGCGGGATCTGTCGCGAAGTGGCGCGAAGCCTCGGCCTCGAGGAAGACTTCTAGACCGTGGCATCCGCAGCGAAGACCCGGAAAGGCGCCTGGCCCGAGCGCTTTCGCGTGCGGCGCGCCTGGATCGGCGAAGGCGCCGCGCCCTTCATCATCGCCGAGCTTTCGGGCAATCACCAACAGCGGATCGAAAACGCCATCCGCCTCATCGACGCCGCCGCCGAAGCGGGCGCAAACGCGGTGAAGCTGCAAACCTACACGGCCGACACGATCACGCTGCCCGCGCGCACGAAACGCTTTCGCGTCGGCAAGGGCTTGTGGCACGGGCGCCACCTGCACGACCTCTACCGCGAGGCCATGACGCCGTGGGAATGGCACGCGCCGCTCGCGGCCCACGCCCGCAAACGCGGCCTCGTCTGCTTCAGCACGCCGTTCGACGAAACCGCGGTCGATTTCCTCGAGCGCGAGATGCGGCCGCCGCTCTACAAAATCGCCTCGTTCGAGGTCAATCACCTCCCGCTTCTGCGCCGGGTCGCCGCCACGCGAAAGCCCGTCATCATGAGCACCGGCATGGCGACCGGGGACGAAATCAGCGCGGCGGCACGAACGCTGAAACAGAACGGATGTCCCGCGCTCATTTTGTTGAAATGCGTCAGCGCCTACCCGGCGCGCGCCGAGGATTTCAATCTTCGCGCGCTCACGCTCCTCCGCGCCCGCTTCGGCGCGCCCGCCGGCCTGTCCGATCACACCATGACCGACGAAGTCGCGCTCGGCGCGATCGCGCTCGGCGGATGCGTGATCGAAAAACACCTCGTCCTCGACCGCGGCGACGGCGCGATCGACGCGGGCTTCTCGCTCGAACCGGCGGAGTTCGCCCGGCTCGTCCGCGCCGTCCGCGCCTTGCATGCCGCGCTGGGAAAAGCGGTCCTCGGCCCTTCACGACAGGATCGGTCGCAGCGTCGATTCCGCCGTTCCATCTTCGTATCCAAAGACGTGATACGCGGCGGGAAGCTCACCGCGGGCAACCTCAGGATCGTAAGGCCGGCCGACGGCCTCGACCCCGCCCGCTGGGATTCCGTCCTCGGCCGCGCAGCCCGGCGCGCCCTCAAAGCCGGCCATCCCCTGCGCGAAACCGACATCGCCTGAGCCGCGCCCGGCCGCAAAAGCCGGAAATTTGTCGCGTACGCGACAGGATTCGGGCTTTTGCGGCCGGGCGCGTTTCGTTGACGCTCCGCGGCCCGGGCTTTGTGGTCTCTTTTTTCATGGAAAGAATGATCGAACAAATGCGGCTCTCTCTGATCGAACAGGGGGCGTCCGAAGGGGCGGCTGCGATCGGGGCCACCGGCATCGGCGTGGTCGCGCTGATCGCGCTCGCCTGCGCGGCGTATGCCGTGGCCAGGCGGGTGATCCTGCGCGTGCTCACGCGCGTCATCGAACGCGCCGGGGTCGGCTGGGCCGGCGCGATGCTGCGCGCAGGCGTGTTTTCCCGGCTTTCCCATCTCGCCCCCGCGCTCGTGATCAACGCGCTCGGGCCGGCCGTGCTTGGCGGCAGCCCGGCGGTGCTCGCCGGCGTCCACGCGGGCGTGAGCCTTTACCTGATCGTGATCACCCTCGCCGTCCTCTACGCGGCGCTGAACGCCATCCAATCGCTGTCCGAAGAACACGGCCACACGAAGGGCGTGCCGGTCAAGGGATTCATCCAGGCGATCAAGCTGATCGCGACGCTGCTTGGCGTGATCTTCGCGCTGTCGATCCTGCTTGGAAAGACGCCGCTCTATTTGCTCTCCGGACTCGGCGCCCTCACCGCCGTGCTCCTGCTCGTGTTTCGCGACGCCATCCTCGGATTCGTCGCGGGCATCATGATCTCGGCCAACGAAATGGTCCGCATCGGCGACTGGATCGAGATGGACAAGGCCGGCGCCGACGGCTTCGTGATCGATGTCTCCCTCACGACCGTGAAGGTGCAAAACTGGGACAAGACGATCACGACGATTCCGTCCTACGATCTCATCTCCCATTCCTTCAAGAACTGGCGCGGCATGTTCGACACCGGCGGCCGGCGAATCAAGCGCGCCATCTTCATCGACATGCAATCGATCCGCTTCGCCGACGAAACCATGCTCGAACGCTGGAACGGGATCGCCCACCTGCGGGAACACCTCGAGCGCAAGCGCGTCGAGATCGAAGAGGACAACAGGCGCCTCGGCGACGACGCCAACATCCTCGGCAACGGCCGGCGGCTCACGAACATCGGCATGTTCCGCGCCTATATCACCGCCTACCTGCGCGCGCACCCGGGCATCCATCAAGAGATGATCTTTCTCATCCGCCAGCTCGCGCCGACCGCGCACGGGCTTCCGCTGGAGATCTATATCTTCACCCGCGACACCGGTTGGGTCGCCCACGAGGGCGTTCAGGCGGATATATTCGATCACCTGCTCTCCGTCATCGGCGTCTTCGATCTTCGCGTCTATCAACAACCGAGCGGCTACGATATCCGGCGGGTTCTGGCCGAAGCCCCCATCGCAACGGCGGCTTCACAAGCAGAGGACAGGCCCTGAGGCCACGGGGCTCACGATCGCCTTCTCAAACGATCGATGACGGCGCCCACCCGCCGCGAGTCGCGACCTGTGTCGAAGATGAGTTTCAACCGGCGCGGCGATTCGGGGCGCATCGAGGGCTCGTGTATGGTCACTGCAATCCAGCTCGAATACCGGTCGGCCCTGTGCCGCACCGTCGCGTCCGCAAAGCTCTTTCCCGGCAGCTCGCGCGCGCGCCGGCCCCACACGAGAAACGTGACCAGACGCAAACCGCCCGCCGCATCCTTCTCGAGGCGCAGGACATAGCGATCGTGCAGATAAAACATCGCGCCCGGCAGGGCGAGGGAGAGCGCGACGAGCGCCGTGGGGAACAACCACCACAGTTCCGGCCCGAGTGAGGTTCCTTCCCATTCCGCGCGCGGCGCGCGCAAGATGAACCAGACAAGAAGCAGGCCACTCGCAAAACAGAAGAGCACCAACAGCCGCAGCCGGCCTTCGCGCGCGGACTCGTAGAGAACGCCATCTTCAGTGTCGGGAAATCGCAGGGAACGTTTCTTGCGGCTCGAGGGCATGGGGTAGCAAAGACAATGGACGGAAAAGCGCCACACTCCAAGCCAAGCGTGTCGCGACCATGATCCGATCCGCTCTGGCGGAAGCGCATGGATGAAGCTATTTTCCCTCCATCGCATCCGCGACACGCGCGGGGCCGCGGGCGTCGATGGGACCATCGGCAGGCTCGTCGCGGCGCGCGGCCTGGCCGGCCGGGATCAAGGCGCGGAAGGCGGAGCCGACGGCTTCGCGCACGTTCTCGCCTTCATCGACCACCGGCATGCGCCAGCGCGCGGCCACTTCAGCGGCGAGGGGGCGCTGGTTTTCCGCCACCACAATCGCGACGAACGGCAGTCGGAAAAGCGCGAGTTCGTAAAGCGTCCCGCCGGCGGCCGAAATGGCGAAACGGCAGCAGCGCGCCCAGCCGGCGAGCGACGCCGCGCTCAATCCCTCGAGCCACGCGCTGGCCGGAAACCGGTCGAGCGCGCGGCGGATCGCGCCCGCGTCGGGCGTTTCCCGGGCGCGAACCACCACCGGGCAGAAACGCGCCGGATCGACGTCCGCAAGCGCCTCGATCACACACGCCGTCAATCCACGCGGATCCGTTCCGCCGAGCATGATCAGCACGCCTTCGGCATCGGGCGGGAACGGCGGAGCCACCCGTTCAGGATGCGCCAAACCCGCGCGCAGCAGGGCGAAGCGAACACCAAGCAAGGTCGCGACTTCCGGCGCGTAAGGCGAACGCTCGAGTCCGAGCCGGCTGTTCAGAATCAAATCCGCCGCGTCGAGACGGCGGCGGCCTTCGTCGTCCATCACAAGGAGGCGCGGCCGCCGCGTGGACGGGTCCGCCGCGAGCGCCCGCGCGAGCCGGCGCAACCGCGCATCGTCCACGCCATAGTCATCGACGACAATCCAGCCACAAGCGCGCGCCTCCGCGGGAGGACGCTGTTCCCATTCCGGGCCCGCGGGAAGCGCGCGTTGATAAACACCGCGCAAGTCGGACGGCGCGTCCGTGATGTCGCCCTCGGTCCAGAGGACGCATTGCCAGCCGCGCGAGCGGAGCTCGCCGGCCAGCGCGGCGCAGCGCGCGAGGTGGCCCCAACCCGCGCGGCGCGAAGAATCGAGCCGGAAAAGAGCGCGGCGAATGGCCGGGGCGCTCACCCCCCGGCCTCCCGGGCGAATGCGAGCAGGGCGGCGATGACGCGCTCCTGATCGGCGTCATGCATTTTTGGATACAAAGGCAGGCTCAGGCAGCCTTCATAAAACCGCTCCGCGCCCTCGAGCGGCTCGCAGGCGCAGGCGCGCCTGTAGTGGGGATGTCGATACACCGGGATATAATGAACCTGCGAGCGGATGCCGGCCGCCGCCAGCCATTCGTGCGCCTGCCGCCGCCGTTCCGCGCTCTTGAAGCGCGCGACGCACAAATGGTGCGCGCTGTCCGGGTCAAAGGCGGGCGCCCGCAGGACGTTCCGCAGGCGCGCGTCCGCCAGCGCGTCCGCGTAGCGGCGCGCGAGTTCGCGACGGCGGCGCAGAAAGGCGTCGAGTTTCGACAACTGGCTCTTCCCGAGCGCGGCCTGCATCTCGGTCATGCGGTAGTTGAAGCCGAGTTCGAGCTGCTCGTAGTGCCACGCGCCTTCACCGGGCGGCACGCGATCGGGCGCGGGACGCTCGATGCCGTGCGAGCGAAGCCGCCGCAGACGCGCGGCCAGCGCGTCGTCGTTGGTCAGCACGGCGCCGCCCTCGCCGGCGCAGATGTGCTTCACGGGATGAAAACTCAGCACCGCGGCGTCCGTGTGCGCGCAGCCGGCGCTGCGAAACTCCCCGCCACCGCTTCGATAAACAGCGCCGAGGCTGTGCGCGGCATCCTCGATGAGACGCCAGCCGTGTTGTCGGCAAAGCGCCTGCAACCGCGGGAGATCCGGAACGGCGCCTCCGTAGGAAACCGCAACGACCACCCCCGGATTACATCCTCCGTCGGCGAGCCGCCGCATCGCGGTTTCCAAACTCGATGGCGTCAGGAGCGCCGAGTCCGGATCGACGTCGGCGAACGCGACCCGGGCGCCCGCGTAAAGCAGGCAGTTGGCGCTGGCCGCGAACGTGATCGGGCTCGTGATCCCGCCGCATCCCGGCGCGAGGTCGAGCGCGAGCGCGGAAAGATGGAGGCCCGCGGTGGCGCTCGACACCGCGACGGCATGGCGCGCGCCCGTGACCGCGGCGAGGGATTGCTCGAATTGCTCGAGGACCGGGCCTTGCGTCAGCCAATCGGAGCGCAACACCTCGACGACCGCGGCGATGTCCGCCTCGTCGATCCATTGGCGCGCATACGGAAGCGCTGGCTGCGCCGCGGCAGGCGGCGTCTCCCCTCCCGGTGCAGATTCCCTGCCGCGGGTCATGACCCGCGGCTCAGGCGCAGCCGAAAATGGTTGCGGGGCGGGTGGGATTCGCGGGCTTCGGGCCCACGTAGCCGCGCCTGACCTGGCGCGTCCGCTTGGCCGCGGTGTTCACAGTCGAGAGTTCGGCGCGTGTCCGCGCCATCTCCTGCTGGAGGAAATCGAGGTTCTCCGTCTCGTGTTTTTCGAGGATGCGCACGCGCTCCTGTAAAGCAGCGAGTTCGGCTTCCGACAACACCGCGTTTTTGCGCGCCGCCTTCATGGCCTGCGCCATGCGGCGCTTGCGGGTGCACAGGCCGATGGCGAACGCGACATCGCCCCGGCGCAGCGCGCGGCTTTCGCGATCGGTCAGATCCTCGTAGGCCCCGAGAAGAACGAAGATGCGGCGCGCGGGTGTCATCGTGGCGGAGCGGATCCGCTCTAGGCGGAGAGGGAAAGGCCGGCCGGCTGTTCGATCCGGGAGCCCTGTTCGCGGAGCATCTGCTCCCACGCGTCGCGAATCTCGCCGAGCAGGCGCGCGACGACCCGGATGTTCCCCGGCTCCTTCCTGAGGTTCGCCTCCATCAACTGCGTGTTCATGAAATCGTAGAGGCGAAACATGTTGGCGGCGAACTCGCCCCCCTGCTTCAGGTTCAGCGCGCGCTGCAGCTCCTGGATGATCTCCTGGGCGCGGATCAGGTTGTTGTGAACCGTCTCCTGTCTCACGCGCGGGCAATCGCTTTCGAAGCCCAGCTCGGCGGCGCTCATGAAACGCAGGGCGCCGTCGAAGAGCATCAAGACCAACCGGCCGGGGCTGGCGGTGTCGACCGCGACTGTCTTGTAAGACGCGAGCTTTTTCGCGGTAAGCATACAGCCCTACCCATCGGCCGGAGTCGCTTATTCTTCAGGGAAAGGCGTGATCATCCGCGCGATTTTCTCGACCACTTCGCGCGGCGGATACCCGGGATCGGCGGCGAGCTGGCGGCCGCGCTCCACGACCTCCGGACGGATCTCGGGGATCTGGTCGAGCGCGTGGCGGATCTTGCTGCTCGTGCCGACGGAAAGCTGATCGCGGTTCTCCGAGGTCTCCTCCGGAGCGCGCTTGTTGCCGTTGGGCTGAGGCTGCCGGCCGCGAACGGAGTAGATATAGTCGGAGTTGCTGAGAGGATCGATATTCATGATCGAAGGATTGGAAGTTGGGCTGGGACTGGTTGGTAAAGGAGATGTAAGTTCCGGTTTCTGCTTGATATGCTTTTAACAAATCAATCGTCCCCCGGCTCGGGGACTTTAACGAAATTTACAATTAATCACGGCATTTCTCTGGGCGGGAGCGTTTCGAACATGGCATTGGCCACGTATTTGGAAAAGCGCGCCGGGCTTTGCAGGATGCCGGCGGTGTTTTCCAACGGGTGGGCCGGCCGGCTGAGCTTCTGGTGATATTGCCTCGCGGCAAGGGCGACATCCGGCTGCGCCGAGTCGAAGATGGAATCGAACGACCAGAGCACTTCGCCCGAACGAAGGGCCACGAGCTTGCCGCGCACGCCGATGGAGATGGGCTGATACGGCGAGTAGTGCGTGAGGTCGATGAAGAGCGCCGCATCCAGCCCGAAATCCGCGCGGAGCCGCTCCAGGAAATTCGAGGGAAGGGCGGCCGAGGAGAGGAACGACCGGCGGTCGAAACGCTCGGCGAGGGCGCCGCGCGGGATCGGAAGAACCTCGAAGCGGTCGAATTTCCCGAGTTCGGCGCTGAAGGCCGCGTCGAGCGTCGCGATGTCCGCGATCGACCACTCCTCCGAATGAAGCGGAAGCAGGCCGACCCGCCGCATGTCCGCCGGAATCGCCCCGACCGCGGTGTGGTTGTCGGGCCGATACGGATTCCCGCCGGGCATGTCCCAGACGCGATCGACCGTGGCGCAGCCGGCGAGCGCGCCGCCGAGGGCGAGGACGAAGAGGATGCGGGAGGCCGGACGGCGCAGACGCGCGCGCGACGAGAGCGGTGGAAAGGACAATGAGGGCTAGAGGTTCAACGTGCTTTGAAGCGCGGCGAGCTGACTGTTCATCGCCGATTGCGCTTCTTCCATGCGCATGAAACTTTCCTCCAGCCGAGTCCTTTCCGCTTCGAGGCGCCGCTCGATGTCGGCGATTTGTTGATCGAGCGAACGGTTCTGCCGTTCGAGTGAGTTTTCCTGGACGTCGACGAGCCCGTTGCTCGCGGTGAGCCTGGTCAGGTAGCCGCCGATTCTTCCGCTGATGCCGGTTCCGCTCGTGGAAAAGAGCTTCGCGACATCGGAGAGATTGTTTTCGAGCGCCTGGGCAAACCGGCCCTCGTCGCGCACGGCGAGCTGCGAGGAACTGCCGTCGAAATCGATGCCGAGGCTCTCGAGCCGCGACATGGTGGAGCTGGCGCCTGCGACGGCGCCGAACGAAAGGCTTCGCAGTTGGCGCGCGATCGAGGACATCTCCTGGTTGCCCGCCATCAGGGCCGCCTTGACCTCGCCGTCGCTGGACACGGACACGTTGGTCTGCGTGTCGATGTAGCTCTGCAGGTCGTTGAAGGCGGTGATGAAACTGCGAATGCCCTTCTCGATCGACGAGGTGTCCGAGGCCACGGTGATCGTCTGCGAACCCACGCTCGTCGCCGTGATCGACAGGCCCGGGACGCCGAGGGCGGTCCCGTTGAGCGTATTCGTTGGGCTCACGATCGTGCCGCCCCCGTTGACGGTGAACTCGGCGTTGGTCCCGCGCGTCAGCGTGGCGGCGCTGGAGAGGCCGAGCGCGTCGAGCAGCCCGCCGGCGGATTCGGATGCGGAGATGCCGAGGTCGCCGGTGCTGTTGTTGGTCAGCGTGAAGCGATCGTTGGCCGCGTCGTATCGCATGGTGACGCCGGCTCCGGAGCCGTTGACGCGGTGCATGATGCTGCGGAGGGAGTCGTCGTTGACGTTGAAGTCGATCGCGATGCCGTTGATCGAAAAGGAGCCATTGCCGGAGCCATCGACAGCGGAGATCGCGCCTGCGAGGCCGGCGTCGGCGATGGAGTCGTCGAGCGAAAGCGTGCCGAGGCCCGAGGCGCTTTGGACGGAGTTGGAGCCGTTGTTGAACAGCTTCGCGGCGTAGAGAAAGTTGCTCGTATCGACGCCGCTGCCGAGGGTGATCCCGCCGCCGCTGGAAAGCGAGATGCGGTCGGTGGCCGCATCGTAGGAGGCGGCGACCGCTCCGCCGGTCGCGGTGGAGATTTTGTCGAAGACGTCCTGCAGTGTATCCGTGGACTGGATATCGATCTGCGCGTCGTTGATCGTGAATATTCCGTCGGTCACAGCCGTCGCCAGGCGCATCTCGGAGAGGATGAGCCCGGAAACGTCGTTGGTCGGACTCAGGCCGCCGGCCACGTCGCTCCCGCCGGAACGGACGGAACGCGTCGCGATCCTGGAGACGTCGACGAGATACTCGCCCGGCACGGCGCCGCCGGCGGCGGACACGGTCCAACCTGAAGTGGTGTTGGAAGAAGCCGCCGTCCGCTGATTGAAAAGAGAATCCGAGGAGAGCGCGGAGGTCGCGGTCTGCAGGGCCGTGAGCTTCGTCCGCAGGGTCGAAAACACGGAGAGCTTGGACGTGTTGGACGTCTTCTCCGTGCGCAGGCGGTTCTGCGGCACCCGTTGAAGCTCGACCAGTTGGTCGACAACGGAGAGCCAGTCGAATCCGGACGCGAGTCCTGAGAGTTGAAGACCTGCCATGGTGTGGTTTTTCTCGCTCTGCCGCCTTCTCTCATCGACCTGCGAGGAGGGCGGTTAACGCGGATCTGACAGAGCCTCGCACGAGCCTTCCACACCCTGCGCGCAGGTGAGGAGAAACCACGCCCCTTCGACGATGGCCCAGGCATGCTCGCGCTCCCGCATCAGCTTCATCCAGTGCGCGGCGGCGGGCTCGATGCTTCTCATGGCCTGGCGGGAGCGGAAAAGCTCGAGCCGCGTGCGGCCGGCCTCGAGGATCGCGGCATCCTTCGGGTGCGCCGAGAGGAGCTTGCGCAGTTCGAGCACGGACTGCGCGGCATCGCGCACGGGAGCCGCGTCGCGGTAGTTTTCGGCCGCGCAGCGCTCCGGCAGCGCCTCGAGTCGCGCAACCGATTTGAGCGCCGCCGCGAGCGCTTCATGCGCAAACACCGCCAGGCGCCCGACGACGCGCCGGATGTCCGCGATCGTCATGACCTCGCCTTGCGCCGCCGCCACACGCAGCGCCACGGCGTCCGCGATGTCCGGCATCGCATCCTCGCCCAACCAGTTCAGCGCGGCGTCCAGCGGCACATAGTCCACGCCCTCGATGCGCGCGCCGAGGCGGGCCGTGTTGCAAAAACGCAGCGCCGGCCTTCGCGCGACCAACTGCTCGAACGCCTTGAGATAGACGTACAATTTCTCCTCCACGGGAACGCGCTCCAACGTGTTTCCCGGCAGCATCCGGCATGTCCCGGGATCGACCCGATTCGCGTTCAGATCCGAATAAAACGAGTCCGCGGCATGGCTTCGTCCATCCATCCGCACCGCGAGATCCTGCCCGACGAGACAGACGCGATCGCATCCGAGCAGCGCGGCGAAGTCCACCGCGCACGCCGACACCGTGCCCTGTTCGATGAACGCCGTCCCGGGCGCCCGCCCGCATCGGCGCCGGACCTCGGAGAACAGTTCGTTCGCCCCGCTCCAACTCAGGCGCCTCTCGCCGAAGAGCCCGGGAACCTCGGGGTTCACGATCGGTGTCGTGACCAGCCAACTGCCGTCAACCGGCACGCCTTGAAAACCGCGGGCAGTGAACTCGCGAGGATCGGCGGCCAGGACGAAATGCGGCGCGACCCCGGCGTTGCGCACGGCGCGGTAGGAGGAGTTGACCGCGACAATCACCGCGCGGCCGCTCGCGGCGCGGATGAAGTCCAGCGATTCGTCGAGCGACGGGCCCGCCGAGATCAGGACCATCGGCTTCCCGGGAAGCAGATTCCGAAGCGCGCCGACATCGGGCGCCGTGCCCAGGCGCGCGAGGTTGGCAAATGTGTTCGCCTGCCACAGCGGCGCGTCGAACACCGCCGTGCCCCACAGTTTGCGACGGGTGTTTATCTGGCGCGCGAATTCCGTGAAGATCGCCGCATACGCGGCCGGCGCGCGGTTGTAGCCTGGAGCGAAGACGATCGGCGCCACCTCCGCCACATGCAGGATCTCCACCGCCTCCAGACAGGAGAAAAACGCCTCGTCGGGCTTGCCCGCTCCGAGGAGCAAACGCGAATCCTCCAGCAGCGCCCGCCAGTCCTTTTTTTCCAGAGAGCCCCGAAGCGCCGCGGGGTCGCTTTCGGCCACGAATACCCAGGCGTCCGGCGGCAGCGCGGCGAGCAACGCCTGCAGGTGCCACCCATCGGACCAGCCCGAGACGCAATACATCCCGCCGGCCGGCCAGCTTCGGCCCGAGAGCCAGCAGTCGGCGAGGATCCGCCGCTCGTCTTCGGAATATTCCATCGACGCCACGCTTCCCTTCGCTTCCTCCACGCGCCGCGCAGCGACCGGGAAACGCGCGCGAAGCGACGCGAGGTTGTCGTCGAGCAAACTCATGCGAGTCCTCCGGCGGCACGCGCAAGCGCGCGCGCGAACTCCGCCAACTGCGGCGCCAGTTTCATCTCCCCCTGCACACACAGGCCCGGGGCATCCCCGGTCGCGATCCTTTCGATCCATGCCTCCAGCGCCTCCGCGACCCGCGCCATGGAATCCCGCAATTCATCCCGCCATGCCCGCGTTTCCTCCGGGCCGTCCAGCACCGCGCATTGCTCGAGCGCGCCGCCGAACTCCTGCGCCAGCGCGATGCACCTGTCGCGGACGACGGACCAGGGCGAGCGGAGAACCTCGCGATCCAACTCAGCCAACCGGCTCGCCGCCGCATCGAGAGTCGACGCGCACTCCGCCGCCACCGCGCGCAGCGCGTCGCGTATCGGAATCGTCCGGACATCGACACGGCCGATCGCCGCCAGCTCGCGCCCGGCGTCGGATTCGGCGCAGGGCGCTCCGTCGCAGAGGACCTCCACGACCACGCATCGCCGCGCTTCGGCGCTGCCATGACAGAGAGTCAGCAGGTCCCCGATCGTTTTGGGGGCGCCGCCATCAAACACCACCGCTTCATCGTCGAAAAATACCTCGGTCACGGAAATCTTGAGGCCCGGCCCGGAAGGACAGGGATTCCTTGCCGAGGTTTCAAACCCCGCGGCGTGACAAGTTCCAGCTAAAGAAATACCGGCCCGGTCGATTAATGCCCCCGGAAGGATTCGTTTCCTCCCACGGTGCGATCACACACCGGTTTTCAAGGTGATCCGCCGCGGCACGGAAGCCGCACTTAGATCAAGGAAGATCATGTCAGTTGTAATCAACACCAACACGTCGGCGACCGTTGCCTACGGCAATCTGGCCACGTCGAACGCGATGCTCCAGAAGAGCCTCAACCGCCTCTCGTCCGGCTACAAGATTGTGCAGCCGTCGGACGATGCCGGCGGCCTGGCCGTTTCGATGAAGATGACGGCCGCCATCCGCCGCACGGATGCGACCTCCACCAACGTCGCCAACGCCCAGTCGTTCCTGCAGGTGCAGGACGGCGCGCTCAAGACCACGGGCAAGATCCTCGACCGCATCTCGGAGCTGAAGACCCTCAGCCTCGATGTGACCAAGTCCTCGGACGACAAGGCCAACTACGACACCGAGTTCACCGCCCTCCGGGCGCAGCTCGCCAGTCTCGCGGCCGAGCAGTTCAACGGCGTCTCCATCTTCGCCGGAGCGAGCACCGGCAACACGGTGAACGTCTCGATCGACCAGGCCAACACGCAGAACGTCGCCATCACCAAGGCCAACCTCAACGGCACGAGCGGAAACATCTCGACCATCACCGCTGCGACCAACCTCGCCGGCGTCAACGTCTCCGACATGACGACCGCCATCCAGAACGTCGCGACCAGCCGCGCGCAAAACGGCGCGGAATACAGCCGCCTCGGTTTCGCCGCGGACATGCTCTCGACCAACAAGCAGAACCTCGAGTCCGCCAACAGCCGCATCATCGATGTGGACGTCGCGGCCGAGTCCACGCAGATGGCGCGTTACTCGATCCTCGTGCAATCCGGCACGGCGATGCTGGCCCAGGCCAACTCGTCCAGCCAGATCGCGCTGCGTCTGCTCGGATAACACCCTTCGTGAGCCCTCCGCTCACGACCTTCAAGGCGGATCACATCCGCCTTTTCCTCCGAAGCGCCGGCTCTCACGAGCCGGCGCTTTTTTGTCGACGCGCGCGCTGGCGGCCGCGGGCGTCCCTGGCTGTATCCATTCTTTGGATATGAGGAATCTCCGCGCCCCTGGTGGATTTCACTCAACCAAATCCGCCTTGCGCCGATGAAGCATGCACCGGGGGAAAAGACCCCGGCGGTGAGGTCAGCCACCGTCTTCAAAATGGCCCGTCGCGGCACGGAAGCCGCACTCAGCATCAAGGAAGATCATGTCAGTTGTAATCAACACCAACACGTCGGCGACCGTCGCCTACGGCAATCTCGCGTCTTCGAACGCGATGCTCCAGAAGAGCCTCAACCGTCTCTCGTCCGGCTACAAGATTGTGCAGCCCTCGGACGACGCCGGCGGCCTGGCCGTTTCGATGAAGATGTCGGCCGCCATCCGCCGCACGGATGCGACCTCCACCAACGTCGCCAACGCCCAGTCGTTCCTGCAGGTGCAGGACGGCGCGCTCAAGACCACGGGCAAGATCCTCGACCGCATCTCGGAGCTGAAGACCCTCAGCCTCGATGTGACCAAGTCCTCGGACGACAAGGCCAACTACGACACCGAGTTCACCGCCCTCCGGGCGCAGCTCGCCAGTCTCGCGGCCGAGCAGTTCAACGGCGTCTCCATCTTCGCCGGAGCGAGCACCGGCAACACGGTGAACGTCTCGATCGACCAGGCCAACACGCAGAACGTCGCCATCACCAAGGCCAACCTCAACGGCACGAGCGGAAACATCTCGACCATCACCGCTGCGACCAACCTCGCCGGCGTCAACGTCTCCGACATGACGACCGCCATCCAGAACGTCGCGACCAGCCGCGCGCAAAACGGCGCGGAATACAGCCGCCTCGGTTTCGCCGCGGACATGCTCTCGACCAACAAGCAGAACCTCGAGTCCGCCAACAGCCGCATCATCGATGTGGACGTCGCGGCCGAGTCCACGCAGATGGCGCGTTACTCGATCCTCGTGCAATCCGGCACGGCGATGCTGGCCCAGGCCAACTCGTCCAGCCAGATCGCGCTCCGCCTTCTCCAGTAAACCTGGACTTGATGCAAAAGCGTCCTCCCCGGGGGAATCAGGGGTCGGGAGTCAGGAGACGGGAGACAGGTGTCAGAAGTCGCTTTCTCACGCCCTCTGTCATCTGATCTCTGACACCTCTCCCCTGCCTCCTGACCCTTCGGAGGAGGGCGCTTTTCATCTGGAGTTTCCCCGGCGCCAGCCCTCGAGTGGCTGGCGCTTTTTTGCATGTCCGGTCCGCCCGATCACCTCGTTCTTCTCTCGCCCGGCGCCAAGGCCGGCCTCACGCGCGCGTTCGTGGAGGCCGCGACGGCAACGGACATCCGCGTCCTCGCCTGGGAATCCGACCCGTGCTCGCCGGCGGCGCGCTTCTGCGACGATTCCGCTCCCGGCGGCCCGGTGGAGGACGCCGCCGCCGCCGCGGCGCTGCTCGACTGGTGCCTGCGCGAGCGCGTGAAACTCGTCGTGCCCACGCGACACGACGACCTCCCCACCCTCGCCCGGCATCGCGCCCGCTTCGAG
>CAZFCY010000031.1:26974-33844 GCA_964517665.1 uncultured Opitutaceae bacterium | reverse complement strand
GTCACCGGCAACGGATCGGCGACCGCCCGCGCGGATCGGATTGTCGCGAACATCACGATCGAACGCACTGCCCCCGAGGTCGAAGAGGTCGAGCGATTGCTTGCCGACGATCGCAAGGCCGTGGCCGCAGCCCTCGATGGTGTCGCGGTGCCGCGAGAACGCGTGCGCTCTCACGGCATCCAGGTGTTCCCGTGGCACGAATGGGAAAAGGATCGTCATGTTTTCAAAGGTTTTCGCGGAACCGAAAAGATCGTGGTCCGCATTCCATTTGAAGCCGGCCGCAGCCTCGAACTCGTGCGGGCGCTCGCC
This sequence comes from uncultured Opitutaceae bacterium, assembly GCA_964517665.1. Taxonomy (GTDB): domain Bacteria; phylum Verrucomicrobiota; class Verrucomicrobiia; order Opitutales; family Opitutaceae; genus Congregicoccus. Next base: position 33,535 of record CAZFCY010000031.1, on the reverse strand, counting down.
CGCGTGCTCCGGCACGTGCGCGTCAACGTGGACTACCTCGTGCGCGATCCTGCCGCGGCGAAACGCCGCGCGCTCGAGGCGGCCGTGGCGGATGCACGGCAGAAAGCTGAAATCATCGCCGCGGCCAGCGGTTGCCGGCTGGGCCGTCTTCGCTCGTTCAAGGATGAGGTGGCTTACAGTGGCCGGGGCCAGGTCGGCTCGTCGTTGTCGCTGCGGATCAATCACGACCGCGCGGTTGACGACGACTTCATCGCCATCGACCAGGAGTTGAACGCCAGCGTCACGAGTGTCTGGGAGATCGACCCTCCCTGATCTGGACAATTCCGCTTGCCGCCACGCACCCCGGAAGCGTGGCGCGCCGCCACCGGCATCTTGACTCGCCCGTTTGGCTGACAACGATGTCTGCCATGAAGGCCACCGCCCGTGAATTCACCCGCGAGTTTCCCCGCTTTCGCCGCGCCGCCCGCGCCGGGCAAACGATCCATGTCCGCGACCGTGATGGCATCACCTACGTCTTCACCCGCGAAGCCGCCGATGCGCCCAGCCTCGCCGACGTCGCGGGACATCTGCTCGGCTCCGTCAACAGCGGTGTGCGCAAGAAGACGCTGAAGGGCTATGGAAAGAATCCGGGCGATCGTTGACACGGGCTTTGTCGTCGGCGCGCTCGACGCCGCGGATCAATGGCACACGTGGGCGGCGGCTCAGTTTCCCAGACTCGCGGCTCCGGTCCTCACCTGTGAGGCGGTGATCTCGGAAGCGTGCTTTCAACTGCGCGGCACTCCGGGCGCCCGCCGCCAGCTCATGGCGTGGGTCAAGGGCGGCAGCATGGAGGTGCTCCCGGTCCTTCCCGCGGAAATCGATTCCATCGAGACCCTGCTCGATCGCTACGACCCGCGCATGGACTACGCCGACGCCTGTCTCTTACGGCTCTCGAAGCTGCACCGCACGCACGTCGTCGTCACCACCGACCGCGAGGATTTTCAGGTTTATCGTCGCTTCCGGCGCGAACGACTGCCGCTTTTGACACCGTGAGATCGCGCCCACTTCGGCCTCGGGCTGTTTGTGCCGGCGGCGAATGACCAAATCCCGAGCCTCATGATCGCCGAACTGCCGGCATTCCTCTTCGACCTCCGGCCGTTCTGACGGCTGCGCAAACGGGCCGGGGCCTGGCTTCCCTTCGTATCCGGAAAGTAAATACACCCGGTCGGGCCTCGCGAGGGGCAGCGCAACGGCCGTGTCACCGGCCGGCCACGGAGGCGCGGAGGACACGGAGCCGGAAGGAGCAACGAAGGCTCGTTTTACAACCCTTGTTGCCTTCGTTGTTTTCTGTGGGAATTGTCCTTTCTCCGGATCCTCCGCGCCTGGCTCAATCCGAATCTCGAATCATGAAACGCTTTGTCCTCCCTCTTTTTTTCGCCTGCGGCCTCGCGCTCGTTTCGGGCGCGAACGGCCTCGCCGCGGCGGCGAAAGGCGGGCCGCCGGTGCGCGCGCTGAAGATCACGGTGCTCTCGACCATGCTCGCGGGCGACCCCATGTTCAAGGGCATCGGCGAATGGGGTTTCGCCGCGCTCGTCGAGGTGGACGGGCGGCGCATCCTTTTCGACACGGGCCTGCGGCCGCGCACGGTGCTCCACAACGCGCGCGAACTCGGCATCGACCTCGGCGACATCACCGAGGTCGTCCTTTCGCACAACCATTCCGACCACGTGGGCGGGCTCCTCGCCCTGCGCCGCGCGCTCGCCGTGAAAAATCCCGAAGCCATGTCGCGCGCGCACGTCGGCCGGGGGATTTTCTGGAGCCGCGGCCTCGATTCCGAGGGCCGCGAGGAAAACGCCGCACTCGCCCTCGAGGCGGACTTCGTGGCGGCCGGCGGGAGGTTCATCGAGCACGCCGGGCCCGCGGAGATCGCGCCCGGCGTCTGGCTCACCGGGCCGGTGCCGCGCGTGTATCCAGAAAAAAACTACGGCGGGGCCGATCGCGTGAAGAGCCCGGAGGGCTGGATCGACGACACCGTGCCCGAGGATTCCGCGCTCGTTTTCGACACCGCGGAGGGGCTCGTCGTCCTGGCCGGCTGCGGCCATGCCGGCATCGTCAACACGCTCGCCTTCGCGCGGCAGGCCGTGCGCGAGGCGCCGATCCACGCCGCGCTCGGCGGCTTCCACCTCCTCGCGAACAGCGACGAGGCGCTCGCGTGGACCGCGGCCAGGATGCGCGAATTCGGCGTCGCGGCATTGTTGTCCGCGCACTGCACCGGCATCGAGGCGAGCTTCCGCCTGCGCGAGCTGATCGGGCTCGAGCGCGAGGCCGCGGTCGTTGCGGCCGTCGGCTCCTCGTTCGAACTCGGCCGCGGGCTCGATCCGCTGCTGCTCGCGCGCTGACGCGCGGACGTCTCCCGCATTCGCGCAGTCCAAACCGGGAAACGGAGGAGTTCCGACGATCGATTCATTCCCTTTGGGTCGGAAACCCCGAAGCTTGCTTCGGCTTGTATGGTGGAGGGGCGACCTCCGTGTCGTCCGGTTGGAGAAACGAGAGCCGGGGGTATTCGCGGACCGGACGGAGCCGGTCCCTCCAATGCCGCGGGGCTTGCCCCGCGGATCTTTATTTTCTTTGGGCCGGGCCGCGAAGCCCGATCGTCCCCGGGGCAATCCGCCGTTTGTTTTCCTTCGTTGCCTTTTGCGCCACTCTCCCGCGACGTTCGGGACCACTTATTCCCATCGACATGCCTGACATCGTCCTCGTTTCCGGAAGCCCGTCGGCCTCCTCCCGCGCCACAGCCATCCTCGAACACGCGCGCCGGCGCTTCGCCGGCCAGCAGCTCGACGTGGCCGCGATCCACGTGCGCGAGCTTCCCGCGGAAGACCTGATCCACGCCCGATATGACAGCGCCGTTTTCGACGAGGCGAAGGCGCTCGTGGCCGGCGCGGCCGGCGTCGTGGTGGCCACGCCGATCTACAAGGCCTCCTACACCGGCACGCTGAAGACCTTTCTCGACATCCTTCCGCAAGGCGCGCTCCGCGGAAAAATCGTCCTGCCGATCGCCTGCGGTGGCTCGCCCGCCCATCTCCTCGCGATCGACTACGCGCTCAAGCCCGTGCTCTCCACCCTCGGCGCGACGGATCTCCTGCAGGGCGTTTACGCCGTGGACGATCAGGCGAAGGTCTCGCCCGAAGGCGCGCTGTGGATGCATCCCGACCTGCAAACAAGGCTCGATGGAGCCCTCGATCAACTCGCCTTTGCCGTCATTGGGCGGCGGTCCGCGATCGGTTCGACGCAATAAAAGGAACAGGCCGCCGCTCAGCGGGCGATTGTGGTCCTTGCGAGCGGCCCGTCAGCGTCTTCCTCCGACTCATCGAGCGCGCGGATGCGATTGAGCGCCACGACATAGGCTTGGGAAGCAAAAGCTTTCGTCGCGAGCGCGGATTCGAGATGCGCGCGTTCCTTTTCCGAGTCTCCGGTGATGCGCGCGTGCTCCGCCAGCACGAGGCAGGCTTCGCAGCGATCCGACGCGTAGACTTCGTCCGCCGGCACGTTCTCCAAGAGATCCGCCTCATCCGACCTTCCTCGAGCCAGTGACTCGATGGCTTGCCGCGCTTCGCTGAATCGACCGAGGGCCTCCGCCGCCAGGATCGCCGCCACTCTGTCGTCGAACCGCTCCACCCTCCCCGCGCGGAAGTCGCGTCGCGCGGCGGCGTAATCGCCTTGATCGAGCAGAAGGAGTCCGCGGCGAATGATATAGCTCGGACGCTCGAATGCATCTACGGTCTCGATGACTCGCGTGACCTCCTCGATCGAATCGAGCCTGACTGCGGCGCGGCGCGCCTTCGAGCCATCTCCGCGCCTTTGCGTCTCCGCGCGAGACTTTCAACGGCAGGGAAGGTCGAGCCCGGCTTCGATTTCGGCCGCCTTGAAAAACGCCTGCGCCTCGTCGCGACCCGTTATATCCGCGACAATCTCATCGCCGGACCTGCTCTGAAGCTCGCCCGATTCAGGCGGAACCACGACGATGCGGTCGATGGATTGAAGCGCCGTGGCGAAAAGCTTGCGCTCGAGCGCGGAGATCGAAATGGCGGGCAGGAATGCCTGCCCGCCCGAACGATATATCAATCAGGCGGGGGTCGGCGCGCCGGTCAGGTCGTCCACCGAATCGCTCTCGAGCGAGATGTCGGCGAAGAGCCAGGTCGAGAGGTAACGCTCCGCGCCGGAAGGGACGATGACCACGATCTGCCTGCCCTTGTTCTCGGGGCGCGCGGCCAGTTGCAGGGCGGCCCAGATGGCCGCGCCCGAGGATATGCCGACGGGGATGCCGTCGAGCTGGTTGACCTGTTTCGAGATCGGGCCGGAATCGGCTTCGCGCACGCGGATGACCTCGTCGTAGATGTTCGTGTTGAGCACCTCGGGGACAAAGCCCGCGCCGAGTCCCTGCAGTTTGTGCGGGCCAGGCTGGCCGCCGGAAAGGATGGGCGAGCCATCGGGCTCGACGGCGACGATCTTGAGGCCGGGCTTGCGCGGTTTGAGGACCTCTCCCACTCCCGTGATCGTGCCTCCGGTGCCAATGCCGGAAACGATGATGTCGACCTGCCCGTCGGTGTCGCGCCAGATCTCCTCGGCCGTCGTGCGGCGATGGATTTCCGGGTTCGAGGGGTTGGCGAACTGCCGCATGATGACGCTGTTGGGAATGCTCTTGTTCAACTCGTCGGCCTTCGCCATCGCGCCCTTCATGCCTTTCGCGCCTTCGGTCAGGACGAGCCGGGCGCCGAGAATCTTGAGGAGCTTGCGCCGCTCCTGGCTCATTGTCTCGGGCATGGTCAGGATGAGGCGAAGGCCGCGGGCGGCCGCGACGAAGGCGAGAGCGATGCCGGTGTTTCCGCTCGTGGCCTCGATCAGGACGGTATCGGAGTTGATCGCTCCGGATTTGATCGCGTCATCGATCATCGCGGCGCCGATGCGGTCCTTGACGCTCGAGAGCGGGTTGAAAAATTCGAGCTTGAGGAGGACGTCGGCCACCGCTCCATGTTCGCGAGCCGTGCGGTTCAGGCGCACAAGCGGGGTGTTTCCGATGGTATCGATGATGCTGTCGTGGATTCTAGCCATGGTCGTTACGTTGCTTTCCGTTGTTCGGATGAAGGGTTGGCTGCACGGGAAGACGCGATCTGGAGCCTGTCCCAAGGTTTTTAATGGGAGGCTCCGGCGCTCGCATCAATTTCGATTTCTCGATTTCTGATGATCGAGGCCACCTCTCCCGCATCCGCCGCGCGCGTGAGCGCATCGAGAGTCGGTCCGCGAAGCACGCGCACCAGCCGGGCGAGGGCATGGAGATGCGCGCGGTCGTCCGTGGCCGCGATCAGGAAGAAAAGCCTCGTCGGCTCCCCATCCTCCGCGCCGAAGGGAACCGGCTGCCCGGCGCGCAGCACGGCGAGAAGCGTCTTGCGCGCGATGTGCGGAACCGGCCTGCGCGGATGACAGATGGCGACACCGCCGGGCAGCGCCGTGCTGCAGAGGGTCTCGCGCTCCAGCAGCGAGGCATGGAGCTGCGGACCGTCGATCAACAGGCCGGTGTTTTCCGCCAGCCTGACGAGTTCCTTCAACACTTCCGGTTTGCCGGCGGCGTGGACATCGAGCCCGATCGCTTCGGGATGGAGGCGGTCCGCGACGCGCACGTGCCGCGATGCGGCCTGAAGCTCGGCTTCGAACTTCTGCTCCAGGCCCGCGACCGCTTCGACATCGAGCGTCTGCATCTTCTGGTCGAGCCAGTCGATCAGCTCTTCGCGACGAAACCGCCACTGGCCGTTCACTTCGACGCCGGGCAGCTTGCCACCCGTGGCGAGCCGCTCGACGAAACGCGGTGTCCAGCCCAGGTGAACGGCGACATCGCCGAGGGTAAGGTATTCTGATGAACTCATGATCAATGGATTTGATTTAACGGAAACTCATTCGCCCGGCGCATCCTCCCCGCGGGAAGCCGCCACCTCCTTCACGTCGGCCTCGTAGAACTGCCCCTTCGGGAAGAGGCGGATGTGGTGAAACACGACCCAGACTTCATCACCCTGGCGGAGGTCGAGTTCCCGCAGGCGGTCGCGCGACACCTCGGCTTCGAACGCCTCGCCGGTGTCGAGCCGCCGCAGGGCGACACGACCGTAGTTGCCGGCGGAGAACACGTGCGACACGCGCGCGCGCAGGGCGTGCTCGCCGGAATAATCCCTGCGGATGTCCACGTCGTGCGGGCGCACGTAGAGCACTTCCTTGCCACCGCCGCCGAGCCTTCCGAATCCGGAGGCGAGCCGGTTCACATTGCCCAGGAATTCGATCACGAAAGGCGACGCCGGCCGGTCGTACACGGTCTGCGGATCGCCGACCTGTTCGACCCTGGCCTGATTCATCACCACGACTTCGTCGGCGAGTTCCAGCGCCTCTTCCTGGTCGTGGGTCACGAACACGGTCGTCACGTGCAGCCGCTCGTGCAGACCGCGGAGCCAGCGGCGCAGATCCTTGCGCACCTGCGCGTCGAGCGCGCCGAACGGCTCGTCGAGGAGCAACACCCGGGGCTGCACCGCGAGCGCCCGG
>CAZFCY010000031.1:17703-26964 GCA_964517665.1 uncultured Opitutaceae bacterium | reverse complement strand
CCCGGGCCAGCGCGACGCGCTGGCGCTGGCCGCCCGAGAGCTGATGAGGAAGCCGGCCGCCGAACTCGCCGAGCTGGACGAGGTCGAGCAACTCCGCCACACGATCGGCAATCTCCTTCTTCGAAGGCCGGTTGGAGCCGGGCCGCACCGAAAGGCCGAAGGCGACGTTTTCCGCCACGGTCATGTGCTTGAAAAGCGCATAGTGCTGGAAGACGAAACCGACGCCGCGCTTTCCCGCGGGGATGCCGGAGACATCCTCGCCGTGAAAAAACACGCGGCCCACCTCCGGATCGTCGGCGGCATCGGCGAACTCGAGGCCGGCGATGATGCGCAGCAGCGTCGTCTTGCCGGAGCCGGAGGGCCCGAGCAGCGCGGTCAGCTCTCCCGTTCCGACCTTCAGGTCGACGCCGGCGAGCGCGGTGAACTCGCCAAAGTGTTTCCAGACATTGCGGACTTCGATGCTCATCGGGAGTTGTCTCGTGGATGGGTTGAAGGACTGTTGAGGCTCACTTCGTGGCAAACTGGCGGGTGGTGGATGCGGACGCCGCCTCCACCGATCGGGCGTGCCGCCATTCGATCACGCTCTTCAGGACGAGCGTGACCAGGGCGAGGAGGGTAAGCAGAGAGGCCACCGCAAACGCCGCCTGGGTCTGATACTCGTTGTAGAGGATCGCGACGTGCAGCGGCCCCGTGTTCGTCTCGCCGCGGATGTGGCCGGAAACGACCGAGACCGCGCCGAACTCGCCCATCGCGCGGGCGTTGCAAAGGATCACGCCGTAGAAAAGCGCCCACTTCACATTCGGCAGCGTCACACGCCGGAAGGTCTGCCATCCGCTCGCGCCCAGCGTAAGCGCGGCCAGCTCCTCGTCCCTGCCCTGCGCCTGCATCAGCGGAATCAGCTCCCGGGCGACGAACGGAAACGTCACGAACATCGTCGCCAGCACGATGCCGGGCACGGCAAAAATCACGCGAATGTCGTGCTCGATCAGCCACGGCCCCCACCAACCCTGGGCGCCGAACAACAGCACGTAAACCAGCCCCGAGATCACGGGCGAGACGGCGAAGGGAAGATCGATGAGCGTCGTGAGCACCGACTTGCCGGGAAAATCGAACTTCGCGATCGCCCACGCCGCCGCCAGACCGAAGACGAGGTTCGCCGGCACCGCGATCGCGGCCGCGAGCAGCGTGAGGTTGATCGCCGCCCGCGTGTCCGTATCGACGAACGCCGAGAAATACGCGCCGACGCCCTTCGCCAACGCCTCCGTGAACACCGCCAGGAGCGGGACGACGAGAAAAAGCATGACGAAGCCCCCCGCCACCGTGAGCAGGGCGATCTTCAACCATCGCGGGTCTTCGATCGAACGGCGGCGATGATGCTGCGCGACGTAAGTGAGCGTGGAGACGTGGCCGGCCATGGTAAAATGGTGTCAGGAGCGCGAACGGAAAAGGCAGCGTTGCACAAACTGGATGAGCAGCAGCAACGCGAAGGAAACCAGCAGCATCACGACGGCGAGCGCGGTGGCTCCGGCATAGTCGTACTGCTCGAGCTTGGTGATGATGAGCAGCGGCGTGATCTCGGTCTTCATCGGCATGTTGCCCGAGATGAACACGACCGATCCGTACTCGCCCACCGCCCGCGCAAACGCCAGGGCGAAGCCGGTGATGATCGCAGGAAACAGCGCCGGGAGCACGACCCGGCGGATCGTCTGCAGACGCGTCGCCCCGAGGGACGCAGCCGCCTCCTCCAGCTCGGGCTCGAGTTCCTCGAGGATCGGCTGCACCGTGCGCACGACGAACGGAAGCCCGATGAAGGTGAGCGCGACCCACACACCGAGCGGAGAATACGCCACCTGGATTCCAAGCGGCTCGAGAAACCGGCCGAACCAGCCGGTCGGCGCGTAGATTGAAGTCAGCGCGATGCCCGCGACCGCCGTGGGCAGGGCGAACGGAAGATCGACCAGCGCGTCCATGATGCGGCGGCCGGGAAACTGATAGCGCACCAGCACCCAGGCCAGGATCACCCCCATCGGCACGTTGAGCAGCGCCGCGTAAAGCGAGGCGCCAAAGGTGAGCTTGTAGGAGGCGACCACGCGCGGCGAGGAGACGGTCGTCCAGAATTGCTCCCATGAAAGCCCCGCGGTCTTCACGAACGTCGCGGCGAGCGGCAACAGGATGATCAGCCCGAGATACATCATCGAGAATCCCAGGGTGAGCCCGAAGCCCGGCAGGATGCGGCGCCGCACCGCCCGCAGGCGGGAAGGCGGTGTGGCCGGCGCCGGCGGATCGGCGTGAAACGGCAGGTCGGTCGTGCTGTTCATGGAAGGAGAACCGGGCGCCGGCTCTCTTCGAGCCGGCGCCCTCGATGCCGGAGTTTATTTGACGTAGATCTTGTCGAAGGCGGCGCCGTCCACGAAGTGGTCTTCCGACGCTTTTTCCCAACCGCCGAAAACCTCGTCGATGGTGAAGAGCTTCAGCTTCGGATACTGCCCCTCGTATTTCGCCAGCACCTCGGGCAGGCGCGGACGGTAATAGTGCCTGGCGAAGATCTCCTGGCCCTCGGGTGAATAGAGGTATTCCAGGTACGCCTTTGCGATTTCCGTGGTGCGCTTCCTCGCCACGACCTTGTCCACCCAGGCCACGGTCGGCTCCGCGAGGATGCTGACCGACGGCACGACGATCTCGAAGTCGTCGGGTCGGAGTTTTTTCGTGAGCAGCAGTTCGTTTTCCCAGTTGATCAAGACATCGCCGATCCTGCGCTCGACAAACGTGGTGGAGGATCCTCGCGCGCCCGAGTCGAGCACAGGCACGTTCTTGTAGATGGCGGTCACGAACTCCCGCGCCTTGTCCTGGTCCCCGTTATTCGCCTCCAGCGCGTACCCCCAGGCGGCAAGGTAGTTCCAGCGGGCGACGCCGGAGGTCTTCGGGTTGGGCGTGATCACCGAGACGCCGGAGCGGATCAGGTCCGGCCAGTCGCGGATGTTCTTGGGGTTTCCCTTGCGCACGAGAAATCCGAGCGTCGAGTAGTACGGCGCCGAGTTGTCCGGCAGGCGCGTCTGCCAGTCTTTCGGCAGCAGATTGCCATTCGTGTGCAACGCGCTCACGTCGTAAGCGAGCGCGAGCGTGACCACGTCGGCCTGCAGGCCGTCGATGACCGAGCGCGCCTGCCGCGAGGAGCCGCCGTGCGATTGCTTGATCGTGACGTTGTCGCCGGTCTTCGCCTTCCAGTGCCGGGCGAAGGCCGTGTTATATTCGACATAAACCTCGCGGGTCGGGTCGTAGGAAACGTTGAGCAATTCGATATTGGCGGCCTGAACGGCGCCGACGGTGACGATCGAAAGAGCGGAAATGAAAAGTGATTGGAGTTTCATGATAAATGGTGGTCGAGGGCCGGAGTTTAGAAACCGAGCTGAAAACGACTGATGAACACCTTCTCGTCCTGACGAAGGATCGGAGCGGTGGAAACCGGGGGAGCGCTCGCGACGAAGTCGAAATCCGTCTGGTAGTAGTCGAGCTTGAGCGCGACGGCCTTGCTGAGATACCAGTTGAGGCCGAGGCCGAAGGAGGACGCCTTGCTCGCGTTGCCGGCCGCGGAGGCGAAGAGCGGAAACGCGGCCTCGTCCACCTCCACCACGGCATGGCGCGCCGCGATCTCGAAGGCGCCCCACGTGCCGGCGGATGGATCGAAGTTGGTCTTCGGCACGACGCCGCCATAGGAGGATTTCTCCCCCGTGAGCACGTAGCCGGCCGCCAACTGCCACGCCTTGTTCTTCAACTCGGCCTTCGGATCCGTGGCGCCCGGCCGGACGTTGATGGCGGAAACGGTATATTCACCGAGCAGCCCGAACGAACCGATGCGGTAGTCGAGCTGCGGCGCGATCCGCCAGTTGTCGCCATCGGATACCACGGCGGCGTTGTAGGCGAAGAACGTCTGCTGCCCGTCGGTGCGATAACCGGCCGGGCGGCCGGACGCGGTTTTCGCCCGGCCCACACTGCCGGCCACACCGAAGGACAATCCGCTCAGAGGCGATTCGGCATCGCCCTTGAACGGCGAGTAGAACACACGGGCGGCCAGATCCTTGTCGTTGTCGAAATCCGTGTTGTTCGAGCTGGCGCCGTCGGCCAGGCCGTTGAACACGCCGACGGCATAGTTCAGCGTGCCGTCGAGCAGTTCGCCCCAAACCTGAATGCCGAGATCGCGATTGGGCACGAGGTTGTTGGCGATGGAACGCTCGTTGAAGAACGTCGAGGTGTCGGACTGGAGCTGCTCGAGGCCGATCGGGGACTTGAACTTGCCCAGCTTGAACTGCAGCGCCTTCGACGGGGCGATGTTCAGATTCGCATCGAGAATGCTCACGCTGCTCCCGCCAAACTCGGTGACCAACTGGAAACCGTACCGCTTCGCCAGCACGCCCTCGGAGATGAGCCGCGCGCGACGCAGCACGAAGGCGTCCCGCCCGGCCCCGTCGTCGCCGAAGAAGGATCGCGAATCGAGCTGCGCCAGACCGCGAAGGCGCAGCGAATTCGCTCCGTCCGCCGAGGCGATGGTGAAGCCGCGGTCGTTGACCGTGATCTTCGGCGTGGCCTTGGCAGCCGCCGCGGCCTCTTCCTTCTCGAATTCCTGTTTGCGCTCCAGAATGCGCAGTTTCTGGTCGAGATCGGAGATGAGCGCGCGCAACGCGGCTATCTCCCCGTCCTGACTGTCGGCTGCGCGCGCGGGAAACGTCCCGGCGAGCAGCGTCGCGGTCAATAGTGCGTTCGAAAACGCATGCATTCGTCGTGTCATGTGGTGTGGATATGTGGGCTGTCCGTATCCTCCAGGCGTCTGGACGGCGCGGAACGGTAACGTGGATCAGGTTCAACACACCTCCGGCGGAAACCGGTCGGCGAAATTCAGGCGGTCAACGACCGTCGGCAGCGCCGGGCAGCGGCGGCGACGCTTCGAGACGAGTCTTCTCGGTGCACTCGATCTGAGTGACACGCCGGTTGTGGACGACGATCTGGACGACGCCGAAGCAGAGGCCCTCGACCTTCTTTTTCACGACCGCAAGCCACTCGGGGTCGGTCGTCGCAACGGATGGCTGAGGCTTGTTCATATCGAGAAATCCTCGATGAGGCTTTGAATGACGCTCACGCCGGCGGACGCCGGCAAAGCACGGCGAAAGGGAAACTCGGGCGGACGCGAATACGGCAGCGTCACGCCATCGCGGCGCATCTTTCGCAGGGTCACTTCGACGATGTCGCCCAGGGTGTAGCGATCGAGGATCGCGGTGATCGCATTGCGCACATCCATCATGATCATGCGCAGTCCGCAGTGGGCCTCGTCCGGGCACGTGCAACGCTGGTAAGCTGTCTGGCTGACGCACGGAATCGGCGCCAAGGGGCCTTCCAATGCGCGGATCACCGCGCCAATCACGATCTCTTTGGAGGGGGAAGCCAGCCGGTAGCCGCCGTACTTCCCGCGGTCCGCCGCGACGAATCCGGCCTCCTTCATCTCCTTGAGGATGCGCTCGAGAAACTTCTGCGGAAGCTGCTCGCTTGCAGCGAGTTCAGATGACTGCACGCGCTCCCGACCGACCTCCTGGGCAATCCCGAGATCGATCAGGGCACGCAAGCCATACTCGCCTTTTTTGGACAACTTCATAGCAGACTGTTTCAATCTTGATAGAAATGGATGAGTATCAGGCAAGCCCTAATTCATACAAAACAAGTAGGTCATGCAAAATTCAGAAAGCGCGACCATCGAAGCGCGCGGGGCGGCTTCGGTTTGCGTCATTCCTGAAAGAGCCGCCTCCGTCAGGATGGCGAAGAGCGCGGCGCGGCAAACGACCATGCAGCGGCGGTCGATGCCCGCTGGGCGCGATTCAGTTCAACAACAACGTGAGCAGAATGACCGTCGCCAGGCCGGTCACGCCGGCCAGCGCGCTGGCGACCGTGATGAGCCGATAGCCCTGCGCGACCGTCATTCCCGACATCTGCGTTATCACCCAGAAAAAGCTGTCGTTGACATGTGAAACCATCATCGCGCCGCTCGCGATGGAAAGAGTCGCGAGAACCGGACCGAAGCCCGACGCCAGGCCCATCGCCGGCAGGACGGGCGATACCAACGACGCCGTTGTGATCATGGCCACGGTCGACGAGCCGATCGCGGTCTTCAGGCCGGCCGCGACGACAAACGGAAGCACGATGCTCAAGCGCCCGAGGTCGAACGACACGAGATGATCTCCGATGACCGCGGCCAGAGGCGTTTCGCGGAGCACGCCGCCCAGCGCGCCGCCGGCTCCCGTGATGAGGATGATCGTTCCCGCGTCGCGCAAGCCATCGCTGCTCCACGCGCCGAAGGATGCGAAACCATGGCGGCGCACGACAAATCCGACGAGCACGATCCCGAGCAGCAGCGCGGTATTGGGATTGCCCAGCATCCCGAGCGCCTCGCGTCCGAGCCCGTCGCCAAACGGACGGCCCGGAAGATCGGCGATTGATTTAAGCGCTATAAGAAGAACGGGAAGGATGATGGGAGCAAACGCGGCCAGCGGACCGTGAACCGGAGAAGTCCCGGCCGGCGCGTCCACCGGTTTGTCGCCGCCGCCGTGAGACGGCTCGATATAAATGCGGCTTCCCGCAAACCGCGCGTAGGCATACGTCACGCCCACGATCGGGAGGGCGACGAGCATCCCCATCACGATCACCACGCCAATATCCGCGCGCAGCTCGCCCGCCACCGCGATCGGGCCCGGGGTCGGCGGGATCAGGCAATGCGTCGCGTACAATCCCATGCTCAAGGCCACGGCGTAAGCCGCGAGGGACGTGCCGGTTCGCCGCGCCAGCGAATGAACGAGCGGCGAAAGAACGACATAGCCGGAGTCGCAAAACACCGGAATCGAAACCACCGCGCCCGTGCCGGACATCGCGAGCACCGAGCGCTTTTCCCCGACCAGCTTGAGCATCGCCTCCGCCATGACCCACGCGCAGCCGCTCTTCTCCAGCGCCACGCCGATGATGCACCCGCAGGCGATCACGATGCCGATATAACCCATCGTGTTGCCGAACCCGCCCGTGATCGCGCCAATGATCCTGTCGGGCGCAAGCCCGGCGGAAAGGCCCATGCCGTAAGCCGCCACAATCAGGGCGAGAAACGGGTGGATCTTGCAGCGTGTCGTCGCAACGACGACGAAGGCGATCGCGAGCGCAAGCGCGAGGAAAAGAAGGGAGCCGTTTTGCATATCGATTGATTTAACCGGGGTGAACGCGGGCGCTCATCCGCGCCCGCCAAATGCCACGGAAGAGCCTCAGCCTGCCGGCGCGAGGCGCGCGATGGATCATTTCCGCGCGCTTCTCGAATCGGAAAGGTCGCCTGCGGCCGTCCCGCCCGTGACGCGGACCGGCCAGTTCTTTCGCGCCAGCGCGCGGTGCTCGGCGACCACCGCCGCATGCCTCGGGTCGTTCGCGAGATTCCTCAACTCGCGGGGATCATTCTCGTGATCGTAGAGTTCGACGCCGCGTCCGCCGCCGTCCCATTCGATATAACGCCAGCGCTCGGTCCGCACGCTGTGGCCCGGGAAATCCTTTCGTTGAACCTGGGTGAACGCCGGGCGATCCCACGCCGCATCGGGTTGCGCGAGCAGAGGCCGGAGGCTCGCGCCGGCCAGGTTCGACGGCGGCGCAAGACCCGCGAGATCGGCGAGAGTCGGGTAAATATCCACCAGCTCGACATTCCGCGGCGAGACTCCGCCGGAAACGATGCCGCGCCCGGCGATGATCAGCGGCGCCCGCGCCGATTCCTCGAAGCAACTCTGCTTCATCCACAAGCCGTGCTCGCCCAAAAGATAACCATGATCGCTCCAAAAAACCACGATCGTGTTGTCCCGCAGCTCCAGCCGGTCGAGCGCGTCGAGCACGCGGCCGATCTGCGCGTCGACAAAGGAGATCGCCGCGTAATAGGCCTGCTTGACCTCGCGCAGCTTCCGGCGATCGACATGATAATTCGGCCAGGGCCGCGTCGACGAAAGAGCCGGCTCCGGCAGCGTCTCCTCGATTCCCTCGGGCGCCTCGGGGATGTCTATTTCGTCCAACGGATGGAGGTCGAAATATTTCTGCGGCGCGATGTACGGGCAGTGCGGCTTGTAGAAGCCCACGGCGAGAAAGAACGGCTCTTCCCGATGTTGCTCGAGCAGCTCGATCGCGCGCGTCGCCACCATGCCGTCCGTGTGCTCCTCGTCGCGCCCCTCCTTGTCGGCGAAAAAGGACAACGACGATCCCAGCCCGCGCTGAGGCGTGTAGTTGATGATCCGCGGCTCGAGCCTGGTTTTGTCTATTCCAGCCGGATTGAAAACCTCCTGCCACGACGCCGGGTCGTCGAGTCCGCTCGTTCCGATTCCGCCGGGGTTGCTATAGTGGTATATTTTTCCCACCCGCGCCGTGTAATAGCCCTCGCGCATGAAAAGCTGCGGGAGCGTGACCACGTCGGGCAGGCCCGAGCGGAAATGATACGTCAGGTCGAAAACGCGCGTCTGGTCGGGCCGCAGCCCGGTCATGATCGACGAGCGGCTGGGGCTGCACCATGGAAACTGGCAATAGGCGCGGTCGAAACGCACGCCGCGCGCGGCAAGCCGGTCGATGTTCGGCGATTGCACGACCGGGCTGCCGTAGCAGCCAAGATCGTTGTTCATGTCGTCGACGGAAATGAACAGCACGTTCGGGCGGGCCGCCGTCGCGGCCAGGCCGGCGGCCGCGGTCACGATCGAGGAAGCGAGGAGGCAGGGAAGAAAGCGGAGGACATGCATGAGGAAGGGGGATGAATCGATCCAATCGGACTTGATCGGTCCGCGCGGATCCGCGCGGACCGAATGAATGGAATCAGGCCCCCTTGTTCGAGCCCATACTTCGGAGTCGGCGATCAGCGAGAATCCGCGCCGATCACCGATCCCCCACCGCGCCGTCGGGAAAGCGGAGCGTGCTCCAGTGCTTTTCCTCGTAGGGAAACCTGGCCGCGACCGCCTCGTCGAGATCGATGCCCAACCCCGGGCGCTCCGGCGCGAGGGCATGGCCCTGCTCATATCGAAAATAGCCGCCGAAAAAGAGATCGTTCCAGAAGGGATCCTGGCCGCTCCCGATCTCGAGCAGCTTGCAATTGGGCGTGCACATGCAGACGTGAAGCGACGCCAGCGTGCTGACCTCGCTCTGCGGATTGTGCGGCGACACATCGACGCGAAAGCATTCCGCCAGGGCCGCGATCTTCTTCATTTCGAGGATGCCGCCGCAGTG
>CAZFCY010000031.1:0-17693 GCA_964517665.1 uncultured Opitutaceae bacterium | reverse complement strand
TCACGTCCACCAGCCGCTCGCTGCACAGCGGCACGAAATCATAGCGGCTGCAGAGGCGTTCGCCGGTCGCGAGCGGCACGCGCGTCTGCGCGCGCAACTGCCGCGCCTCCTCCACCACCTCGCTCTCGAGCTGCGTGGCCTCCTCGACCCAAAGCGGATGAAACTCCTCGACCCGGTTGCAAAACTCGATCGCCGCGGACGGACTCGCCTTGCCGTGAATCTCGACGATGATGTCGAAATCCGGCCCGACCGCCGCCCGCACCTCGGCGAGATGCTCCACCCCTTCGCGGATCGCTTTGCGGAAATCGACCGACTTCGTTTCGACCGGGAAAAAGCCGCCCTTCACGCACGTCCATCCGTCCTGTTTCTTCTGCGTCCAGAGCGCGAGCTCCTCCTCCGGCGACTGCGGGCGGCGTTTCTTGCGGTGACTGATCCGCTCGAGGTAACCCTCGTGACAATAGAGACGCACGCGATCCCGCGCCTTGCCACCGAGCAGCCGCCAGATCGGCAGGCCCACCGCCTTCCCCAGAATGTCCCACAGCGCGATCTCGATCGCGCTCAACGCCGACATCAGGACCGGTCCGCCGCGATAGCGGGGACCGCGGAACATCGACTGCCAGAGCCGCTCGATCTCACCGGGATCCTTGCCCACGAGGTAGCGCTTGTGCTCCTCGATGGCGGTGGCGACGGTGAGGCATTTGCCCGACAACGTGCCTTCGCCGAGGCCGGTGATGCCCTGATTCGTATAGAGTTTCACATAGACATAGTTCTCGTCGTTGCCGGCATCGACGAGGAACGTCTTCAGATCGGTGATCCGCAGGTCGCGGACGTCGTGCGATTCATGCGAGCGCGCGAGCGACGGGACGTCGGCGGCGCGGGCGGTCACGGCGGCAAGGGACATCAGCCCGGCGCCAAGGAAGGATCGGCGGTTGATCATGAGTATAAAGGAATGGGGTTGAGCGAAACCATCATGGCCGGCGGGCCACTGTCGAAGCCGATCCGGCCCCGAAGGCAAGGCGTGAGGCATCAGCCGCGCATCTCATCTTCCGGCGCCCACGATGCGGTTGTTCAATCGTCCAAGCCCTTCCACTTCCGTCACGACCGTGTCGCCGGCTGTGGCGGTGAAGGCTTGATTGGTTCCGGAAAAAATCACATCGCCCGGCTCGAGGGTCTGCACCCGGGACAGATCGGAAACGATCTTTTCCGGCGGGTAATGGAGACCGTCCGTGCTGTCGCGATAGTCGGCCTTGATCCGGCCCGACGGCGAGCGGATCGCGAGGGTTCGCGCGCGTCCCCTCCATTCGACGCCACGATGAATGAACGGGCCGAAGGGCGCGAACTTGTCCCCGAGTTTCAGGCCGGGGCCCAACATGGCCTCCGCCCGCGCCGGATCCTCTCCGTTTTCGCGATGGTAACTTTCCACGAAACCGAAGATCTCCGTTCCCGTGGTGTAGCCGAAGATCGCCTCCGCGGCCTCCTCTTCGGTGGCATTCCTGACGCGCCGCCCGATGACGATGACCAGCTCGACCTCGCACTTGACCGCGTCCAGCGCGGCCGGCAGCGGAATCGCCTCGCCATCAGCCGCGGCGGCGGAGGCGGACTTGGCAAACCAGCGCACGGTTTTCGGCGGATTCGCGTCGGCTTTCACGTAGGCGCCCGCCAGCCCCAGGATCGAGCGCGGCTCGCTGGGCGGCAACAGCCGGACATCCTTCAGCGACGCGCTCCTTCCCGTGACGCGGCCACCGGCCCAGGGCGCGGCGTCGAGCGCGCGCACCACGGAATCCTCGACGCGGCCGTAGCGCGCTTCTCCCGAATCGTCCATATAACGACAATATATCTCCTCCTGCTCCGCCGGCGCTCCGGCTGCGCGGCCGGCCAGCGCGCCAACGCAGGCTCCGAATATCAATACGATGCGTCTCATGTGGATCCTTCGTCGAAAGAGCGGGGGTCCGGCCCTGAGCGGCCGGACCCGCGGAATCGGCTGTGGCGGCTCGACGAGCGCGGCCGCCACGCGCGATCAGAACCGGAAGCGGACGCCGCCCCGGAGATAGGAGCCGTAGAATTCCGACCGCCGCATCCGGCCGGTATCATGGCCGAGCGTCCGGTCCGCCCGCGCCTTGAAGACATTCTGCCAGTTCAGGTAAACCGTGAAATTCTCGCTGACCTTGTAACTGGCCTGAATGTCGGTGAATTCGCGCGGCTCGTCCCAGGTATCGTCGGTGCCGTCTTCATCGTCGCCAAGCGTGCGCAGGCTTTCCGACTGATAATTGAATGCCACGCGGGCGGAAAAGCCGTAGTTCTGGAAATAGAGCGCCGCGTTGTAGATCCGATCCGGCTGGCGGAAAAACGGCAGATCCTGGCCCGGGCGCTCGAAGATATCGGTCTTGGAATCGATGAACGTCGCATTGCCCTCGACGCCGAATCCCTGGAGGAAGCCCGTCTGGATGAACGTGCTGAAGGGCAGTTGCACATTGACCTCCAGACCGGTCACCGTGGCCGAATCCGCGTTCAACTCCTTCCGCGTCGTGAGGGAATCGAGGAAGAAATCGTTATAGGTGACGTTCCTGTCATTCTGCTCGAACTGATAGATCGGATTGTCGATCTCCTTGCGAAACACGCCGACGGAGAGCAGCCCGCCGGAACGCAGGTAGTATTCGTAGGCGAGATCGAGATTCAACGACTCGTACGGACTCAGCTCCGGATTGCCGATCATCAGGGATCCCGAGCGCAGGATGATGTCGGGATCGTCCGCGCTCTCGTTCTCCTCGATCTCGAGGACCGATTTCGGGGCCGCCTTCTCGTATTGCGGCCGGCCGATGGTGCCCGTGACCGCGAACCGCAGAAGCGAGCGCTCGCTCATCCTCCAGTGGACCTGCAGGTTCGGCAGGAGGTTGCCGTAGCTGAAATCACTCGTGTTCGTCACGACTTCCAGGAGATCGCCGTCCAGTGTCTGCAACTCGGGCCCGCTCAGGGTGGCGTCGGTGTCCTCGTACCTCAGCCCTCCGAGGACGGTGACGTTCCTGCCCACATCCACGCTGGCCATCGCATAGAGACCGAGAATCTTTTCGGTGATGTCGTAGTCATCCTGGGTCGAGTTTTCCGCCGATTCCGTCTCATCGACGTCGAACTGGCTCCGGTTTGCCAGGAGGTAGTCGAAGGCCACGCTCGCGTCGAGTTCGGACGGATAGATATAACGCCCGTCCTGGAAGGCGAAGCCGGGGCCCGGCGGGGCGATGTCCGCCATGGTGAGGGATCCATTGACCGGGCGCTCCGAATTGTCGTCCACGAAGCGGTTGCGTTTCGTGTATTTGACTCCGGTTTTCAAATAGCCGCTCCGGCCGCCGAACATGTCGGAGAAGTCCTTGCGCACATCGAACCGCGGCGACCACGTTTCCTCATCGCTGGCGGAATTCTCGTCCCGGTAACGGCGCAGCGGATAGATCGAGGGGTCGCCCGCCGCCATGCCCTGATCGTTGTATGCCGGCAGAAAACTGCCGAAGTCGAGTTCGAAGGGCCGGCCCGCCGGCATGTTGACGTTTCCGGTTCGAAACTGCACGGACTTGATGAAGGGAACGTCCTCCTTGGCGCGGGAGTAGGTCACATCACCCTCGTAGGTGAACTCCCCCACCCGGAATTTTCCGCCGGCTGTGACGTTCGCCAGCGTCTGATCGATCTTCCGCTGGAAATCGCGCTGCTCGAAACGCATGCGATCGAAAGTGACGAAGGCGGGCCCGACGAACACCGGATCCCGCCGCGACTCGAGGATGAACTCCTGTTCGCGCTGCTCCTGATCGAACTTGTTGTAGAGCCCGCGGAGGTACCACTCGACGCCGTCGCTGGGGCGCAGCTCGATGTTGAAATCGAGGCCCTGGCGCGTCTTCTCCCCAAAGGCGGGCTGAAGCTCCAGGGTGCTCATGAACCAGCGGCCGCTGTTGTCCTGATTCCAGTTGCCCTGGGTGTCGTGCGACACGTAGGGACGCTTTGAATAGTTCGCCGACACGGCGACACCCAACCGCCCGTCGTTGAACGTGTTCCCGAACGTGAACTCGCCCTGATATTGCTTGTCGTCGGCCTCGCTGTTCTTCCCGAGTTCCGCCGAGCCATATATGAATCGCTCGGGCCGATCGAAGGCGCTGACGGTCTTGATATTCACCGTTCCGCCCAGGGCGTTGCCGTCCATGTCCGGAGTCACGGATTTGATCACCTCGATCTGGGCGATCTGCGACGAGCTGACGACATCGAGAGGCGTGGCCCGGCCCTCACGGCCGCCGGCGCTCGGCGCGGCCATGGTCGATCCGTTGAGGGTGACGTTGTTGAAATTGGGCTCGATGCCTCGAATGCTGACGAAACGGCCCTCGCCCTCTCCGCTGACCACATCCAGGCTTATTCCCGCGACGCGGGCGAGGGCTTCGGCGACGTTGCGATCGGGCAGATTTCCCACCGAGTCCGCGGAAATGATGTCCATCACCAAATCCGCCGATCGTTTCTGCTGCAACGCCTTGGCGCGGCCCTCCCGGTAGCCTTCGACCACCAGTTCGCCCATCGTCACCACATCCTCCCCGACGGAAATCGCCACGGAAACCGATCCGGTCTCCGGAACGGCCACGGTCTCTATTTCGGTGTCGTAACCGATATAGTTGACCTGCACCGCCACGTTTCCGGGATCGACGTTGCCGAAACGGAATCGCCCTTCGCGATCCGTGGTGGTGGAGCGATCGGTTCCAGAGAGAACGACTGTTGCCCCGGTGAGGAAGCTGCCGCTGCCGGCATCGACCACCTGGCCGACAATATCACCGGCACGAACGACGGCGACGCTGGACAGAACCATCAGCGCAAGCGCGACGGTTCGCGAAATGTTCGAGTGTATGGATCGTGAGTTCATGAACGGACCTGGCCTTGAGGGTTTTGCTCGGAGATTTCCGCAGCCGACACCACAGGTGGCGGGGCGAAAACCCGGCTGGCATTGGGGAGTGGCATGGCTTCTGGGGAGAAAGGCCCGGGTGGGGCCGCTTCGACGATGATCACTTCATGCTCTTGCATGAAATATTCGCGTCGAAATTAGTAACTTCAAGCTGAATTAACGGTCAATCGTGAATAGTCGAGCACGTTTCGGATAAAATCAACAATCCCATTCAGCTCCTGTTTACCTCTGGCGACACGACATCGGCCGGATGGCGGGAGGTTGATATGAAATATCATTATTTCATATCGATGGACGACACGCCGGCTTCTTCCCGGAGAAGGGCGGCCGCCTCCGGCCCGGGTTCGATGCCCGATTTCAGCCGATCGAGGTCCGGCGCCCAGCGCGGCATTCAAGCCGGGCCGGGCGCCGGCCATAAACATCCGGCGCGCGCGCCACCCGCGCGGGCGCGGCCGGATCGTTGGGGGGAGAAAGACGTCCAGGCGGAGGCGGCGAGCGCCGCCGCGATCGCGGGCCGGAAGGCAACCGGTTCGCCATAAAGCGCGCGAAAATGAAGCGCGGCGCGCTCACTTTTCGAACTGAAGGGCATAGAGCGAGGCGCCCCGCATCCTGAAAACCACCCGCACGGTCCGCCCCGCGAGCGAGGAAACGTCGGCGCCGCGTCCGAGCCATTCGATCTCCTTGGAGACGAAGTTGCCGTTGACGTAAACGCAGTCGTCGATGCTGAAACCCGGAATCGGCCGGTCGCGCTCGTCCACGAATCCCACCTGGGCATAGCCCATGGCGCCGGTGTCGATGTTCAGCACGAGGCGGGAACCGGCAAACACCAGGGGCCGGGTGCGCACGGTCGCCAGTTTTTCATAGGGCGCGTCCGCGGAGGCGAAACCGTCGAGACGCTGCACGGCGCGATAGATGCCGTTGCCCTCGCGGTTGCGGGTGTGCGGCGAATGATATTCCTCCTGCCCGTAGAAATAGAGCCATATTTCGCCACCCCGCCGGACCATGCCTTCGGACATGTATATCTGATGGAGATTGCGGCCCTCGTACTCGCCCGGCCCGACATAGGCCGGACGCGGCAGGCGGCGCCAATGCACGCCATCACGGCTGACGGCGACCTGCGCCTCGATCAGGCCCGACCCGAGGTCGCGCGCGGGATCGAACAATGTCCGGCGCGTCCCGGGTTGATCAGGCTCCTCATAGTCGAAGTACATGGCCGGGAATCCAATATAGGCATCCGCCGCCCACGGGTATTTCGTGGCCTTGGGCACATAGACTCCGCTGCCCGGAGGGTCGATCCGATCATCGGGCGCGAAAACGGTCGGCATCTCCACGCCGAAATCGCCCGGGGTGAGCGGCCCGTTGTCGAGCCACCACGGCTGGGGCGAGCGCAGCGGCCGGGTTTTCGCCACCTCCCAGACCTCCTCCTGCGTCATGGGTGTGAAGGGCCAGGGCTCGAAGACATCGCTCGTCTCGGAAAGGACGAATTCCCGCCTGGTGCCGCCGGCCGGATTGCGGGGAAACCCCGTGCGCTGGTAGCCGATATACAGACCGCGCTGATCGTCGTAGAAGAAACCCGATTGCGAACCGGAGCGAAACGGCAGCACGGCGGTGCGATGCCGCTTCCACTTCCAGCCATCCGGCGAGGTGTAGAGATAGACGCCGCGACCTTCGAAACCGCTGACGTATTTCCAACGGTGTTCCGGCGGACCATTGGGATCGATGATCACCCGGCCGAGCGGCGCCGGCTCGGGAATCACGATATTGCGGTCCCCCTTGTGATGAATGCCGGTGTCCGGGATCTCGAAGTGGAAGCCGTCGCGCGACGTCCGCACGCCGAGATAGTCGTCGGCCACGCCGCTGAAGAGACGGATCAACCCGTCGTCGTCCTCGATCACCGTAAGATGCTTGCGAAACTGGGTCGTGATGCCGTCGACCACGCGCTCGATGCGCCGCGGCGGATGCACACGGAAGGTGATCGCGTCGTTCGGCTCGAGGAGGGCGTCGTCCCAGAAGACATGCTTGCGTCCCTGCAGGTTCACCACGCCTTCCCTCTTCGCGTCGTGAGGGAAAAGCAGGGGCTGTCCGCGGACGAGATCCACCTCGGGCGCTGGCGGCGCAAAGCTCCCCGGCGGCGGGAATGCGGCGCGATAGACCATGCCGCGTGAAACGCGAAGCTCATCGATCGCTCCCGGGAATGGTTGCTCCCAAAGACCATCGCGCCCGACGCTCATATAGGCCTCGTCGCCCGCGCGCAGCGGCCGCATGGCCAGGGATGCCGTCGAGATGGGCCGCCCGTCGATATAATGACGCAATTGACTCCGCCCCCGGGAATGGACAAACGCGGCATGATGCCAGGCGCCGTCGCGCAGCGCTTCGACGTTCGTCTCGAGCCGCGCCCGCGCATTCGCAGGCGCGTTGAAAACCTCCCATGCGCCTTCCGCCGCGTCCAGCAGGAGCCGGGTAACGTTCTCGTTCTCGCCGCGCGGCCCCGAGCCGACCTCGATGACGATCCCCGGCTGCGCATCGGCATCATCGACTCGAAACCAGAACTCGACCGTCCAGTCGGACTCGCCGAGATTGAGCCCGTTGCGCGTCGGATTGACGAAACTCACCTCCTTGCGCAGGTGCGTTTCGCCATTGGCCATGAGCGCGGCAAAGCGGGCGTGATGCCACGTGAGAGGCGGCTGGGTCCGTTCCGGCGGGACCGGCAGCGGATCCAGCGAGGCGGTTTCCTCGCCCACCTCCGGGATGACGACATCGTCCGGAAACGGACGCGTGGAAAGGGCCCGGCCGAAGCGGCCCTCGACGAGACTGCCTCCGGGGCCGAGCACCATCGGCGCGTCGAGTCCGTCCGAGGAATCGAGCGTTGAACTGGGATAAAGATCCAGCGGCTCGTCGAACAGCCAGAGCGCCACCGTCTCCGCTCGAGCGGAGACGCTTGTGAGGAGGGCAAGAACCAAAATCGCGGGATGAACAAATCTTTTCATTGGTTTCAGGGAACAGGGGATTCCGATATAAACTGCAGCGCGTAGAGCGATGTGCCGCGCATGCGCGCGACCAGGCGCACCGGACGGCCGCTGAGCGAGGAAATGTCCTCCCGGAGGTTGTCCCCATCCAGCCACTGCACGCGGCGCTCCACCGAGTTGCCGTGAATATAGACGCACTCGTCGATGGTGAAGCCGGGTATGGGGCGCCCCTGCCCGTCTTCGAATCCGATCTGCGCGTATCCGGTCGCGCCCGCGTCGACGTTCACAACCAGCCGGTCCCCGTCGAAACGAAGCTTGTGCGTCGTGAAGCGGGCTTCCGTCTCGTAAGGCGCGTCCATCGAGACGAAACCGTCGAGTCGCTGTGAAAGACGATGCACCACCGCCGGCGGAATGCCGTCGCGACGCTGAGCGTGCGGAGAGTGATACGTCGATCGGGTGTAACAATATTGCCACAGTTCCGAGTCCCGGCGGACGAGCCCGAAAGCGATATAGGGGCGGAACATCGGAAACCCCTTGAACTCTCCGACCGGGACGTAGGCGGGGCGCGGATGGCGCGTCCACTCACGGCCGTCGCGGCTGACCGCGAGCTGGGTTTCCACCATGCCGTTTCCAAGCCCGAGCCTGGGATCGCCGAGCGCCTGCCGCGTCGGCGGGCCGTCACCTTCATAGTGAAAAAACCAAAGCGGGAACGCCAGATAGGTGTCCGGCGCCCATGGATATTTCATGGCGCGCGTATTGTAGAGGTCGGTGGCCAGCGGATCCAGCTTCGGGTCCGGTCCCATCACGACGGGGTACTCGATGCTGAATCCGCCCGGCGCAAGCGGTCCGTTGTCGAGCCACCAGGGATCGAGCACGGTGTCGGCGATTCGCATGAACCGCCCGACCTCGGCCTTGCGCCCGGAGGTGACAGGCTCGAAAGGCCAGGCGTCCATCACGTCTCCGACCTCTGTCCGAACGAAATAACGTTCCGTTTTGCCGCCGGGCGTCCGGCCATAATCCATCCGGTGATGCGCCACATAGGCCTGGCGTTGATCGTCGTAGAAAATGGTGGACGCCGACCCCGCCCAGAACGGGAGCGCCGCCGCCTCGTTGCGCTTGAAATGCCAGCCGTCCGGCGACGTGAAGATGAAAATCCCTCCGCGCTCATGCAGCCCGGCGAGAAGCTTCCAGCGTTCCTCGGGCGGCGCGTTGGGATCGATGAATACGGAGCCGCGTTTCGCGGGCGCGGCCGCGACCTCGTTGCCCCGGCCGCCGCCCAGGTCGGGCGCGGTGAAATCGACTCCATTCCTGGACGTCCACACGGCAACGCCCTCCCTGCCCTCGCCGTATAGCCGAATCAGCCCGTCCTCATCCTCGATCACCGTTGACCAGCCGGTGCCGTGCTCGAGGACGATTTCTTCGATCCGCGCCGGATGCGCGTTGAACGTGAGGTTCTCGTGTTGCGCGAGGAGCGCGTCGTCGATGAAGAGGTGCTTGTTTCCCGCGAGTTCCACGACCTCGCGCGCAGGCTTTCCGTCCTTGAACTGCAGCGGCGGCCCCTGCTTCAAGCGCATGGGCGGGCGCGGCTGGCCATATCGCTTCGAAAAACTGCCCGGCGCCGTGAACGCCTCGCGATAGACGATGTGATCGGAGATTCGCAATTCGTCGATCGTGGCGGGCAGCCGCCGGTCCCAGAGCGCGTCGCGCCCCACGCTGATATAGTCCTCTTCGCCACGCGGCAGCGGCGCGAGCTTCGCGGCCACCGAGGAAGTCAGGCCGCCGTTCAGGTAATGCCGCAACTCACCGCGCGCGCGGTCATAAACAAAGGCGCAATGCGCCCAGTCGCGACGCATGGCAGCGATGTCGGTCTTCAACGCCGCGGTCGTGCCCGAGGGTTGATTGAAGAACCTGAACCCGCCGTCTTGCGGGCGCAGCGAGAGCCGGGTCACCCGATCGTTTTCTCCGCGCGGCCCCGCGCCAATCTCGATCACCACGCCCTCGGTCGCGGCGGCGGCATCGACGTGGAGCCAGAACTCGACGGTGAAATCGCCCCGGCCGAGATTGAGGCCGCCCTCCGTGGGATGCGGGAACGGGAGGCGGCGGATGTGTTCATCCCCGTTGAGAAGAGCGGCCGAGAAGGTCGCGTTATACCAGGTCAACGGCGGGATCTTTCGCCCGGGACTCGCCGGCGGGGACGACAAACCAAACGCATAATGTCCGGCGTCTGCAAACTCCTCCCTCGATCGCGCCCCCTCGACCATCGGCTGGAAAGGCGGAGGGTCGATCGGGCGCAACGCGCGTCCGAACTTCCCCGGCACGATTTCGCCGCCGCGGCCGAGCACGAGGAACCATCCTTGAGGTCCGGCGTCGTTGAGAACGGAACTCGGATAGACCTGCTCCTGCTCATCGAAGAGCCAGAGCGCGGTCGTGTCCGCGCGGGTCATGACGCCACTGGCAAGCAGCATCGGAACGAGGATCGCATGTATTCCGATCTTCATGACCCGAGGCCCGTCTCGACGCGGTGAGCGAGGCTGTTCCCGCCGATGCCGGCGAAGACAGGGGAAGACAGGGATGTGGACATCGACAGGGTCATTCTCCGTATGGATTTCCGGGATCCCCCGGCGGGGGTGGCGTCAGCGTCGGCCCGAGCGAGGGATCGAAGCGCGGATTGATTTCCATTTCCTGCGCGCCCGCCCCGCGCCGCCACGCGCGCAGCTTTTCGGCCATGCGCGCGCGCTCGTCCGGTTCCGTCTCAGCCAGGTCGTGACGCTCGCCAGGATCGGACTCGAGATCGAACAACTCATAAGCGGGCTGCCCTTCCACCGCCCCAAGCGATCCCTCGAACCATTCGATAAGCTTGAACCGCCCCGAGCGAATGGCGCCGCAAGGGCCAAGGCCAAGGTGATGGTAGTGGGGAAAGTGCCAGAAAAGGTCGCGCGACGACAGTGGGGCCGCCCGGCCCAGCAACACCGCGCGCAGATCGACTCCGTCGCGCTCGCCTGCGGCGGCCGGCTCGATCCCGGCCATGCCGCACAAGGTCGGAAACAGATCGCAGTGCTGGACCACGACATCCGAAACGGCTCCGGCCGGCGTCCGGCCGGGCCAGCGCACGATCAACGGCACGCGGATGCCCGCCTCGTAGAGATCGGCCTTCGCGCCGCGCAACGGCTTGCGCTCCACGCTGCGGTCGAAGGCGCCATGATCGGAGGTGAACACGACGATCGTGTCCTGCTCATGGCCGGAGTCCCGCACGGCGTCGAGCATGACGCCCACGGCGCGATCGACGTCTTCCATCATGGCGACGAGCGCCGGGCGGTTGAACTCCTGCCCGACTCCGGGACGGGCGGAGCAGCGCGCGATCGCATCCTCCGGCGCGAGTTCCGGCCGGTGGAGCGCGTTGAAGGCCGCGACGCAGAGAAACGGCCGGTCGCGCGGAGCCGCGATGAACTCCGCCGCGCGCCGCGCGATCGCCATGGAGTGATGAGGATCGGCCGCGGGATCGGCGTCGGCCGGCGGCTTGCGCGTGACGAGCACGTCGTCGAAACCATGCGACTCGGGATCGGTGGGCCGGCCGGCCTCGTATTTGTAATCCACCGCGAGATGCCACTTTCCGAAGTGGCCGGTCGCATGGCCCGCGGCCTTGAAGGCCGTCCCGAGCGTCTCCTCCCCCACCGGCAGGTAGGGACGCCACCGGGGCGTGAGCAACCGTCCGTTGGCCGGCTCGGTTCCGGGAATGTAATTGGTCAGATGAAGGCGCGCCGGATGACGACCGGTATAGATGCTGGCGCGCGCGGGCGAGCACACCGGCGCCGCGCTGTAGCTGCGCGTGAACCGCATGCCCTCCCCGGCCAGCGCGTCGATCCGGGGCGTGCGATAACACTCGCTCCCATAACAGCCGAGATGATGAAGGCCATGGTCGTCGACGACGACCAGCAGGATGTTGGGCGATGCAGGCATTCTCTATACAACGGGACCGGCCACGACCTGATGTCGCTTCCCGCCCCGGAACGACCCGGCGGCGCTGGCTGCCACAATGAATATATCGAAAAGGGAAGGCTTCATGCGGAAGAGGGCGGGAACGCCTACCAGGGCATCGACCGGCCGGTGTGCCGGCGGCCGGCTTCGGCCGCCTCTTCGATGCCACCCGCGCCGATTTCGATGCCGGCCTCGATCTGCCCCACGACGTCCTCGGGCCGCACGTTGTCCAGGATGCGCACGCCCGCCTCCTTGCTCGCGCGGATGACCCGGTCGGCCGCGGCCTGCAGGGGCGGCGGCGGCGCCACGCCCGGCTTCCGGCCGTAGTCCAGCGCGACATCGAAGAAACCATTGGCGTAACTGGTGTCGCGCGGCCCCCACTCGGCGAAGGCGATCCCGGGCACGCGGACGATGGACTCGGTGTTCAGAAGCCCGGCCCGATCCTCGATCTTGACTCCGAGGAGCAACTGCCCGTCCGGATTGAGCGGCCACGGATCCGCCAGATCGTAATATTCCCGGGCCGAAACGCCCCACACCCAGGATGCAAACTGGTGCGCTCCGAACATGCGCAGCCCCTCCTCCAGCCCTTCGCCGACCGCCTGTCGGTTTATTTCATAACGGGCCGCCCGCACGAAGGCGCGCGTCGCGCTGGCATCGCGGGCGTGGCAGAGATGGAGACCGTGAACGCCGGCGGCCAGCGCCTGCTGTATCATCCAGTGGTTGGACTGAACCGTGTCCTCGTCGAGGCCATACAGCGGCAGCGTGACGATCACCGCTGGCGTGCGGTGGCCGCTCGGAGCAGGCCCGCCATCGACGAGCCCGCGCATGAATTCACGCAAGCCGGCGAAGTCGAGCGCGGCCCCTTCCATGTCGTACATGAGGATGTCGGCCCATGTCCGCGCGAGTTCCCGGCCCTTGTCGTATCCGCCGGAGCCGTACGAATAATACACGGGTTGTCCGGCGGCGAGCAGCTCGACCGCCTTGTTTATTTTTTGGGGACCGGCGTAATCCGCGGTCGCGGCCCGGGCCGCCGGCGGCCCGGCGACAAGCAGCGCGAAACAGGCGATAAAACGTATATGCATGACGAGGCAGGAGTGTTGCGGAGGGAGAAAGCCCAGCCGGCTCAGCGCGAACGCGCGCCGAGACCGCGCGGAGCGTCGGGTTTCGGAGTGAACGTCCGGAGAATGAAGAAGTGTCTTGGGGCGCTCGTGACCGCTTCGAGCCGTCCCCACAGAACGATCTCGCGGCCCGAGGCGCTCTTGACGACACGCCACTGCCCGCCGCTGCGGCTGTCGCTCAAGCGAATCGCGCGCCGCGCGTAGGCGGCTCCGCCGGGAAGCGGGGATTTTGTCGTCAGGATCGTGGTGAACGTCGCCGCGTCGTAGCGCAGATCGACGAGGTCGCCCTCGACGCCGTCCTCGAGGAAGATGTCGGCCACCGGGATATTGCCCTCCCCGCCGACGGCCGGATCGATCATGTTGCCGGCGAACGTCGCGCGGGCGTCGACTTCGGAGACGG
Source organism: uncultured Opitutaceae bacterium (assembly GCA_964517665.1). Taxonomy (GTDB): domain Bacteria; phylum Verrucomicrobiota; class Verrucomicrobiia; order Opitutales; family Opitutaceae; genus Congregicoccus. The sequence continues at coordinate 4,313 of CAZFCY010000031.1, read as the reverse complement.
GGCCCTTCAACACGTTGCCGGTGAGCCGGCTCGGGCCGAGGGAATCCTTGTCTTCGATGAAGCGCCAGTCCTGCCACACGGTGTTGCGGTCGGCCACGATCTCGGATCGCTGCAGGTAGAGGCCTCCGGCGTTTTCCGCGATGACGTTGCCGGCGAGCTTCACCCGCGACTCCATCGTGATGCGCGTCGCGCCCGAGTTGCGGGAACTGTTCACGTTGCCGGCGAGGAGATTGTCCTCGACCACGACGGTGAATTGCTCCGCCGGCGGATAGGCGTCGAGCGGCGCGTCGTAGCGGTGCTCCTGGCCGCCGATGAAAAGCCCGCCCGCGTCGTCGCCGGACGCGTTTCCGACGATGATATTGCCGGCAACGCGCGGCGCGGACCACATCGCGAGAAAGATGCCGCCGGCGTCGTTGCGCGTGAGGGCTTCGTTGGCGACGACGATATTGCCGACGATCTCGCCGCCCGACCAGTCGAAGAAGGAGATCGCTCCGCCGTCGCTGCTGCGCATCGGATCATCCAGGCCCGCGCGGTTCTGCGCAAAGACGTTGGACACCAGCCGGGGCGACGAACGCAGGTCCGCCGCCAGCGCGCCGCCGCGTCCACACTCGGTCGTGTTGTGATAAAAGATGCTGTGCTCGATTCGCGGCGCGGCGCCATTGACGCACATCACGGCTCCACCGTCGTGCGCCGTCTCGTGCAGGAGCGGGGGATCCCACGTCTCGGGAATCAACGTCCGGTTGTGGGCGAAGACGCAGTTCGCGACGACCGGCGAAGCGTTGTCGCACAGCATGGCCGCGCCCTTGCCGCGCACGCGGCCGCGCGTGAAATGCACGCCGTCGACGCGCGCGTCGTCCGCCCCGAAGGCAATGCGGCGGGTGTCCTCCCCATCGAGAATCGTGGCGTGGGCGTAAATATCACGATCCCGCCCGAACGTCGCGTATCCGCCGTAGATGTCCACATGCGGTTTAAGCATGAGCGTCGGCTGTATATAACGACCTTGCGCCATCAGGATCGCCACGCGCCGGCCGGCGACGGCTCCGCCCGCCTCCTCCAGGGCATGCGGAAGCGACGCCCAGGGACGGTCCGCCGTGCCTTCGCCGGTGACATCGTTTCCACGCGACACATCGACGTGAAGCACGCGGGCATACGGAGTGAGATCGACGGGCGGCGAGCGCGGCCCCGGCTCGTCGGCGGCATGAGCCGGCAACGGCGACAAAAGCAAACCGGCGGCGACGGTGAAAAGCGGACCGAGGCGGATGAACCAACGGGAGGGAGAGGCCATGATGAAGCGGGGCAAGTGGCTGGCTGCGAACACGGCCGGTCGGTCGGCCGCGAAGATTTCAGCCTTCGGAGGGGATGGAGGCGACCGACTCGCCTTCGACCAGGCGGGGTTCGATGACGATTCGCATGGCGGCGTCGTCCGCCGGGCGGCGGATGCGCCAGAGCAGGTGCTCGACGGCCCGGCGACCGATCAGTTCCGCCCGGATATCGATCGTCGCGAGCGTGGGGTTCAATCCCATCACGAGGGGCCGCTCGTGATTGAAGGAGAGCAGGCTGAGATCCCGCCCGGCCTTGAGCCCCATCTGGTCGAGGGCGGCGTAAACCTGCACCGCGATGCTGTCGGCCGGCACGAGCATCGCCGTCGGGCGGGTCGTTTCGGAAAGCGTCTTCCATCGCTCGATCAAGGGCACGATGTCGTTCGGGTTGGTGATCGCCGGCAACGGCCAGGACACCGCTCCGCCCGACGCCTTTTCGAATACACGCAAGCTCATCCCCAACCGCTGCGCATGCAGGCTGAAGGCGGACTTCAAGTCCTCGGATCGCGTCTGTCCCGGACGCGGGTGCAAGTAGCCGATCCGGCGGTGGCCTTTCGATCGGAGGTACTCGGCGGCGATTCGCGCGCCCGCGTCGTTGTCCACGCCGCAGACATCGCCCCGGGCGCCATCGGGACGACCGATGAGCCAGACGTGCGGCAGCCGCTGTATCGCATCGATCAATGCCGGGCGGACGCAGGTCGAAAAGTCGCCGAGGAGCGGGCTCTTCAGGATCAGGCCATCGACCTGGCGCTGCGCCAGAAAAACCGGGATCCGGTCGGCGCCCGGCAGATTCGCCAGCATCAGGTTCAGCTCGTCGGCCGCGGTGGCCAGCTCCACCCCGTGCAAGGCCTCGGCGATCACCGGCAGGTGCGTGAGCGAGTCGTCCATTCCGATCAAAACCACTCCGATGTTGCCGGAACGCCGGGCCGACGCCGACGCGCCAGTCCGCGCCCGGCGACGGCGCAGACGCTGATACTTCGCGCGGGTGATCGCATCGAGCACGCGCTGCCTTATTTCAGGCCCCACCGCGTCCGGGGTGTTCAGAACCCGGGAAACCGTTCCGACGGCGACGTCCGCAAGCTGCGCGATATCGGAGATCGTGGGGCGGGGAGGGACAGTGCGATCCATGCCTTGCAGTTGATCGACTCTGGAATTTCATGCAAGTAATAACTTGAAATAATATGTGAAGATATTATTTCACCTCATTCAGATTTCATCCAAACGCCCGCCATCGTCATTGGCGCCGCGATGATCGGCGGATTGGGCATCCCGCTCTAAGCCGCTGTCTTTTCGTCCTGGCCAACCCATGACCGGCCCTTCGATGCGTGAACGATGAAATTGCCGATCGAATCCGGCGATCGGCGCGCCTCGCCCCACCCCATTCCATGAATCCATCCCATCGCCCCGACACTCGCTGCCTGCTGTTGCTGGCTGCAACGATCCTGATCCCCGCTTCACCCTGCGCGCGCGCCCAGACGGAGGGCGAGTTCGGCATGTCCGCGCCGCCCGAGGCCTACGAGCCGGGGAACCCGCTGCCTTATTTCGGCAGCGAGAATCCGTGGAACCGGCGCATGTTCGAGCAACGCCCGGCCGACCTCTTCTACAAACGGCGCGGGCAGCGGCAGTTGCTCGCCATCCTCGATGGCAACCCCGCCCAGGCGGAAACATGGGCCCGGCAGCGGCTCGAATCCGATCCGCATGACGCCGAAAGCTGGTTCATCGTCACCGTGGCCCGCGTCCAGATGGGCAGGATGAACGAAGCCGTGTCCGCCATGCGCGCGGCGCTGCAAGCGGGCCTGCCCTTTGAGCGTTTCCTCGCCGGGCCGCGCGAGCTTCTCGAGCCGTTATATGCCGCCGACGAATTCAAGCGATTGCGGGACGCCCTCGATATTCGACTGCTGCACGGCCCGATGCTCGGCGACGTGACCGATGTGTCCGCCCGTGTCTGGGTGCGCGCCGCCCATGCCTCCGAGATCGAAGTGACGGCCATCCCCCTGACCGCGCCGGGCGAACCGGCGCATGCGCGTTTCACCACCGGACCCGACGAGGATTATACAGGCCGCGGACAGCTCGCTCCGCTGCGGCCGGACACCACCTACGCCTATCAGGTGCGGGTGGACGGCAAACTCGCCGCCGGCCACGCCGGACTGACATTTCGGACGCGCCCGCGGCCGGGAACCCCCGGCCGGTTCACCGTGGCGGTCGGCGGCTGCGCCGGTTACACCCCGGCGCACGAGCATGTCTGGGAAACGATCCAGCGACAGGCGCCGGCCGCCCTTCTGCTGCTGGGGGACAATGTATATATCGACCAGCCGGGCATGCCCGGACCGTTTCATCAATACACCTATTATCAGCGCCAGGCGCGCGTCGAATTCCGGCGATTGACCGGTTCCGTTCCCGTTTACGCGATCTGGGATGATCACGACGGCGCGATCGACGACTATTGGATGGGGCCGTATCCCGACCGTCCCGCATGGAAGATGCCCAACGTCGAATTCTTCGCCCGACAATGGAACAATCCGCCGATGGGCCATCCCGACCACCCCGGCGTGTGGTCGCGGTTCACCATCGGCGATGTCGATTTTTTCCTGCTCGACGGGCGGAACTACCGGACCAATCCGTTTGCCGCCGAAAAAACGATGCTCGGCCCGGCGCAAAAGCAATGGCTGCTCGACGGCCTGGCGGCTTCAAATGCCACATTCAAGGTGGTGGCCTCGCCCGTGCCCTGGTCCTTCGAATCCAAAGCGGGCAGCCTCGACACCTGGGGCGGATTCCCGGAGGAGCGGGCCGGGATCTTCGAGTTCATCCGGGATCGGGACATTTCCGGTGTCGTGCTCCTTTCGTCGGATCGCCACCGTTCCGACGTGTGGCGGATCGAGCAGCCGGGTGGTTACACCTTCCACGAGTTCTGCAGCGGCATGCTGACCAATATGCACACCCACGACACGGCGCCCGCGGCGCTCTTCAGCTATAACGAGAAGAACTCGTTCGAAC
>CAZFCY010000030.1:0-34707 GCA_964517665.1 uncultured Opitutaceae bacterium | reverse complement strand
CGGCGAAGGCCCTTTTCTTCCCCTGCCCGCTCCGGCGCCTTCCGATCGCATGATGGCGCGACGGCGCCGCCACACAGGCGAGCGGGAGCGCGGATGGCGCGGACATGCCGCCGTCCCGCTGTCATTTCCCGGCTCTCTCCGGCCAAAGTGCGGAACTTTTTTGTCAAAAATTCGTCACACGAGCCGGATGATTCAAGGAAGCCGAGGTCAGCTCGCGAAGGGAAAAGCCCCCGGAAGACGCACGCCGGGGAGGCGTGGCGCGAGCCTGACGCGACAGGGATCGGGTCGCCGGCGATGAAAACGGAAACGGCAGCTTGTGGTTCCGAGCGAGGCGACAAGACCGGGCGTGGCTCGAGCCGAAACAGGCGCCCAAGGCCGCAAGGAACAGAATGGCAGGGAGATGCGTCGCTCCGCCGGACCGCCGGTCCGCGGAATCCAGGATGAAGACCCCTCGCATCCTTCTGTTTTCCACCCGTGGTTTTCGGAAATGGAAGCTGGTCGGCGATCAGATCGAAGCCGAAGACGTCATCGCCGGGATCGACGACGTGAAGGTGCTCGCGCCGCGCGCCCGGGCGCGCGGGCGGTCCGCCATGGCGCAGACCCTCGAGAAGACGCTGGGGCACCTCTCCGGGATCCATCTGTCCTTCGATCCCGCGATCGAGACCCTGCGGACCGGCGGGCGCCACGATCTTTTCTTTTTCCGAATCAGCAACCTCAACGAACTCGCCTACCTCCAGGCCTTCCCCAGATGGCGCGAGCGGTGCGCGGTCGCGGTGTGCTGGATAGACGAGCTTTGGGCCCGGGAACTCACGCGAAACTTCACCCCGCGCGGGATCAAGCTGGCCCGGCACATGAGGCAACTGAACCAGTTCGATCACGTCATCGTGCCGTTTGCGGGCACGCTCGCGCCTCTGGCGGAGCGGCTGGATTGCTTCGTGCGCCGGATGCCGTTTGCCGTGGACGCCCTTCGCTTCTGCCCCTGGCCGAATCCGCCGGCCCGGCGCATCGATTTCTTCGCGATGGGGCGGAAATCCTTCATCACCCACGCCGCCCTCAAACAATATGCCCGGGCTCATGACTGGCTCTATCTGCACGACACTCATCAAGTCATGGACGTGTACGATCCGCGCGAGCATCGTTCCCACCTCATCGACAAGATCCAGATGAGCCGGTTCTTCCTCGCCAACCGGGCAAAGGTGAACGCCCCGACGGACTCGGGCGGACAACAGGAACTGGGCTTTCGCTTCTTCGAGGGAGCGGCCGGAGGCGCGGTGATGATCGGCGAGCTGCCGGACTCGCCCTCGTTTCAGGAATGCTTCGACTGGCCCGACGCGGCCTTCCATCTGCCGTTCGACTCCAGGGAAATAGCCCCGCTCCTGGACGAATTGACCGCCGATCCCGAGCGCATCGAAAGAGCCAGCCGCGAGAACGTCCGGCAATGCCTGCTCCGGCACGACTGGTCCCACCGCTGGCGGGATATATTGAAACTCGCGGGCATGGAACCCGAGCCACAGCTCGCAAACCGGATGGCCCAGCTCGAGCGCGCGGCATCCCGGATTCCGCGGCGCGCGGGCGTCGTCCGCGTATAACACCACCCGCCCGGAAACCATCCGGGCACAAAAAAAGCTCCGGCGTATGTGCCGGAGCGAAACACGCCGAAGCCGCGGCCGGCGCGGGCGCTCGGACGCCTGTTATGCGTTATGGATTATTGGTTATTGATTGTCGGCGACCGGCAATCGGCGGTCTCCCATGGTCGATGCGCAACGGGCCGCCGGCTGCTTCGATTCCGTGAGGAAACGCGCCTGCGCCCGATACTCGGTCACGATCCTGCTGAAACAACTGCGCGGCGAGAATCGGGAAAGAACCATCTCGCGATGATTGTTGGCGTGGCCGACCCGCCATGTGCACGCGGCAAGCAGCGCGTCCGCTCCGGCCGCCGCGTCGCCAACCGGAAAGACGACGCACGCCGAAAGCCCGGACCGGGCGACATCGGACATGCCAATGCAGGGAGTCACGGCCGCGGGCAGGCCGCAAGCCAGGGCCTCGATGAATACAAAGGGCCAGCCGGCTTCATAGCGCGACGACATCAGGAATACGTCGCACGCGTGAAAGAACGGACGCACATCCTCGCTGTAATCGACCCAGGTGATCCTGTCGGCCAGATTTCGCTTCTCGGAGAAACTCCTCGCGTCCCCGAGCAGCGAGTCCTTGCAGAGGTGGAGCAAATGGAGCCTGTCATCCTGTTTCAGCGCCGTCTCGAACAGCTTGTAGGCCGTCTCCGGATCCTTCTGCTTCGTCCACCGGCTCGCATATCCAACAACCACCCGCCCGTCCGGAATCCCGAAGCGGGCGCGCGCGGCGGCATTCTGTTCGGGAGACGCCGGCACGAATCGGCCGCACTCGACCGGATTGGGAATCACCCTGTTGCGAGCGGGCGCAATCTTGATTGCCGAGTTGGCGAAATCCGCCTCGTCCGCCGACACGTTCAGCGTCGTCCCCACCCGCCCCAGCTCCCTTTCGATCGTGTTATAAAGCCGGCCCTCGATCCCCTTGTCCGGATTCATGCCGAAATAAGCATGCGGTGTATAAAACACCCCGGGCCGCCGCCACAGCTCGGGCAGCGTGCGCACGAGGGCGCCCGCCTTGGAACTGTGGGCATGAATGACATCCGGCTGCCGGTCCTTGATCAGACGCCGGATCATCAGCGCCGCCTTCAGATCGCGCGTCTCGGGCGCCGGACCGACGCCCAGATCGATCGCAACGCCACCCCGGTCCTCGATCCAGGCGACAAACTCGAACAACCCTTTTGACGGGCGGCGCGACGAATAGGCCGCGTCGATCTCCACGCCTTCATGCGCGAGATACCGGCACAACTGCTCGACGTGCCGGAAGACGCCATCGCATCCCGGCTCGAACACCTGAAATATCCGCATCTTTCTCGTCATCCGGAAAACTCCCGCAATACGCGCATCAGGTCGCCCACCGCCTCATCCCAATCGTAGTTCTTTGCGCGGCGCAGGCCGCGCCTTCGCAGATCCGCGCGGAGATCCGCGCTCAGGGCGACGCGGCGCATGGCATCCTCGATCTCCTTCGCTTCACGCGGGTCGATCAGGATCGCCGCGTCGCCCGCCACCTCCGGAAGGCTGGAACAGTTCGATGTTATAACGGGGCATCCGCATTGAAACGCCTCCACCACCGGAAGGCCGAAACCCTCCTCGAGCGAAGGATAAACAAGCGCCAGCGCGCCCCGATATAATTGCTCGAGTTCCCCGTCGGATATATACCCTGTCGCCTCCACACCGGGCTGATCGAGCGAAACACCGTGATCCCTGTATCCTTTCTGCGCGGATCCCGCCACCAGCAACCCGAGATCGGGAATCTCCCTCCTCAAGGCCTGGAAGGCGCGCAAAACCGCGCTCAAATTCTTGTGCGGCTGCAGGCTCCCGACCGCGAGAAAGTATAGGCCCCGCCCGCGGCCGGTCCCGTTGCCGGCGGGCTCGAAGCCCGCCCCTTGACGGATCACGCTGATTCTCTCGCGGCGCACGCCGAGCAGCTTCTCGACTTCGCCGGCCACATGATTGGAGAAACAAACCACGCGCGCGCTTTTCCGCGCTCCGCCCGCGACGTTCATGCGCGCCAGCAAGCGGAAGGGCAGCGCGTGCGGAGAGTTGTTTCGAATGGCGTTCACGTCGTGCACGATCGTCACCTGTCGCGCGTTGCCCGGCATCGCCGAAGCCGTGTTCATGAGGTTGAGGTGCAGGGAGCCCGGTTCCAGGCGGGGCCAGACCATTTGCTCCCAGGCATGAATTCCCGCGCGCCCGCGAGCCGGAACCTCGACGATGCGGCATCGCGGATTGCCGCCCACACGCGCGCCCACCGCGCTCCGGTCGCAAGGCGCATATACAACAAGATCGAAATCATGCCCGCACCGCGCGATCAGGCCCCGGGTGAACTGCAGCGCGGACCGGTGCGTTCCCGTCATGTGCCCGGCGGCGAGAAATCGCGCGTTAAGCGCCACACGCAATGTCGGTCGCGCCCCAACAACGGGCCGGCGCGCCAGGATCCCGGCCGCGCTCATCCCTTCCGCGCCCCCCCGATCACGCGAATCTCGCGACCGCCGGCGTTCTCGACACGGTTGTCACACAGGCCTGTCTCCCGGCCGGAATCGCACGCTCCGTCCCCCATTTGCACCGCCGCGACTCCCGGGCCGATGCGGATGCCGTCGCCACGGCTTGCCTTCACCCGATTCCCACGGATGACGACATGGCGCACACCGTTGAAAACCGCGATGCCCGCCCGGCCCGCGCCTTCGACGCGGTTGCGCGCGATCAACACCCCCTCGAGCGCTTCTCCATCGCCCACCGCCGAAAGATCCTTCGACCGGCCCGACACATGAATGCCCCCGTGCCACGGACCATCCGCGGAAACGACATTCCTCAGGCGATTCGAAACCACCGCGACATCCCGGCAGCCGTAGGTGTTGTATGAACCTTCCGAGGCAATATAAATCCCGGCGCCGTTCGTGTCGCTGATCAGATTTCCGGCGATGATCACCCGCTCGCCACCCACCGTGGAGACTCCGCGGCCATGACCGTTCCATCCCACGAGGTTGCCGACGATTTGGATGTCGCCGCAGACGGACGCATTCCTCCGGTACGAGACGACCGCGATCGAGTCGTCCCCGGTGTTGCGCACGACGTTCCGCGCCACCGTGATCCATCGACTCCCGTTCGTCATATGAATGCCATCAGCCATGGTGTCCTCGATGTGACAGTCCTCCACCACCGCGCGTTCCATGGCGCTCCCGCCGGAGGCATCGATCATGATTCCAACCGATGCCATGCCGGTGACCGCCACCCGCTGAATCCTGAAGTGTCGCGCGCCGTGCACGAAAATTCCCGCCGCGCGATTCGCCTGGCTCCGTTTATCGACCCGGCCCGCCCCCGCGATGCTCAAGTCCGACAGCCCGGAATTCCGCCCGCGCACGACCAGCGCCGATGCCGACCGATCGGCCGCCAGCAACACCGTTTTCCCAATGCCCGCGCCCCGGACGACGCAGCCTTCGAGCGTCATCAGCCCCTCGTACCTGTACCTTCCCGCGGGAATATAAACTCTCCCGCCTCCGGACCGCGCGCCCTCGCGCAGCGCATCGCGAATCGCCTTTCCGTCATCCGCAATTCCGTCCCCGACGGCGCCGAAGTCGCGGACATCGATGATCGAAGCCCCTTCGCGCGTGTCGGACGCCCGGGCGCTCGAGGCGGCGCACACGCACGCGAAAATAAAATACAGTCGAAACGCGCGCATTTAATGATACGCGGCGATTGCCCGCGGGACGTCGCTTCTCTGCCTGGCCCCGCGCCGAAACAAGACCGCGCACGCCATGGCGCAGACCGGCAGCAGCACATAGGAGCCGCCGAGCGAGGCCACCCGCATCGACGTGTCCACGACCCCGGCGTAAACATAGCCGAAGATGACGAGTTCATACACCCCCGTTTGCGCGCGCATCCGCCGGAAGCTCCATGAGCCCATCGCTCCCCAGAACACGAAAAACACAACGGCCGAAAAAGGCCCTTCCAGCCAGGGCCCGACAGGCCCCCAACAGTTGTTGAATTCCGGATTGTATTCCTGGTTTGCCTCCAGTTCCGGAAGAGCCCCTTCGCCGCCGCCCGAGGCGAGATAGACGGACGGAACGCCCAGCGCATTATAGACGATCTCTCCGACCGGGCCGGCCGTCTGCGAAAATAGAGGGACCGCAAACTCCCCCTTCGAACGCTCCCGATAGAGCATGCCGCCATTGTTCACCGCGGTGGCGACATACATCCCCAGCCGCTCCATCCCATAAGTGAGCGGACTCCCGGTTTCGAATCCGTGATTCTGTTTGGCCTGGTACGAGCGGAAATACTCGAAGAACGAGAACGTCACCGCCACGACGCACGCCGTTCCCACAATCATGCCGGCCGGCAGGCTCCGTCGTGTCTGCATGCGATGCACCCAATAGATGATCGCGCAAGCGATCACGGCCAGAAGCAGCGACAAGCGCGCGGACGCCAGATAGACGTGCCCGAGCGTCACCCATGCGGCTGTCACGACGGGAAGCAGAACCCCGCGCACGCGCGACGTCTTCAACCGCAGCGCGAACCACACCACGATCGTGCACGGCGCGAGCAGGACCATGGTCGTCACGCCACCCAACCCGCCTTCCCGAAACACCTTCGGATTGTTGAGGCCCGCGACGCCGTTGTTGAAAAGCACCATCGCGACCAGCAAAACGAACGCCGTGGTGGAGATCAGGCACAGCGTCCATATGACAATCCGGGCGTTTCTCCGGTCGTCCACGACGCTGATCGGAACGCGTCGATGCCTGTTGAACAGAATCTCGCCCACCCAGCCGAGAATGAACAGCCCCGCGCTGGCCGCCCAGGCCGTGGCGATCGTCGCATACTCGCTGCGATTCGGAATCTTCCACCGATAAAACAGATCCATCGGCATCATCCACCAGACAAGCACCGCGAGCGCCGAGCATGCGAGAAACGCAATCCCCGGATGAGCGAGTTTGGATACCCGGGTCGATTTCATGCTTCCAATCGGCGCAAAGACCCTGCTCGCGCTCCGCCCCCCGATGCGATGTGTCACCGCCGCCACGCTTCGAACCTCCTGCCGAGAATCCCCTCCAGCTTGAGCACTTCGGGCTCGAATTCCTCCACGAGCGTCCGCCGCAGGGCGGGAGAAAGCCGATGCGAGCCATTCCGCGCGGCGACCGCCCGCAACATATTGCTCCGCAACCCGGCAAGCCCCATCCGCCTGCACAGCTTCTTCGCCTTCGCCTCCAGGGGACGCAACATCCGCGGCGGCCGGAGCAGATAGCGAGAGAACGATGGGAACCGATGCCGCTTCCGGACATTGCTGACCCGCGGCGAAAGCGACACATGAGGCACTTCCAGAAAATCGCAGATCCCACGGACGATCCTGTCCGGATCGCTCCGAAGATCGTCCAATACGACCACGTGCAAAAGCCGCTCCCCGGCATGCGCGCGCACATGCTCCAGATGGCTCCCCAATGAGCATATATACTTATATTGGAGCTTCATCGGCGTTCGGACGCCAGCCGGCAGCCGCCGCCCCGCGCGACGATCCGCCTGCGCCGTCCAGGCATCCTCGAATCCCGGCAGGTCCTCGTGACACGCGTAAAGCTCCTCGGCGTGCAGCGACAGCGCCATCTCGACCGGATTCCGCACCATCATGATATACCTGCACTGCGATCCGATATGCTTTTCGATCAGCGGCAGCGCCGTGCGGGACCAGCAATAGCTCGTCGACGCATCCATGCGGACGGCCTTGCCCGTGGAGCCGGAGAACTTCTCCGCATACCGGCGGATGCTCGCCTCGTTGATCGAGGACGGCGGGCGCTCACCCACTTCGACGGACCAGAAGCACGGCTCCTTCGGGTCGCTGACCGCAACTTCCGGATGCTCGGCCAGCATCCCGGCTATCGTCGTGGTTCCACATTTGGGCGCCCCGACGAGAAAAACATTCGGAAGATCGCTCATGCCTCGGCGAGGCCGCCGGCCCTGGCCAGATCCGCGGCCTTGCGACTCCAACTGTGCTCCTGCGCGACTTGTTGCAGCTCGACGCGGTTTTCCCGCCAGCCCGAGTCGACAAGCCGCCGCAACGCCACGCGCTCCTCTCCGTGATCGTAGAGGAACACTCCGGGAGTATTGCGCCGCTCCAATTCGACCGTTCTTCTCGCAATGACGGGAAGCCCGGCGGCGAGGTACTCGTATATCTTCATCGGGCTCCGCCCCTCGTTCGATGGATGTCCGTTCATCGGCAGAATCCCCACATCGGAGTTGAACAGCTCCAGCCAGCGCGACCGCGCCTCCAGGCTTCCGGCGTAATTGAGGTTTTCAGGACGGCCATCCCTCCGCTTCGCGCCCGGTCCGAAAATATCGATCCGCCATTCGCGGCACCCATCCGCCAGCCGCTCGACGGCCGCGTCGTCGAAGCGGTGATCGACCGCGCCCACATACACCATCCGGCGCGCCTGCCGGCGCGAGGGCGCAGTCGTCGCGTCGCTCGGAGGCGGGGGAATCGCGACCCCGTTCTCCACGATTCCGGCGACACTCATGTTATAAGCATCCTCGATGTGCCGGGCGACGGGCGCGCTTGTCGCCACACACGCGCTGCTGATCCGGATCATCTCCTTCTCCCACGCCGCGATCCGCGTGTCCTCACGCAATCGGACATACGTGTCCGTTGGTCTATAAATCACTCGAGCCGCCTGAAATCCAGCCACCGCGCCGAACATGCGGGGCTCGTCCACGAACATCGCGTCCGCATTCATGAAACGACGCGCATGTCGCAAGATCGCCGGCGCGGCCGGCCCCACCATGCTTTTCCCCAGCCCCGGCCATCGCCGCACCCACTTGTACGGGAGCAGCCCGATGGGAACCCATTCCCAAAGCCGGGGCTCCACTTCGCGCGGCCCGCTCATTGCCTTGGCGAGGCGCTTGCGAACGCTCCGATGGACGCCGAACGCGGAATGCGCCAGCGAGACCGGCATGCTGACGTGCAACACCTCGGCTCCCTGCCGCGCGAACGCCCGGCTCAGCTCGTGCGAGCCGACGACGAACACATCGCCGAAGTCGCTGTGGCTCAGGAAAACAATGCGCCTTCCGTGCCACCGCCCACGCGCGCGATCACGGCGGTCCGGTCCTGACCAACCTTCCACACCGGCATCGGCCTGAAGCATGCGCTCAATCATGTCTGTTCCACCGTGTTGAAACCCTCAACCGCGGTCCTTTGTTCCACACACATCCATCTCAACCGGAGCCGGAATCTAGACGCCCATCTCTTCCCGCGCGGGATCCGGCGCGCGCGCTTCGATCAAAACCGAGTCCAGTTTGCTCCACTGCTTGACGCAGTCGAAACGCTCGTTGACCCGCATTCTCGCGCGTTTTCCGAATTCTCCCGCCAGAGCCGGATCGCTCATGAAACGATCCCACGCGTCGCACATGCCCGCGACATCGCCTTCGGCCACGAGAAATCCGCCCACGCCGTGCTCGACGATTTCCGGAATGCCCGCGTGATGGGTCGCCACCACCGGCACGCCGAGCGAACAGGCTTCCAGAATCGAGTTCGGAGCGCCTTCCGAATCTCCATCCCGCGCGACGATCGAATGCTGGCCAAAACAACGAGCGCTCGCCTGGATCTCACGGACCGCGTCATTCGGAAGCGCGCCCGCCATCACGACGCGGTCCCGCAGCCGGAGCGAGTGTATCATCAACGCGCACGACTCGCGAAGCGGCCCGTCGCCGACAAGCGTCAACCTCGCCTCCGGATGCCGCGCCAGCAGGAGCTTGAACGCGACAAGAAGATTCTGCGGCGCCTTCTTCTCCACCAACCTTCCGACCGCCACGATATGTTTATCGGCGTTCTCGGGTCGCGCCATCCGCTCGTCGAAGCACCTTACGCCATAGGGTATCTCACGAATCCGGTCCCGTGGCGCGCCGAGTTCGACCAGCGCGCTCGTCATCGATCCCGACACGGAAATGACCGCCCGGGCCTCGCGCAGCATGATCCGGTAATCATTCCTGAACTGCGTCACCACGCTGGCGGAGTGCGCGTCATGCCCGTGAAAATGCACGACGAGGGGAATCCCCCGCAACCGGCATCCTCGATAAACGCGCGCTCCGATATAGCCGTACTGGGCGAGCACCACGTCGATCCGATCCCGCTTCAGGCGGGCCCCGAACGACCGGGCGCACCCCCTTTCGACCATCCGCTCCAGCGCGCCGCGCCGTCCATCCGCCTCGGCGGCCCTGGCCCTTTGCAACGCTTTCGACAGCAAGAGCCATCCGGCTCCGACCCAGGCCCCCTCGAGGCGCCGGCTCGTATGATAGACGGCGGCGACATCCTTCAGCCCGGTTATCTGATCCTGTATGAACTTCTCGCTGAGCACCCCGGATCGGGCGATAACGATGCCCACGCGCGGCCGGCCCGCGGAGTTCGCGCGAGCGTCACCCATGATCACGCTTCCGGCGCGCCGCCCTCCGATGCTCGACAAACTTCCTGGCGATTGCATTCACTGCTCCGATTCTCAACGCCGCCGCCAGGATCCGGGCCGCGCCCCCGCCCCTGTTCATCCCGGCCAGCTCGCACATCAACCTGGCTGCATTGTCATCCCGGCCGCACGCGACGGCCGCGAGCATGAGGCATCGTCGCGACTGGGCGCCCAGCCCCAGCGCCATTCCGACGCCGGGTTCTCCGAACACCTCGACCGCGTCGACCCCGCAGCGGCGGCGCAGCCTCGCGTTCGCAACCGCGCTGGCGAGCATATAAATCTGCGCCGCCTTCTTGCGCGGGTTCAGCTCGACGCCGTCCGATCGGACGTGCCTCCGATATAACACTTCCGGGACAAACCCCATTCTCCCCTGGCCCGCCATGCGCAGCCACAGATCGTAGTCCTGCGAATATCTGAACGCCGGCCGATAGCCGCCGCACGCGTCGTAGGCGCTCCGGCGAAACATGACCTCGCCATGAGAAAACCAGTTCCGGTTGGAAAGATCGTGGAAATCCAGCGGCCTGGCCCGGGTATGCCACACCTGCCTGTTTCCCTTTTCATCCACATTCTCGACCCAGCATCCGACACCGGCGTACGTCGGCCGGCTCTCCATCAGCCTCGCCTGCTTTTCGATGCGCGAAGGATGCGACCAGTCCCCCGAGCCGTGCACGGCCACAAACTCGCCCGTCGCATGCTTTTCTATCGCCGACCTGATCGCCGCGGTGAATCCCCGATTCGGACCGCTCACGACCTCGACCCGCGGATCCGGCTCGAATCGCCGAAGCTCTTCCAATGTGCCGTCTGACGACCCGTCGTCCACCAGAACGATCTCGAGATCCCTGCAACTCTGGCTCACCAGGCTGCCCACCGACTCGCGCACGAAACGCTCGCGATTGTGATAAACCGTTATTGCAGTGATCTTCGCCATGCAAGATTTCCGCGCCGCCTCTACTCCGCGCCGGGCCAGCCTTGAACGAGCGCCGGCACGGCATGAGCATGTATCGCGCGGGCGATCACCGGAGCCGCCAGCGCCCCCGCCGCAAAGGCGATCCACGCCGGCATCACCGCCCGGCCAAACAGCGGGGTCGCGCGGCACCCCAGCGCATTGGCCCCGAGCTTGAAGGGCCGGAAGTTCACACAGACGATCTGCGGCGCAAAAATGGCGATCACGACTCCCAGGTCCCCGGCTGCCTGGATTGCGGTATAACAAAGCGCCGCCGACAAAGCCAGGGAAGCCAGCATCCGCCGCACCGCCACGACGTTGTTGCCGATCAATGACAGCATGAGGCTCTGCCGGATGAACGCCATGAACACGAAGCCCGTGCCGAGAGCCTGCAGGACGAGGGGCCGCGGAAGGCTGACCGAAGAGCCGACGGCCTCGAGGGCGAACGGCCCGAAGGCAAGCAGGGCCAGGGCGCCGGCCACCTGCAGAATCTGCGCGACGCGAAACTGCGCGCTCACCCGTTTCAACAACGCCCCGAGATCGCCTTGCGCGTAGAGGCGGACCATCTGCGGAACGTTGCTCGACAGTGGAGCGACCGCAACCTGCGCCACCGTCTCGAAAAGACGAATCGCGAGCAGAAGTCCGGCCACCTGCCCCGGTTGACCATATCGCACGAACAGGATCGTGCCGATCTTCAGCGCGCCGCGGTTGGCCAGACTTTGCACCAGCGATTTGGCGAACGGCGCCGCGCTCCAGCGCATGATCTGGGGATCCCACGCCCAGCCCTTGAAGCGCGCCACGCGCGGCTCGACATGCCAGAGGGCGCGACAGAGGCATATCGTGCCCGCTATATTCACGACCTGCACCGCGATCGCCAGCCCCGCCAGGCTCGCGTTCAGCAGGATGGCCGCCGTTCCCACAATCGTCGAAGCCACCGCAAACACGGCCGACCATCGATTGGCCAGC
Organism: uncultured Opitutaceae bacterium; assembly: GCA_964517665.1. GTDB lineage: Bacteria > Verrucomicrobiota > Verrucomicrobiia > Opitutales > Opitutaceae > Congregicoccus. Next base: position 22,738 of record CAZFCY010000030.1, on the reverse strand, counting down.
GCGACCCGCCCCATGCCCCGCAGGACGACGATGTTCTTGAGCAGGAGCTGACGGATCACGTCGCCAAAGACCATGATTGAAAACGCGATCCAGATCCCGCCCCCGCCGCCGATCGCGCGAGTGTTCAGGCTGAACAAACCAAGAAGCATTGAAACGACCAGGAATACGATCCCGAGGACGAGATTGAAGCCCCCCACGCATCCATAGACCCGTTCCACCAGCGGCCAGTTCGGCTCTCCCTTTCCGCGAGGAGATTCGCCGGGCCTGATCGGCGAAAGATCCTCGGCCCCGCCCATCGCCATCGCGATCATGCGCGAGCTGACAAGCATCGACTGCTCGACGAGCATGACCCCCAGAAACAGGATCGAGCCGAACAACAGCCACGCCGCCACCTCCTCGTTGGAATATCGGTTCAGCAGCAACGGCGTGAAAGCAATCAACCGCACCGACTGGGCGGCCATCGACGCCCAGGCCGTAAAGGTCGGGGAATTCCACGTATATCTGATGATCCGATTCATTCAACGCATGCCGCTCGCGAGCCGGCGAAGGATCAAGGGAGACAGCGCACCTCGGGCTCGAGCGTCACGCCGAAGCGCGCCCCGACCTCCGCGACAACACGATCCATCAGCCTGCGCACATCATCCGACGTCGCGGAGCCGTTGTTTTCGATCCAGTTGCCGTGCTTCAAACTGATAAAGGCTCCGCCCGAGCGGCTGCCTTTCAATCCCGCCTGCTCGATATACCAGCCTGCCGGATGCCCGTTGGCCGGCTGCTTGAACGTGCTTCCGGCCGTGAACTTGTCCAGGGGCTGCTTGCGCTTGCGCTCCGCCAGATGCTCCAGCGTGTCGCGGTGGATCGCCTCGGGATCGCCCTGCTCTTCGAGACGGAAAACAGCCCGCGCCACGCAGGCGCCCGATTGCAGGAGCGAAGTGGAGCGATAGCCTGGCTCGATCGCGTCGGCGCGCACGGAGACGGGCTGCAATTGCGCGTCGATCAGATCCACCCGGTCCAGCACGGCGGCGATCTCACGCGGGCGAAACATGGTGAGCCCGGCATTGATCATCACGCCGCCGCCCACCGTGCCTGGAATTCCCACGAGGAACTCGAATCCCTTGAACCCCTCGCCGGCGGCGGCTTTCGAAAGACGCGGGAGGGAAACGCCAGCCTCGGCGACCAGTGTGTCGCCCGCGCGACGCAGGCTGGCGAGCGAGTTGCGCGTGACAACCACGAGGCCATCGAGCCCCGCGCTGTCCACGAGCAGGTTGGAACCACGGCCGATGAAATGGACGCGCAAGCCATCCTGCCGGGCGGCGGCGAGCAACGGCAGCAACTCGTCCGCCCGGGGCTCGGCGAACCATCGCGCCGGCCCGCCGATCCTCCATGTCGTGAACGGAGCGAGCGGCACGTGCTCGCGAAGCCCGCGAGAGAGAGTGATCCGGGAAATATGCATGCCTATTCCCGATGAACGCGGGCGCCAACCGCGCCGAGCTTGGCCAGGAATTGATTATATCCTCGTTCGATCTGCCAGGCATTGTGGATGCGCGTCGTCCCGGAGGCGACGCAGCCCGCGAGAAGCAGCGCCGCGCCGGCGCGAAGATCCACCGCATCGACATCCACGCCGCACAAGGGGCGCCCGCCGTCAATGACGAGAATGTTGCCCTGCTCACGGCGTCGCAGACCCATTTTCACGAGTTCGTCGGCATAGGCATAACGCCCGGGGAAGCGAAGATCGATGATGCGACTTTCCCCTTTTGCGCATGCGCCAAAGACGGCGAAGAGCGGCTGCATGTCGGAGTTGATGCCCGGATAGGGCCCGGTGCTGATCTCGACCGGATAGATCGGGGACGCCCGCACGATCACGCGATCTTCGCCCGTGAAACAGCGGGCGCCGCTCTCCCGCAAATGAATCAGGGGAACCTCCAGATGCCTCGCCGGAAAACCTCGGATCTCCAGATCGCCTCCCGTAATCATGGCCGCGATCATCCATGTCAGCGCCTCCATGTTGTCGGGAATGACGTGATGCTTGCCCCCGGAAAGTTGAACCGGCCCGTCAATGATGATCGACTCCTGGCCGCGCACCGTGATGCGCGCGCCCAAGGCGTTGAGAAACTTCACCAGGTCGAGAATCTCGGGCCTGATGTGCGGATTCCAGATGCGGGTTCGCCCCGCGGCCAGGCACCCGCAGATGATGCCGTTCTCCGTTGCCCCCGTCGAGCGCAGCGCGAGATGGATATCGCAACCGACCAGGCCCTTGGGCGCCTCCGCGCAGAGATAGCCCTCCTCCTCCCAGACACGGGCGCCGAGGCGCTCGAGCAGATGCGCGTGCAGGTCGTATTTCCTGTCGCCCAGGTTGCACCCGCCCGGGAGCGGCACGGCGCCCTGGCCGGTTCGAGCGGTCAACGCGCCCAGCACCAACAAGGTGTTTCGGATCGACCGGCCCGCGTATATCAATCGCGACGGCGGAGGCGCGCGCTCCTGGATGACAATGCGTCCGGCGCTGACCGAGCACTTCTTGCCGAGTGCCTCGAGCATTTCGACATGCACGCGCGCATCGAGGAGGCTTTCCGGATAATTGAGCAGTTCGATCGTGCCCGGGCAAAGCAGGCTCGCCGCCAGCAGGCGCAAGGCGCTGTTCTTTGCCCCGCTGAGCTCGACCGAGCCTTCCAGCCTGGCCCGCTCGACCGACCAGACCGTCGACTCGATCGCGGATGGAGAGCCGGTTGCCGGCGGAATGGATTCGTCCAAGAGTTTCATGACTTGATATCAACCCGCCATGGCGGCGACGCATCGCCTCCCACGGCCATGGGATTCCCGCCTTCCCCGCGCGGCGGCGTGGAGGCGAATCGGGAGTCCGTCAAATGACGGCCGACAAAACGCTAGTGCGCGTTCTTGTTCTTCAGGAACGTCGCGGCGATACAGTAGAGATCCAGGAGGAGGCTCCAGTTCTCCACATAGTAGATATCGTATTCGACGCGCTGACGGAGATCGGTGTCGCCCCGCAGCCCGTGGACGGCGGCCCAGCCGGTGATGCCCGCGCGGGAGGCGTGGCGCACATTATAGTTGGGGATCTCGTCCTTGAAGCGCTCGATCAGTTCGGGGCGCTCGGGGCGCGGGCCGACCAGGCTCATGTCGCCCTTGAGCACGTTCCAGAATTGCGGAAGCTCGTCGATGTTCATCTTCCGCATGAAGGCGCCGATCTTCAGCCGCCTGGGATCGTCGCGCCGGGCCCAGACGGCGCCCGATTCCGTCTCGGCATTGAGCCGCATGCTGCGGATCTTGAAAATGGTGAAGTCGCGTCCGCCACGGGTGGTGCGCTTCTGCCGGTAGATGATCGGGCCGGGCGATTCCATATAAACAATCGCGCCGAAGAACGCGATGACCGGAATGGAAAGGACAAGGCCGGCGAGCGCGCCGACTATATCGAAGCTGCGCTTGAGCAGGCGATTGAAGGCGAAATCGAGGGGCAGATGGCTGACGCCGAGCAGCGGGACGCCACTCACGGCCTTGGCTTCAAGCCGCGAACCAAGGACGGGAAAATACTCCGGCACGAGGTGGAAGCTGAGGTATTCGCGCTGACAGAAGGCGATGAGCCGCCGAATCTCGGCAGCCGGCATGTTGACGTCGGCAAGAATGACGCCGTCGAGATAGAGCGGGCCGACGAGGGCGGGCAGATCGGAATAGTCTCCCAGCACCTTCACCTCCGGCGGCGGCTGCACCCGGAGCCGGCCACCCGGAGTCGGAATGCAGCCGAGGATGTCGCGGAGTTGCCCCATGTCCGATTGCATGGCCGCGCGGAGGTTGGCGGCCTTGTCGTTCCAGCCGACCACGAGCAGCCGCGACCGCGTCGCCTGGCGCACGCGCGGATGCATGAGAATGCCCAGCGCGCCCAGACGGGAGAGAATGCCCGCCGTGGCAAGCGTGCCCGCGCAATAGAGAATGCCGAGCCGTGGCGCCAGAGTGTTATATTCAAACAGGCCGATGATCGCCAGCACCAGGAGCGACCACACCATCGCGCTCTTGACGATATTCCGGACAAGGAAATGCATCCGGTAGAGATTGCCAGGCTCGTAAACGCGAAAGAACGCCAGCAGGCTGGAATAGATCGTGCCTCCGCCCAACACCCACATCGCCGCGGGCGAGAAGCCTTCGGTGAAACTGGAGAGAAACTGCGGCAGTTCATCCCGCTGGACGACGCGAAGCGCGAGGCCGAAAAAAATCGCCATGCACGCGACCAGCCAATCGATTCCGGCCAGGAGCGCGGCCATTCGGAAAAGCCGGTCCTTGACGTTTCGAGCCGGCCGGTCGCTCACCACCGAAGGCAGGGGCAGCACATCGGCGAGGTGCGCGTGAGGCGTCCGTCGCGCGACATATGGCCGGGCCTGGCCGGGTTTCAAATCCAGCGAACCGACACTCATGGCTGAGCGCGGCGAGGCCGCGCGGTCAAAGTTTGAACGAAGAAGTGGACGGATGAGACGAGCTTGGTCATGAAGACGACCGACCAGCGACCTGCCGCGGGTTCGGTTACGACCCGCCGCGGGTACTGGAGTTCCAAGTATGGAGTTGAATTCTCCGGCCATGCTGAAGCTCGATCAAGGCCGCCGATCGCATGCGCATGTTTTCGCAAGGAACCCTCAGAAGCCGGTCGTCGAGATCAGGAGGCGCGGATCAGGTGGCGGGTCAGATCCGGCCAGCCAGGGCTGTGGATTGCGAATGCCGCAAGAGCGGCGGACACAGCTTCGCCGGGTCGCTTCCTTCAGCCCAAACCGAAAAAAGCGCCTGCCATGCCAGAATCACTGAATGCATTCCCATCTTGCGGGCATCCTTCGAGGCAATCGCCCGAAGGCGTCGGACTCGCGAGAGCTGGAGGCATCCACCCCATGAGGCGGAACGGCGGGCGACTCGTGATCGACGTGCTGCTTCGGCGACACCGAAGATGCGAAGAGGTTGCAAACATTGTGCGTCGCCCGGTTTTTCGTAACACGAGGGAGAGAGCCGGCCGCGGCGGTCCGGAAGCGGAATCGCAGGTGGGAAACCGGGCGACGCTCCTGGGCTCGATTTCCGCGGCGCCGGGGATGCGACGGCTGTACGCGAAAAGCGCGGGCGCGTCGTGATGACGTGTCCGCGCCTGGATTCCGGCTCAGATCGGAGGGAAGGGAAAGGTGGTGAGCGATTCGATTTTGGCACAAAAAAACGCGGGCGTATCGAGTGATACGCCCGCGCGAGGATCGGGAATCGGCCTTCAAAGCGACGAGGCCGCGCTCAAGGATGGCGACAAATTGTTCCGGACTAATATTCGCCAGCCGGACGCGCGACACGCGCGTCAATAAACCAGACGATAATAAATGTACTTGATGATTTCATTGTTGAAATCGATCAGGCCGGCTTCGCTGGTCCACCAGCGGTCGAGCTCGTAATCGATCGGATCGGCGGCGACGACGCGGACATCGATTCCCTGTCCTTCGAACGTCCGGCTGAAAATCCAATGCGTGCGCCGGGTGTGAAACGCATCTGTGACAATCAACAACTCGTCCAGGTGCTCCACCCCCGCCCAAGCCAGGACGGTCTGGGCCTCATCGAACGTGCTCTGGGCGCCGCTCCGACGGATGAGGATGGCATCCTTGGGGACGCCGTCCGCCACAAGCGTGCCACTTGCATAGTCGATCCCCGGCGTCTCCAAACCCTGGCGGGCAGGGATGTCCGTGAGCAGGATCCGCGGGGCCATGCCTCGATGATAAAGCGCGGCCGCCGCATGCGGCCGGCCCGCGTTGCCGCCGGTAAGCATGACAATGGCGTCCGAGCGAACCGGCTCGTCGCTGATCACCCACGCCGCCGCCGCCACGCGAAGCAGCGGAGCGTGAAAGACGACAAGCAGCACGAGAAAGGCGAGGCTCCCGACACACGTCCAGAGGCCGATTCGAAAGATCCTTCGACAACGCGAACAACTTTCGACGGGCGCGCTTCGATGGCGCCGACGAGCGGGATATCCGTGAACCGTGCGCACGATCTGCGCGCGCGCGGGCGCCGGAGTGGAAGGCGGCGTCGATCGATGGCTGCCGCCGGACTGGGATTCGGAGGATTCGCTCATGCCGGAACGCGGCGAAACCGCGCAGTCACAAGTCCGCAAGTCGAATGTCGCGCGCCGTGGCGATTCAGAAAGCGCAAGACACGCGACATGTTGAGGCGGTTGTCTCCGACGTTCGGCTTCGGACTTTCGACGCCGCTTTGCGACGCCGGCTCAGGTGGTCCCGACGTCGACCCTGTCCTCCTTCGCGGCGCCGGCCTTGGCCGCCTTCCGGGCGCTCTCGCGATACCGGCCGTTGTAGCCGTATGCATATTTCCCATACGACGCGTAACGATAGGACACGGATGGGTGCGTGGTGCGCGGGGAAAACCCATTGAGAACAAAACCGGCCAGACGCGTCGGCATGTTGGAAATATCGGCCAGCATCTTGCGTATCTGCGTGATGTGCGGACGCCCCTCGCGGACGACGAGCAGGGTCTCCTGACAGTAACGCGCGAGGATGAGCGCATCCTGGAAAATGCCGGCGGGCGGCGAATCGACCACGACGACATCGAACTCTTTCGAGAGACGGTCGAGCAATTCGATGGTCGCCTTGGCCACCAGGAATCGACCGGGCTGGACATGCACGCCGCCGGTCGGAATGAGAGAGGTGCCATCGGGCAGCACGACAAGGCCCAGCGGCCCGGCCGGATCGAAAAGGTCCGGCCCCATCGGGCAATCCGCAGCCGCCCAGGTGAGGAAGCCGCGATCGTCCTGCACATCGTGAATGTCCTGCTGGATCGGCCGCCGGAAGTCGAAATCGACCAGGACGGACTTGCGTCCATAGCGGGTGAAAGTGGACGCGAGATTCGAAGCGATCATCGACTTGCCCTCGCCGGGAACGGTGCTGGTGACCAGCACGCGTTTCGGATACGGGATGTCGGAGGAGATGTCGATCTGCGCGGCGATGGAAAGAAACGATTCCACGTGCTCGAGGTCGACATTGTCGCGCACGATGTGCGGTCGATCCGCCTCCGGCGTCGAGCCGAGGCGCGGCACCACGCCGAGCATGCCGATCTTGAATTCCGATTCGAAGTCCATGCTGCCCGTGACACGATCGGTCATCGCGTAGAGCGCGAGCGGCACACCGACGAAGCAGCCGGAAAAGAGGAAGAGACCGCCCGCGATGACGAGGATCAGGCGGGAGGTGTCGTTGCCGGTCAGATAGGCGGGGTCGACGACGCGCAACGAATCGACCGGCACGTCGGAATTGACTTCCTCGCGGGAGATCTTCCGAAGCAGATCCGTCTGCGCGAGCTGCTTGGCGGCGATTTCCTCGGTGAGGCGCTTGAATCCGCCGGACATCTTGTCGAGCTCGAGCGAAGCGAGGAAGATCGTGTTCATCTCGTCGCTGAGCTGTTTCTCGGAAGCCAGCGCCAGATCGAGCTTCGCCTTCAAGTCCTCGTAGGCGAGGCGGAAGCCCGATTCGAGAAGCGCCTGATTGCTTTCGATGTTGCGGTCGGCCTCCTTCATCGTCGGGTGATTGGGGCCGAACTGAGAGGCGAGCTGCTCGCGCTGGTTGCGCAATTTTTCCAGCTCGATGCGGAGCGTCACATTGTTTCCGAAAGTCGAAAGGTAGGGATTTTCGAACGGAGTCGGCGTGCGCGCGAGATCGACCTCGGCCTGGCGAATGCTGTTCTCGAAGCCAAGGCGCTGGAGCTTGATGTCGGCGAGGGCAAGGTTGGTCCGGCGCAACCGCTCGGCAAGCACGCCCTGGTTCTCCTCGACCGAGATGAGATTGTATTTCTCACGGTAGTCGCGGCGCTCGTCCGACAAGGCCTTGATTTCGCCCGCGAGCTCATCCGCGCGCTGGCGAAGATAAAGAGTGGCGTTGCGCCGGGCCGCGAGAACCTCGTCCAGAATCACCTTCTGATACTCGGCGACGAATCGATCCGCCAGCATCAGAGCCACCGCCTGGTCCTGATGCAGCGCGGTGATGGTGAAAAACTCGCGCCCTCGCTCGCGCTTGGCCTCGAGCGAGGCGGCGACGACTCCTCCCACCGAGGGCACCTCCGGTTCGTTCAGGTAGGGCGCGATGATCGCCGCCTGCTCATCGGGCGTGAAGGAGTTGGCCAGCCGGTTGATGAAGGTGCGGCTGGTCATGACCGAGATGTGATTCTTGAGCGTGTTCTCGGCCGGCTCTTCACCCGCGCCTTGCGCCGCCTCGATGATGATCTTTTCCAGCGGGCTCTTCGCGAGAACCGTCGTGACCGCCTCGTACATGACCGGCTGCCGAAGCATGAACCACACGAACGCGCTCGTCAGCAGAATGGCGACGGCCGCGCCCGCGGGCCAGTAGCGCCAGACGATGGACATGCCCGTCTGGACACGATTGCGAATCTCCGCGGCGGAAAGTCCGTCGTCGAAATCCCCTCCCTGCTGGAGCACGATGGTCGGAGCGCCAGCGCCTCCTTGATCCAGCGCGCGATTGTGATTCGACGCCTTGAAGACACCGGACTCGGCCGGGCCAATACCCTTTCCCCCGGATTGCGAGTTTTCTTCAGATGGATTCATAATCATCGCGCGATAGTGTGACGGGGGCGCGCCACGAAGAAACGTGTGGATTCAAGTTGCGGGAAGGAAGGCATCAGATCGTGCGCTCGGGAACGAAGACAACATCGCCGGCGAGGAGTTGAAACTCACGTCTGTCCTTGGACCTGCGGCTGTTGAGAAGTTCCCGAACATCGACCTCGAAGCGTTCCTCCACCCCGTTGGCGTTGGTGCGGGAAACCTGGACGGAGTCGGTCCGCGCGATGCGCGTGAATCCGCCCGCAAGCGTGACAGCCTGAAGGATGCCAAGGGAATTGGATTCCTCCGGCAGCGGAATCCGCGAGGGGCTTCGCACCTGCCCCAGGACGGAGACGAAACGTTCGGCATACTGCTGGACGAAGAGGATGACCTGCGGGTCGATATAGAATCCGCCATCCTTGTACATCGCCTCGATCCGCATCTCCGCCTCACGGACGGTGAGGCCCATGAGGGCGACGCGGCCGATCATCGGCAACCGGATCTCGCCCGTCGCGGTCAGCCGCTGGGAGGTCGAAATATCCGCCTGATCGAACATCTCCACGACGATGAGGTCGCCGGAAGAGAGCTTGTAGTCGGGATCGGTCTGATTCCTCGGAGCCGTGAGCGATGACGCGCCCGAATCGAACCCCCGCCCATCCTGCGCGGCCAGATCGAAGCCATGCCCGCCTCCGGCGAGGATGAGCCCGCAGGCGAACAGTTTGAAAAGCCTGCCCGATCCCCTGAGGCGCTTTTTCATGGAAGTGGGAAACATTGTCGTCATGCCTTCGTTGCTGAACGCCGACAGCCTCAGAAGCGGTACGACGCGCTGGCGGCGATCTCGTACTGGCTGAACTCGTAGCGAGCCGTGTCCGACGTTCTGTCGGTCCAGTTGTAATGGAGGCCGGCCGAGAACCGGCCGGTAAGATTATAATCCACGCCGGCGCCGAGGCGGATGAACTTGTCCTTTCGGAGGCTTCCGGTGTCCGAGAAGTCGTATTCGCCGACGGACCCGCGAAGCACGCCGGCAAAGCCCCCCGACATGCCCTGGCGAAAACTCAGCCCCGCCTCGAGGCGGTTGTAGGCCTGGCCCAGCGCGTCGAAACTCGTGCCGCGGCTGGCGTTGAGGGTGAGCGAGCGTCGCTCGCTCGGCCTCCAACTGACATCGGCCGATGTCGACCAATCGTTGTCCGAACCGTCGAGGTCGCCGCTGTATTCATTCCTGCCGATGCCGACCGAAGCGCTTCCGCTTATCTTCGGCGTAAACTCTCCCCGCGCGCCGATGTTCAGGCGATAACCCTTGCGGGTGATGTCGTTCAAGTTCCCGGTTTCCCTCGAATACTCGGAATGATCGTAGTCCACCGTGAGGGTGTATTCGAACAACTCCGTGCGCGACCAGGCCAGGCCGATGCCGCCACCGAGATTGAGCACATCGGACTCGAAATCGGTGTAGTCGAGATCGCTGCCGTCCAGCCTTGCGATGATCTTCGTCTTCCCATTGTCGCGAAGCACGCCCTGCCAGTTGCCGGAGAGTTCGGTGCGCTCGACACGGTTGCCGACAGCGTAGTCGGGATAGGTGAGTTTGTACCAGGTGAGTCGCGCCCTCTGGCGGATCAACGCCTCCCCCGTGTTCGGGTAGGTAAAGTTGATCGCGATCGACGGATCGGTGGAGTTCTGGTCCGAGAGATCGACGAAGCGGCGGATCTTTGCGTCGGCGACTATTTCGATGTCCGAAGCCGAGCCCTTGCGCTGAAGCGTGAGCGCAGGGGTCACCCCGAAGACGGTGTCGCCCTCTCCCCCTTCGAAAGCGAAGATATTGCTGTCGTAGGTCACGCTGCCGCTGAGATCGCCGATCAACGCCCAGTCGTTGTTCTCCCAGAGCGAGGCCGAGGCGATGGAGGCGCCTGCGGCGAATAAAGAAACTGCGCCCGCCGCGCACGCGAGGCGCCGGGAAGACAAGGACCAAGTGAAAAGGGCGGGGCGGCCCTGCATGGCTGTGGCTTCAAACATACGTTTATTCTCCATCGGTGGGATTGGCAAAGGTGTTTAGGCGATTTACCTCAATGTCCGGATAGACGCTCGTTCATCGCAGGCGTTCCCCGATTCATGATCCGATGACGGATCGACGGCAAGACATCCCATGGGACACAGCCGAACGATTGGAATCGTCAGATAGGCGAAGAATTTTCGCCGATGAAGCCTGATTGAGCAAGACGAAGGCATGAAGGAAGGAGCCATGGACGCCCCGGCCCACGACGAAACGGGCAAACCATGGCATTCCTCTCATGACAAGGGGAGAAGCGCATCGAAAAAGCATTTGAGGGAATCACTTAGTCGACGCCACGGGGGCCGTGTCGAAAAAAACGAGGCGCGGCAATCAGGGAGCGGCTGGCCCGGAACCGGCGCCCGCAGGCGGACAACACACAGTCGATCGCGAACCGGTGAAGCTGTTTCTCCGCTTTCGAACGCGGGCTTCGACCAGCGGCGCGGTCGCGTCAACGATCGCCGCGCGGATCGATGCGCTCGGGCTCGGCGCGCAGGGCGACGTCGAGACGTTGCGCGGGCGGCGCGCCCGCGGTGGCGATCGGCACCGTCTTGGAAGCCGACGCATCATCGAGGCGTTGCGCCCCGGAATGGTCGCCCTCGAGGAAACAAGGGGTGTACTCGGGCACCCACTTTTTGATCAGGCGTTTCAGATCGTCTCCGTCGGTCGAGTAGACACTGCCGGCGATCTCCGCGAGGCATTGTTCGACTGCCTCCGGCTCGAGATCCTTGCCGCGGAGCCGCATGACGCGGGGATGAGGCGTGCCGGCGAGATTCTCCCCTGTATGCTGGAGTTCCTCGTACAGCTTCTCGCCAGGGCGAAGGCCGACGAACTTGATCTCGATGTCCACGCCCGGCCGATAGCCACTGAGGTGGATGAGCTGGCGGGCCACGTCCGCGATTTTCATCGGCGTGCCCATGTCCAGAACGAAAACCTCCCCACCCTCGCCCATCGTCGCGGCCTGAAGCACGAGACCGACGGCCTCCGGAATGGTCATGAAATAGCGCGTCACTTCGGGGTGCGTGACTGTGACGGGGCCGCCCGCGGCGATCTGATTGCGGAAAATCGGAATGACACTCCCCGAGGAGCCGAGGACGTTGCCGAAGCGAACGGCCATGAATTTCGTGCGATTGTCCGCGCGCGCATGGTTGCCGAGTATCGCATACTCCGCCAGGCGCTTGCTCGCCCCCATGGCGCTGGTGGGATTGATCGCCTTATCGGTCGAGATGAGGACGAACCGGCGGACCTCGAACTGCCGCGCCGCCTGGGCGAGGCGGTAGGTGCCGAGGAAGTTGTTCTTCACCGCCTCGGCCGGCTGTCGCTCCATCATGAAGACATGCTTGTGCGCCGCGGCGTGAAAGATCGTGACCGGGCGGTATTCGTCGAGAATCTCGTGCACGCGGGCGGAATCCAGGATGTCCGCGACGAGAGCGACGGAAATGCCGCCAAAGCCCCGCCCGATCAATTCCTGTTCGACCTGGAAAAGTTGCACCTCGGACTGGTCCACGAGGAGAAGCTTTTGCGGGCCGCGATCGACGATCTGACGCTACAACGCGCTGCCGATGCTGCCTCCCGCGCCCGTGACCATCACGACCTGGCCGCGGACCAGCTCATCGATCCCCGCGCTGTCCAGCTCCGCCGGCTCGCGTCCGAGCAAATCCTCGAGTTCGACAGGCCGGAAGCGGTCCACCTGCACATCGCCGGTCGCGAGCTGAGTGAAGGACGGAACGATGTTCGTCTTCAGCCCCGCTCCGTGGGCGATGGCAATCACCTCCTGGACCTTCTTGGGGCCGGCTCCGGGGATGGTGAGGATGATTTCCGAAATCCCCTCCCTCTTCGCCAGCGCGGGCAGGATGGAGATCGGGCCGTGGATCCGCACCCCGTGCAGCCGGCGGTTCCACTTGCGCGAGTCGTCGTCGAGAAAGAAGGCCGGGATCATGCCGAAGTGCCGCTTGTTGAGCAGATCGCTGGCGAGCGCCGCGCCGGTGTCGCCGGCCCCGATGATGCCGACGCGCGTCACCCGGAGGCGGCCGTTCCTTCCATCGATCGAGCGGCTCGAATGGCAGAGTATGCGCAACGCCAGCCGCAATCCCGTGATCCCGCCGAGGGCGAGAACGTAGTCGATGAGGATGACCCCGCGCGAGGGCGCCGCGTTCTGTTCGGAGACAAGCCAGATGCCGAGCATTCCCACGCTGCAGACGACGGCGGCGACAAAAATGCAGCCGAAATCGTAAACGCTGAAATAGGAGAGGACGGACCTGAACTGCCCGAACGCGCCGAGCAGGAGCAGCTTGGCCAGCACCACCGGCCCGATCAGGAGGAGCATCTGCGCGCGGTATTCCGGCGGAACCTCGAACTCCCAGCGCAACGCGTAGGCGAGATAAAACGCGGCGCCGAGGATGCCCGCATACACGAGCGACATGATCAGCGTGCGCAGCCAGGGCCGCGGTCCCACGATCGCGCTGAAAAAGTAATACACGCGAAGAAACGCTTTCTGCACCGCGATCATGGGACAGGATGGAAAAAACGCCCGGCCTCCTCGAAAGAATGGGGCATTCGGAAAAAAACCGGGCGGCTGGAAAGACGAGGCGGCATGAAGCGGCAGGCCAAACGGATCCTCGAGACAGATCGAAAGACGCCGTTCAACGCGGCCCTGTTTGAACCACGATGAAACAATGCACAAGCCCCGCCCGCGCCTTGCCCGCACGGTCAGGGATTCGCCCATCGGCCATCTCGCCTATTCCCCCGAGGGCCGATTGGAAATGGTGGCGCATAAGTTCGGAGTCCCGCCTTCAGGCGGCTTGCCGGTCAGCTCTCCAGATCGCCTGAAGGCGGGACTCCGAACCTGGAGCAGCTTTCCCGTATGGCAGCCATCACGTTCCACTGCGCCTCGTTCCTACTCCCCCGGTTGCGCTCCCCGATACTTGATCACCCGCGCAGGCGAGCCCACCGCGATGGCGTTTGCGGGGATGGACCGGTTGACCACGGCGCCGGCCGCGATCACCGCGCCTTCCCCGATCTCGACGCCATCGAGCACGATCACGCCATGGCCCAGCCAGGCGCCGTCGCCCACGCGAATGCCTCCACGAGTGGTCAACGGCTGGCTCATGATGTCCGTGCCCGCTTCGACGCCGTGGTTGTAGGAGTAAAAGGCGCAGGCCGGCGCGATCTCGACCCGCGCGCCGATGTCGATCGGCCCCACATACGCGGAAAGCGTGCAGCGCGGCTGGATGTGCGTGTGCGCGCCGATTCGGATGCTTCCGCCGAAACCCGTCTGCAGGGTCGTTTCCCCGTAGATTTGCACGCTCTCCCCGAGTTCGACCGGCCCGCCTTCCAAGCTGGCAAAGACGAAACATCGGTCGCCAATGTAAACGTGGCGCCCGAGACGAAGATCCTTGTGGGCAATGCTGGCGCTCGAGGCGATGTATCCATGACGCGCATACCGCGCGAGTTGCGCGCGGCCGTGGTAGGGATGCGTGCCGATCGCGGCCAGGCGCCCGGCCAGCCGCGACAGGCCGCGGCTGCCGGCGCGTTTCGTCCAGAAGTAACGCCAGCGACGCTTGAGATCTTCAACGCTCATGCAAAACGGATCGAGGCCGGACGGGTCAGCCGCCGGAGGCAACCCCCGCGTCCTTCCGCACGTAGATGTGGAAGCCCGCGATCTCCTCGGCGAGCCGGTAGTCCTCCCGGATCGCTTCGTATTCCCTCGGGAAATTCGGCAGGCGAAAGCGCTGGAAAATCTCGAGATCGTTGGTGTCCACCAACACCCGCGGCTTCCGGGCCCGCACATCCGCGATGAAGCGGTCGAGGTAATAGTCCTGTTGACGCGAGGGATACAGGGCGCGCTCGATATGCGCGTCGCGCGTGCCCATGGAAACGCCCGCCTGGGTCAGCTCCTCGAAACGCACGCCCCAGTGCGCCACGGGTTCCCCGGGTTTCGCGTAACGCAGGATCGCCGCCGTGAGCGGCCCGGCCGTGTGGCCGGCTTCGAGGTTTGCGCGCGCGGCCTGGTTGGCCGGATGCCCGTGGATCATGGCGTAGCCGGCCGGGGCAAGCACGCCCAGCGCGGCGACGGCGAGCGCGACAAAGACATTGCCGCGAACGATCCACGACGCATCCGGCGCGCGGAGGCTCACGTGGATGTCGAGCCGGCGTTCCCGCGCCTGGTCGAGGAAGGCCGCGAGCAGCGAGGCATTGAGCATCGCCACCGGAACGAAGAGCAGGAGCAGGTAGTGCGTCCAGTTGTTCTTCGGCATGAGCACGCAGACGCCGGCGGCGAGCGTGAGCAGGAGGCCAAGCCCGACATCGGGCGAGAGCAGCCGACGACGAAAACGCGGACTGAGCGCCGCCAGCGCCGCCGCGCAACCGAGCAGAAGGGCGCAAAAGAAAAACAACCCGCGCGTATCGTGAACCTTCAGAAAATAGAGGGGGGACACGAGCGCGTTCTGCCAGAAGGTCACGTCGTGCTGCGTCGCATTCCATCCATCGGAAGCGTAAAGCAGATTGTTCAGGATGTACGATTCCCAGAAGTCGTGAAACGCGCCCGAGAGCCCGAGGTAAAGCCCGAGCAACACCACCGGGATGGCCGCGCCGGCGCAAAGAAACCACACCCGCGACCGGCAGCGCGCGAAGGCGTGCGCGCACGCGAACACGCCCCACGCGAGCGCGATCGGCCCCGGTTGGATCTTCGCGAGCGGCGCCAGCGCGAGGACAAGGCCAAGCAACACGGCCCGGCCGGGGCGAACCTCGCGATCGTCACGCAACATCGGCGCGTGAAGATAAAACGCGCAGGCAAGCATGAGCACCGCCATGTGCTCGCCGTTGAACGCGATGTAATCCCAGTAGGTCAGCGCCGCGATCGTGACGATCACGGGAAGCGCGAAGAGCCGCGCCCACATCCCCGGATAGAGCTGCCGCATGCCAAGGAAAATCAGCGCCAGCACCGCGCACCAGATGAGCAGGCCCACGATCCTGATCGAGGTGTAATCAATCGAAAAACCGAGCAGGCCGATCGGCACGAGCGAGAAGGTCGAAAGCGGCCCGAGCGTGGTGTTCTCGAAGGACAGCCAGAAACGCGCGTCGTGCAGGAGCGTGCGCGCGCCCAGGATCAACCCGCACTCGTCGGGGTTGAGTTCGAGCTGCGACAACACGGGCAGGCGCAGGACCACGAGCGTGCCAAGGGCGAAGGCGAGAAAGAAACCATCGGCCAGCAACAGCCGCCCCCACGGGCGGCTCTTCCAGCGGTCGCGCGCGCGCCCCGGCGCAAAGGACGCCAGCGCCAGCGCGATGAGAGCGAGGGTCGCCAGCATCCCGAAGGCGACCCAGAGTTTGCTGCCCTGGCCGCCCAGCGCCATGAGGACGCGGGCCATGTCTTGTTGCAGTTCGTTTACAGGCATGTCCATGCAAGTTTTAAGAGCGCAAGTTGCGAGCGCCCGAGCGGCGGAAGAAATCCATCCGTTCTTCGCGCCTCACCGCTGCCGCCCTTCGCCAATCGCCTGCGCGCCGGACGGCGCGCCGAGTTCGCTGAAACGCGCGAGCGAGATCCGATGCTCCGCGAGCAGCGCCGGGAGACGCGGATCCTGAAGCGAGCGACGCTCGAGATCCCAATCGTGATATTTCCGCAGGCGCTCGATGCTCGCGAGCGCGGGATCGAAGAAACCGGGATGGCACATCAATTCGTAGGCGCAGCCCGGCCGCAGGCGCGCGAAAGCCGCCTGCAGGTAAGCGAAATCGATGCGCCCGCTGCGCGCGAGCCCCAGGAAACGAACGCCACTCTCGATCCCCTCGATCGCGCGCGGCGCGAGGCCGCGCACGATCGCTCCGCGCACGAGTCCGCCGAGCCCGCCTCCACCGACGACGTCCGGTTGCGTGATCCGCACAAAACGAACGCCGAGTTCGCGCGCGATCGCGCACACGATCGGATAGACGCGCGGATGCAGGTGCAGGTGCTCGTGCGCATTGAGAAACGCGATGCGCATGCCGTGCCGCAGGCAGGCGTCCACCTGCGCCCGAAGCTCATCGCGCACCATCGTCTCCCCCACCCGCCCGCGCGCGATGAGCATCGCCATCGGAAACTTCTCCGGGAAACGCCCGCCAAAGCGCGTCAGCGCGTGCCGCATCGCCACGGTGAGCGGCTCGCCGTGACTGAGCGCGAAGTGCATGCCCGGCTCGAGCGCGGGCGCATCGCCCAGCATGCGGATCGTCTCGCCGAGCCCGGGCGCGTTTCCAAACACGCCCGTGGCGGTGACGATTCCCTTCTGCGCGCACTCGATGATGCCGCGCGAGATCTCCGGCGAATAACCGAAGTCATCGGCATTCACGATCAGGCGCGTGGCCACGACCTTTGAAGAAGAGGGGAACAAGGTATTACCGCCGGCCGGGCGCCGAAGGAAACGCAGGAGCGGCTTCAGCCGCGATCCGAAAATCAACGCGCATTCGCATCGCGGCTGAAGCCGCTCCTACGCGTTTGGCTGGCGGACCGAAGGTGGCCGCGGCTCGCTCCCGGCCTCCGCATCGGCGCGGACCGGCCGTCCCACCCGCGTGGACACGAGGAAGGTCGGGCGGCGTTTGATCTCGTCGTACATCTTCGCGATATATTCACCGACAATGCCGAGGCTGATCATGATGAAGCTGCCGAGCAGAAGCTCGACGATGATCGTGGTGGCGAAGCCGGAAACGGCGGTCCCGCGAAACCACGACCAGAGCGTCTCGGCGATGACCACGACGCTCAACAGCAGCGTCGCCAGCCCGAGGCCGGTGATGATGCGCAGGGGCGTGTTGGTGAACGAAATCACACCCGTGAGCGCCAGGGCGATGAGCGCGCGAATGGAAAACTTCGTCTCGCCGGCGACACGCTCGTCCACGTCGAAAAGGATCTCGTGCTGGTTGAAGCCGACCCACTGGACCAGCCCGCGATAAAGCCGGTGGCGCTCCGGCAGCAGATCGATGACGACATCGACCACGCGCCGGTCGAGCAGCTTGAAGTCGGACGAGTTGCGCAAATCGAGACCGCCGAGCTTGTCGGAGAGCCAGCCATAAACCAGGGCCCTCGCCCGCGCCACGGCCGTGTCCACGGAGCGCTCGCGCTTCACGGCGTTGACCACCATGGCGTCGTTGCGCCAGGCCTCGACCATCCGCGGAATCAACACCGGCGGGTGCTGCAGATCGCTGTCCATCGTCACGACCACGTCGCCACGCGCGGCGCGCAAGCCCGCGAGGACGGCCGCCTCCTTGCCGAAATTGCGGCTGAGGCGGATGCCGATCACGTTCTCCATCGCCGCCGCGATGACCTCGAGGCGGCCGAACGTCGCATCGCTGCTTCCGTCGTCGACGACGATGATCTCATTGCGCAGGCCGGCCTCGGAAAGGACGCCGCGAACGGTCGTGATGGCGGTCTCGATCCCGCGTTCCTCATTGTGCGCCGGCATCACGACCGACACGAAAACATCCGCGTTCTGGCGGGGATTGCTCACAGGAAACCTTTCGCGCCGTGTCTCGACATCAGCTCTGCCGGAACCTGCCCGCCCTTGCGCGGCAACGCGAAGATCGCGCGAAAACGGTCAACGTTCATTCGGTTGTTTGTGAGTATTCAGCGGGACAACCGACGCCGTTCTCCTCCGGAAGCAGGCGCCAGCCATGATCGATCAGCACATACTTCCCCTGGAATCCCGGCGGACAGACCCTGCCGCCCGTGCCGTAGAAATCACCGTCGGCCACCGACAAAACGGCCGCGTCGTCGATCCAGTCCTCGGTGCCTCCGTCACTTCCCAGATACGGCGTGAGATGATACCGCCCCTCCGACAAGGGCAGGCGCGGCACGACAAACTCCGCGATCCCGTTGCCATCGAGGCTCACTTTGCGCGTGTCCACCAGGTCCGACGAGAGGAGAAAGACAATGCGAAGATCCTTCATCATCGCGACGCTGAAACGGCAATTCTCGAGCACCACGCCCGGCCTCACCTGATAGTGCACCCGTATCACCAGATCCATCCCGGAAACCGCCTCCTCGACCGCCCTGCCGTTGGCGTCGAGAACCTCGATGTGATTCATCCGGGCCCGCCCCGCGCCGACGCGATCCGTCCGCTCGGAAAGGCTGAGGTTGCTGAGGCGGACGCCCGTTGCCAGATACTCGCTGATGACCGCGTCCGCCTTGCCCTGCATCACGACCCTGCCCTGATCGAGAAGCACGCATCGCGTGCACAGGTTCTGAATGACGGACATTTGATGGCTGACGACAAGAACCGTGCGCCCCTCCCTCGTTGAAACGTCCTCCATCTTGGTGATGCACTTCTTCTGAAACTCGGCGTCGCCCACCGCCAGCACCTCGTCCACCACCAGTATCTCCGGCTCCAGATGAGCCGCGACGGCGAACGCGAGCCGCACATACATGCCGCTGCTATAGCGCTTCACGGGCGTGTCGAGAAACCTGTCCACCCCGGCAAAGGCCACGATCTCGTCGAAGTTGCGCTTGATCTCGGCCCGGGTCATGCCGAGCACGGCGCCGTTGAGAAATATATTCTCGCGGCCGGTAAGCTCCGGATGAAAGCCGGTCCCCACTTCGAGGAGGCTGGCAATGCGGCCGCGCAGGCGGATCCGCCCCTCGGTGGGCTCGGTGATCCGGCTCAGAACCTTCAGCAGGGTCGATTTCCCCGCTCCGTTGCGCCCGATGACGCCGACCACCTCGCCCGGCGACACCTCGAGGTTCACGCCGCGAAGCGCCCAGAACTCCTCCCGGGCCGCCCGCCGCCTCTCCCGCATGGAGCCGAACCAGCGCGCGGGGGAGCGGACCGCGGATTCGATGGCATGGCGCAACCCCTCCTTCCTGCCGGTTTCGTGCCCTATGATATAACGTTTCGAGACGTTTTCGATTCTGATGATCGGATCGCTCATGGATGAATGATTGATTGGAACGGGCGGCCGCGTGTCAGATGACGTCGGCAAAGCCGCGCTCGGTCTTCCTGAAGTGCCAGATGCCGGAGACGATCAGGAGCGACACGAACACAACCGACACCGCGAGCGCCGGCCAATATATCTCCTGGGCTCCTCGAAGGATCGACCAGCGAAAGCCATCGATCACCCCGACCATGGGATTGAGCGAATAGAGGAACCGCCACTGGTCGGGAACGACCGCGCTGCTCAACCCCACCGGCGAAACGAAAAATCCGATCTGGACCACGAAGGGAAGAATGTAGCGCACATCCCGGTACTTGACCATCAATGCCGAGCACCAGAGCCCGCCTCCAAAAGCGGCGGCCGCCGCGATGATGACAAAGAACGGCAGCGCGAGTATCTGCGGGCCGGGCGCGTAACCATAGATGATCATCATCACGGCGAGAATGAGGCCGGAAATGAACAAATCCACTATGCTGGTCACGACACTGCTCGCTGGAATGATCAGACGCGGAAAGTAAACCTTGGAAATCATGCCGGAATTCGCGACCAGGCTGGACCCGCTCTCGGTCAACGCCGCCGCAAAGAAATGCCACGGCATCGTGCCGGTGAAAACCAGGAGCGCGTAGGGCACGTCGCCCGGCGAGGGCAGCTTCGCGATCCGCCCGAAGATGACCGTGAAGATGATCGTCGTGATCAATGGGCGAAGCACGGCCCAGGCGACGCCGACCACGGTCTGTTTGTAACGGACAAGGATGTCCCGCCACGCAAGGAAGTACAAGAGCTCCCTGAACTTCCACAGGTCGCGCCAGTACTGGCGCTCGATTGTCCTTGGTTCGATGACGGTCTCGCTCGCGTTCATTCAAAAGGGCGATTTAATGGCTGCGTGGTCCTGCTTGGCGACATTGTTCTTGGGCGCGTCCCCTCCTGCTTCGACCAATCCACCGTCCGGCATTAGGAAACGGATGTCCTCCGCGATGGTCCGCCTCGGCGCGGCGCCGGATTTCAGCCGCCGAACGAGGCTCCGAAAGACATGGCCCGGATGTCGCAGGGCAAAACGGGCGATCGCCCCCGCCCGCGAAAAACGGGTTGTTGCGAAATGCAGCCTCGTCTCGATCTCGTCGGCCCAATAATGACTGAGCACCCGTCGCGCGCGAATCGCGCCGGCCAGCTCCGGGCGGACACCCTCGAGCCACTCGAGCGCTTCCGCCGCCAGCCGTCCGAACTCGCCCGCGGCGCGCGCGCGCAGGAGCGCGTCCGCCCTGGTCGCCTGCCCGCTGTGCCGCCGCCACGTGGCAAGGGCGTGCGGCACGTGAATCACGCTTTCCAACAAACCCACCCGGATCCCCCACGCGAAATCCGCGTGCGAGCCGACATCGGTCCGAAAGAGCCCAAGACGACCATACACTTCCCGCCGCACGAGAAGCTGCGTGAGCGAGGTGAAGACGGTGAAGTTTCGAAAATGGAGCAACCCGTCGTGGGGCGCGCGGCGCACGTGGGCCTTCTTCAGCCACCCGCCGAAATATCGCTGCGTGCCGTAGCTTTCCCAGGCGTCGTTCGCTGCCACGGGCCGGCCGAGTTCGTCGATGATCGTGAGGCAGCAATGCGCCAGCCCGCATTCCGGATGCGCCTCCAGCGCCGCGACCATCCGCTCGAGGCACTCCGGCTCCATCGTGTCGTCGCTTGTCGCCAGGTAGATATAACGGCCCCGGGCGAGTTCGATCGCGCGATTGATATTGGAGTAAATGCCATCGCGCGGCGCCTGCTGAATCCGGATCCGCGCGTCCTGCCGGGCATGTTCCTCCAGGACCGCCAGCGAGCCGTCGTCGGAGTGGCTGTCGACAATGACCAGTTCCCAGTCCCGCAAGGTCTGCGACAGGATCGAACGCATGCGATCGCCCGCAAATCGTCCGCTGTTCAGATGCGGCATGCAGATGGAAACGGTGGGAGACATCTCAGGGGACAGGTGTCAGGAAACAGAGGGCAGGAATGCGGAATCCAAAGTCGCTCCGAGCGCTCGATGGCGCTCTGCAAGTGGAAGCGAGGACGGCGACACGGAAAAAGCGCGCTCCGGGTTCGGAGTCCCGCCTTTGGGCGGTTTGAAGAGCTGGCCGTGGGGCCGGAATGCCGGCGGAAGACGGAACTCCGAACTTATTCAATCACCCCGGCTCATTCTGGAGGGACCGGCTCCGCCCGGTCCGCGGACGACACGGAGGTCATCCCTCCAAAGGTTCGGCGGTCCGACAGTCAACCCGCGGCTTTCCGATAGACATCCGCCGTCGCCCGCGCGACCGACGGCCAACCCCATTCCCGCGCGCGTTCGAAATTGTGCCAGCCCATCGCCGGAAGCCGCTCTCGCGCCTCCAGCGCCCGCGCCAGCGCGTCGCGCAGCCCGTCCGGCTTCGACGGATCATAGAGAAAACCCCCGTCCCGATCGAGCATGTCAGGAATGCACCCGACCGCGGCAGCCACGCAGGGAAGGCCGAACGACATCCCAAGCACGACCGCGCCCGAGGTCAGGCCCTGTTTATAGGGAATCACCATGACATCGGCCGCGTTCAAATAGACCTGCACGCGATCGTCCGGAATGAATCCCGGGTGAAGTCGGACGCGCTCCCGGTCATGGATTCTGCGCTCGAGCGCGGGCACGGTGTCCTTGTCCATCGGCTTTCCCGCAATGACAAGCCGCGCCGTCCCGCCATCGAGCGACTGAAAGGCATCGACCAGCTCGTTCACGCCCTTGTACGGACGGATGTGCCCCAGAAAAGCGAACACAGTCGCATCCGGATCGAGCCCCAGCTCCTTTCTCGCGGCGTCCCGGGATATCGCGCGCGGATAACAGTCGATATAATTTCCATGCGGGATGACCGCCACCTTGCTCCGCTTCCAGATCCAGAACTCACGGCACACGATCCGCTTCGCGCCCGGCGCGTGCGCGATGATGCCCGAAAGAAAGGGTGTGACAAGGATCGTAAACACACGATCCGCCCACCTCCACGTCGCCTCGCCATGATAAAGATTGTGCGCCGTCCAGATGAAGCGATGCCCGAGCATGCGGAGAATGATCACATGGAGCAGAAACGACGGCAGCCGGCGTATGCCCTGCCCGGAGAAATCGAAACACGGCATCCAGTGAATGTGCAGAATATCCGGCATGGGCTCGCGCCGCAGCGCGCGGCCGATAAGCCCCTTGAGCATGGACACCTCGTCCACGACAACGCCTTCATCCGCGAGATGGC
>CAZFCY010000029.1:33675-35160 GCA_964517665.1 uncultured Opitutaceae bacterium | reverse complement strand
TCTTCCTCGATCACCCGCCGGGCCTCGAGGAGGAGTGGGAGATGGAGGCCGGGCTTCGCGCCCTGCCCGAGGAGCTGGACCGGCCCGGCACGGGATTCATGATCACGGGCAACAACCACTCCGACGATCTCGGCATGGCGCTCAAGAAACGACTGGGGCCGGCTGACGGGCTCGTTCCGGGACAAACCTATTGGGTCGATTTCGAGATCGATTTTGCGTCCAACGCCCCGAGCGGAGCGGCCGGAGTCGGCGGATCGCCCGGCGACAGTGTCTTTCTCAAAGCGGGCGCGTCCGCCACCGAGCCGGATTCCGCGCTGGACGCCGTTGGCGGACACATGCGCCCGACCGTCAATGTCGGGCTGCAATCGATCGGCGGACCCGCGGCATCGATCGCGGGGGTGATCGCCAATGGGCGGGATGCCGCGGATCCCGCGCGGTTCGTCGCGCTTTCGCGCGCGCATCGCCATCGCTTTCCCGCGCGCGCCGACGCGGACGGAAGGCTCTGGCTGCTCGTCATGACCGACTCCGCCTTCGAAGGGCCGACGACGCTGTATTATCTTCGAATCGGGGCCTCGTTGACGCCGATTGATATAGGGAACGGCTCCGGCATCGTGAACCTCTCCAGCCGGGCGCGCGTGCATCCCGGCGAGGGCGTGTTGATCGCGGGATTCGTCGTCCAGGGCGGAGCGCCGGAGACTTTCCTCCTGCGCGCCGTCGGGCCATCGCTGGGCGACCACGGCGTCGCCGACCCGCTCGCCGATCCGCGGTTCCGCGTGTTCCGGACCGGCAATGTCCTGCTGATGGAGAACGACGACTGGCCGGCCTTTCCCGAACTCGAGGCCTTGCGCGCGGCCATGGCCGCGACCGGCGCCTTTCCGCTTCGCGAAAACTCCAGCGACGCGGCGGCCATCGCCGATCTGGGCGCGGGCGTATATACCGTCGCCGCAAGTGGCGCGGACGACACCCCGGGAACGAGCCTGATCGAAATATACGCGGTCCCGTCGGAAGCGCGCGCCGGACGCCTGATGAATCTTTCGACCCGGGCCAATATCGGCGTGGAAGCCGGCAATATCATCGCGGGCCTCGTGATCAGCGGGTCGCGTCCCGAACGCGTCCTGCTCCGGGCGGTCGGCCCCGGGCTGGCCGGGCACGGAGTCGCGAATCCGGCGGTCGATCCCGTCCTTGCGCTTCGCAGCGGGGAGGACTCGATCGCGGTGAATCAGGCGTGGCAGGAGATCAACGCGGGCGCGGAGATGGCGGCGGCGGGCGCGGCGGCCGGGGCC
This sequence comes from uncultured Opitutaceae bacterium, assembly GCA_964517665.1. GTDB lineage: Bacteria > Verrucomicrobiota > Verrucomicrobiia > Opitutales > Opitutaceae > Congregicoccus. The sequence continues at coordinate 33,877 of CAZFCY010000029.1, read as the reverse complement.
TTCCCGCTCGATGAGGGCAGCCGCGACGCGGCCCTGCTCGTCACGCTCGCGCCGGGTGTTTATACCCTGGTCGTCGAGGAGGCGGAAATCGTCCCGGCCGGAACGGTTTTGGTGGAAGTGTATGGCGTGCCCTGACGCGCCTGCCGGCGGCGCGATCAGAGTCCGATCCGATCGGTGAAGTCGTTGCGGAACGTTCCGGCGC
>CAZFCY010000029.1:0-33575 GCA_964517665.1 uncultured Opitutaceae bacterium | reverse complement strand
GTTCCGGCGCTTGATCGGAATCCTGTCGGGATCGAGTTCGCGATCCGTCCACCCGCGCTTGCCGCTTTTCTTCACGGCGAATGTCGCCATCCAGCCGTCGTCGCGCTTCAACCCCGCCAGTTTGGGCCGCCACCAGCGTCCTTCCGCCGGCGCCTTTCCCGTGATGATGTGCACGTCCTCGAAGGTCTTGGCGAGGCTGTCGTGGAAGGCGCCGCCGATCGTGCGCCGCTGGTCGGTTTCCCGGCGCAGGCAAAGCGAGGTCGCGTACTCGCCCTTGAGGCTTACGCCGTCCTTCGTGCCGCGTTCCGCCCGGGTGGGCGCGACGAGCAGGGATATGGTGTCCCATCTCGCGAGGAACGCGCGCAGCTCGTCGAAGTTCGCGAAGGACGATTTGAAGGTGTCCCAGGTTGTTATATAGGTCCATTCGTCGAGCCAGTAGAACGGCCTCAGCGCGATGACCGCGGAATAGACGATCCCCATGCAGCCGAACGAGCAGACGACGGACTGAAAGGTGTCGTCGTCCTGTATCAACTCGTCGACGCCGGCCTCGCTCCATCCGTTCGGCTCGGTGATGCCGTTGCGGGGCTCGATCCGGAAGGTGCGCCCGCGTTCGCCGACGAGGACGAGGCTCCGCACCATCGCGGGAAACGGTCCGCGGCCGAGGCCGGATCCGTGGGTGGAGGTGGAAACGGCGCCCCAGAACGTCTGCCCGTCGTAAGTGCCCTGATTGACGAGCGCGTGGCCGGTTTTTTCCAACTCGGTGGACAGGTCGATGATGGCGCGCCCGACCTCGAATTCCGCCATGGGCTCGGTTCTGGCGTCATGATATTGCGCTTTGAAGCGACGCCTCCGTCCGGCCGCGTCGAGCGGCAGCATCCTGCTGTAGCCATGGGTTTCCACGAGTATATCATGGGTCACGCCGATTTTGGAAAACGAATGGCCGGAGCCGATGGCGCGAACCTTCAGTCCGTTTTCGGTCGCGATGCGGCAGATCGTCTGGAGATGGGCGAGGGTGAAGGGCTTGAAGATCTCGAGCGCTTCGACTTCCTGAAATCGCAGGTAGCTGACCCATTTCCGGTCGAATGCCTTCGGGACGCGCAGCGCCTGCAACGCGGCGCGCTTTTCCTCCCGGATGTCGCGGATGGTCTCCCTCTTCTCCTCCTTCGCGTCCGCGATCCGGTCCTTCTTCACGTCGATCGCGGCGTGCTTCGTGTCCTTCCGGTCCTGCTTCGCGATCTTGATGACGTCTTTCTTTTCCTGGCGGACGTCCTTCTTCGCCTCGCGCTTCTCCTTGCCCTTCACGTCCGACTGGCGGATCTGCTTCATCGCGCCGCGTTTCTCCTCGCGCGCATCCTTCTTCACGACCTTGGCCTCCTGACGCGCGTCCTTCTTTATCGCGCGCGAATCCTGTCGCGCATCCTTCTTCTCTTTGCGCGCTTCCTGACGGGCGTCCTTCTTGTCTGCGCGGGCTTCTTTCTTCCCGGCCTTGATCTCGCTTTTGCGGTCCTTCTCGAATGAACTTTTCTTTTTGAAGAGGGCCATGGTGGCGCGAAGATATCGATCGGGACCGGCTGCGGCGATCCCAAAAGATTCCGGCGCGGCGCGCGTCGGGCGGGCCGAAAAGCGAGGGTCTCCGCGCGCGGGCCGAAGTTCGCGCTTTCGCTCGGCGCGGGCTTCGTGGATCGTGCGCCGGTTCATGTCTGTTTCGAAATCCCAGTTGCGGCTGCGACGCCATGTGGAGGCATTGCTGGAGTGCCGCCGTTGTCCGCGGATGATTCCGCCGCCGGTGTCGGGCGGGGCCGTGCTTTCGCGCGTGATCCTGGTCGGCCAGGCGCCGGGCGCGCGCGAGCCGTTGCTCGGGCGGCCGTTCGCGTGGACGGCGGGAAGGAAACTTTTCCGCTGGCTGGAGGACGCCACGGGGTTGAACGAGGCCGGCGCGCGCGAGCGTATTTATTTCGCGGCGGTCTGCCGTTGTTTTCCGGGCAAGAATCCGCGTGGCGGCGACCGTGTGCCGGCGCCGGACGAGATCGCGAATTGCGCGCCGTGGATGGAGCGCGAGTTCGAGTTGTTGCAGCCGGACCTGCTCATCCTCGTCGGCCGGCTGGCGATCGAGCGCTTTCTCGAGCCGGCGCCGCTCGATCGCATCATCGGCCGCGTCTGGCGTGTGCGAGCGGGGGATCGCGAGGTCGATGCGATTCCCCTGCCGCATCCGTCGGGCGCCTCGACCTGGCCGCATCGCGAACCGGGGAAGACGCTGCTCGCCCGCGCGCTCGACCTTCTCCGCGAGCACAAGGCGATCCGGGTGATTCAGGAGACAGGAGAAGGAGGAGGTCGAAAGTCGAAGGTCTCAGGTCCAAGGTCGCGGATTTCCTGATCCCCGTCCCCCGCACCGGGCTATCGTTAGCCTTCTGTTGCGATTGCCGGTGTTTGGATCGTTTGCGTGGTTTGTGCCTGCCCGAACCCGCGAAACCCAACCCCGTTTTCCGTCATCATGCTTTGTTGCCCCGATCACCTTTCGCGTTGTCGCTTATTGTTTATTGCGCTGCTCGCGCTTGCCGCCGTTGGACTCGCGTCGCGAGGAGCCGCCCAACCCTCCGGCGGTCCCTACGGTCCGCAGCCGCGGCATTACGATCCGCCCGAGGATGCGGCGCGCGTCATCCATGTCGCGCCGGATGGGAATCCGGATTCCAGCGGAGCGACGCTCGCCGATCCGACCACGCTCGAGGCTGCAATCGCGCGCGCGGTCACGGGCGACGCGGTCATCCTGCGCGGCGGCGTTTATCGCGTGGGGAACCTGTGGTTGAACCAGGGCATCACGCTGCAGCCGCATGCGGATGAGAAGCCGGTGCTGAAGGGCACGCGCGTGGCGACGGAGTGGGAGGCCCTGCGCGACAATGTCTGGCGCGCGCGCTGGCCCACGCTCTTTCCGCAGAAGCCCGCGGGCTGGTGGCGGCGGCATCGCGAGGGCATGCGCACGCCGCTGCATCGTTTTAATAACGACATGGTCTTCGTCGATGGCCGCGCGTTGCAGTCCGCCGGCTGGGAGGGGGAACTCGACGAGGACACTTACTCCATCGATTACGAGAACGGCTATGTTTATCTCGGCGCCGATCCGGCCGGCCGCGTCGTTGAAATCACCGCGCACGATGGCGCGATCACGCGCACGATCGGCGAGGTCCATGGAAAAACCTCCGACGGCCGCGGGCCGGTCATTCGCGGCATCACCTTCACGCAATATGCCTATCGCGCGCTCGAGATCGAGGGGCGCGAGCCGGAGGGGCCGGCGGATCCATCCACGTTCGGCAACGATGTCGTCGGCGCCACGCTCGAGCACGTGACGATCACGCACTGCTCGCGGGTCGCGGCCTATCTTCGCGGCAACGGGACGACGCTGCGAAACTGTCATATCAGCGACACGAGCACGGAGGGGATTTATATCATCAGCTCGGCGGACTGCCTGCTGGAAAGAAACATCTTCGCCCGCAACAACGTCGAGCGGATCACCGGTTACTACCCGTCCGCGGTGAAGATATTCAACCAGTCCTGGCGCGTGACCTGCCGCGACAATCTCGTCATCGACCAGCCGCACTCCAACGGCATCTGGTACGACGTCGGCAATCGCGACGGCGTCTTCATCAACAACTGGATCGAGAACTGCCTCGACGGCTTCTTCTTCGAGATATCGAGGGGCGTGATCTGCGCCGGAAACGTCTTCGTCGATTGCGACAAGGGCGTGCGCATCCTCAACAGCGCGGACGCGCAGGTGCATCACAACACCTTCGTGAACACGGTCGCCTCGTTCGAGCGCACGGAACGCAGCGCGGTGGCGGATCATTTCGGCTGGCATCCCGCGACGGGGCCGGATGTCGATGAGCGCGAGGGGCACGTCTTCGCCGGCAATCTTCTCACAGCCGGCGCGGATTTCACCAAGGCCCTGCTGCGCTTCGACCAGACCGAGGCGCTGAAGGGCAGGCTCGTGGATCCGCAGGCCAGCCGCATCGACGGCAATGTCTATGTGCGTAACCAGAATGTGGATACGGCTGCGCCTCCGCTGGTCGCGTGGGCGCCGGGCGACGAGCCGCAGGTCGGATTCCAGTCGCTCGACGGGCTGCGCGCGGCCCATCCGCGGTTCGAGGCGCGGAGCCGGTTCATCGCGGCGGATCCCGGCGCCGTTTTCCTCAGCCCGGAGTTGAAGAACCTGCGCCTCGCGCGCCCGCTTTCGATCGAGACCGGGACGCCGCCCGAAATCCTCGAGCTTCTCGGCTGGGCAGCCGGCGACGCCCGCGCTCCGGGCGCGTATCCATTCGAGCAGGACACGCCGTAGCCCGCCCCGGGAAGGTGGCGGGGCCGGGGATGGGTTTGCGACGCACAGCCTGCTCGCGCCCGCCCGCGGCGTTCGCGCCAAACGGGTGGCACGGCATCCGCTTGATGCGGCGCGCGCATGCATCCGCGCGTCCCTTCATCCGGGCTGTTCGCGGTCCGGTTCCTTGGTTTTTCCCTGCCTTGCAGTTTCTCTTCCCCATCGCGGGCGGGGCTGTCACTCTGGGGGGCTTTCAGCTTTGCCGATTGATGAAACTCAACATCGCCCACACCGTCTCGTACCACTACTCGGCGCCGGTCGTGCTCGCGCCGCAGCACATTCTCATGCGGCCGCGGGAGAATCACCACGTCTCCATCACCAGTTTCCGGCTCATCACCACGCCCGAGACGAAGCTCTTCTGGGCGCGCGACCATCATGAGAACAGCCTCGCCATCGCCTACCATTACGACCGGGTCGAGGCGTTTTCCGCGCGCGTGGAGATCGAGGTCGAGACGCTGGACCGCAACCCGTTCGAGTTTGTCGTCCGGCTCGACGCCGCGCATTTTCCGTTCGATTACCAGCCGGCCGAACGCGTGCTGCTCGCGCCCTACCGCAACCCGTCCGAGGAAAAAGGCCGGCCGCTGCTGGACTGGATGCGCTCGGCCCTGCGCGAGTTTCCCGACGACACGCTGGAGGTGCTCACGCAGCTCAACCAGGCGATTCGCGAGCAACTGGACTACCACACCCGCGACGACCCGGGCGCGCAGGAGCCGGAGGAAACGATTCGCAACCGCTCCGGCACCTGCCGCGATTTCGCCAACCTCATGATGCAGGCCTGCCATGCGCTCGGCTTCGCGGCGCGATTCGTCAGCGGCTATCTTTACGATTCGTCGCCCGAGTCCGGCGTGTCTCCCGGGGCGCTGCATGCCTGGACGGAGGTTTACCTGCCGGGCGCGGGCTGGAAGGGCTTCGATCCCACGCATGGGGTCCTGACCGACGACCATTTCGTCCCCGTCGCGGTCGGCCGCGGCCCGGCGAACCTCAATCCCGTCACGGGCGCCTTCTGGGGCGGAAACGACGTGCGCGCGCGCATGGAGGCATCGCTCGAGATCCGCGCCGTCTGAGCCGGATCGCGCGCGCCTTCGATGTGGAAAACCCGCCCGCGGAGCGGCTGGTGAAAGCCACTTATCTGTAACGTACGTTACAGATAAGTGGCTTTGGTCCTGGGCTCCCGGCGTCGGAGGCGGGGCGCGGGGCGATCTTCGGCGTTGCGGGAGCGGCGTGCGATCCGCGTGATGGGCGGATGCCCGGGTGGCTCATCGATCTCTTCGGCTCGCGGCAGGTCAACGACACCTTTCTCATGCTTACGCTCGCGCCGCTGCCGATCTGGTTCGCGCTCGTCTTCCTGCCCAACAAGCGGTGGACGCGCTGGATCTCGTCGCCGTTTCTGGCCCCGCCGCTGCTCGGGATTGTTTATCTCGCGTTGATCTGGAAACTCTTCGACCTCGGCGTGCCCAACGCGCCGGAGCCGGCGCACAAAAGCGTGCGCGGGTTCCTGCGGCATCCGCTCGTGTTTCTCGTGCTCTGGTCGCACCTGCAGATGGGGAACCTGTTCGTCGCCGTCGTGCTGCGCGAGGATGCGCGGCTGCGGCGGTTGCGCATCCCGGTCGAACTGGCGCTCTGCTGGCTTTTTGCGCCTTTGGCCGTTGTCATCTACACGATGCGCCGTTTGATCCGACGACTCTCGCTGCCCGACCGCACATGATCGCACACGCCGGCCCAGAAAAATCGCACAGAAGGAAACGAAGGGAACGAAGGGCGCCGGGGTATTCTGTTCCGGGTCACAGAGGCCGCGGAGGATGCGATCGAGTGGATTCTTCGTTGCCGTCCCTGAACAGCAATTCTTCCCGATGATCGAAGCCTGTGAACTCGCGAAGGTTTTCGACGACCGCAAGCGCGGCCCGGTGCGGGCTGTGGATGGCGTCAGTTTCGTGGCGCGCCCGGGGCGGATTCTCGGGCTGCTCGGGGCCAACGGCGCGGGCAAGACGACGACGCTGCGGATGATCGCGACGCTCCTCACGCCGACCGCCGGCACGGCCATCGTGGCCGGGCACGATGTGCGCAAGGAGCCGCAGATCGTGCGCGAGAAGATCGGTTTCCTCACCGGAAGCACCGCGCTTTACGGGCGGCTCACGGCGCGGGAGATGGTCGAGTATTTCGGCCGCCTGCACGGGCACGACGGCGCGGATTTGAAGGCGCGGATCGACGAGATCTTCAGCGAACTCGAGATGAGCGACTTCGCCAACGGGCGTTGCGACAAGCTCTCGACCGGCCAGAAACAGCGCGTCTCGATCGCCCGCGCGATCGTGCACCGGCCGGAGGTGATGGTCTTCGACGAGCCCACGACGGGCCTCGATGTCATGACCTCGCGCACGATCATGCGCTTCATCGAGAAATGCCGCGCCGAGGGGCGCACGGTGGTTTTTTCCACCCACATCATGAGCGAGGTCGAGCGGCTGTGCGATGAGATCGCGGTCGTCCACCAGGGCCGCATCGTCGCCTCGGGAACGGTCGATGAGCTGCGCGCCCGCACCGGGCTGGTCGCGCTCGAGTCGGTCTTCCTTCAACTGGTCGGCGAATCGCTTTCCTGACATGCGCAGCCGCGTCCGCACGGTATTCACCAAGGAATTGCGAGAAACCTTTCGCGACCGCCGCGTGCTTCTCGGCGTGATCGTCTCGCCGTTGGTGGTCACGCCCCTGCTCATCGTCGCGATGGGCTTTTTCGTCGGCCAGAAGGTCGAGAGCGATCGCACGGAATCGCTCGAGGTCGGCGTCGTCAACGCCGCCGCGCTGCCGGATTGGGAGAGCGGGGTCGCGTCCGTGAAAACGCTTTCCGTCCGTCCGCTGGATTCGCTCGAAGCGGCCGAAGCCGCCGTGCGCGAGCATCACGTGCGCGCCGCGCTCGTCCTGCCGGAAAACACCGCGGAGGAACTCGGCGCCGGCCGCAACATCCAGGCCGAGATCCTCTTCGACGGCGCGAGCGACAAGTCCCGCAACGCCCTTTCGCGGCTGGAGGGCGTCGTCCGCGACATCGCCCATGCCGAAGTCACGCGCCGGCTCGTGGGCGAGGGCCTCGACCGCGCCGTCCTCGAGCCGATCCGGCACAAGTCGCGCGACCTCGCGCAGAAGGAGAAAACCGGCGGATTCATCCTCGGCATTTTCCTGCCTTACATCGTGATTCTGAGCGCGTCGTTCGGCGGGATGACGAGCGCCTTCGACCTTTGCGCGGGCGAGAAGGAACGCGGCACGATGGAAACGCTGCTCGTTTCGCCCGCGTCGCGCCACGAGATCATCCTCGGCAAGCTCGGCGCCATCGCGATCGTGAGCGTCTGCGCGGCGTTCTGCGCCATCGCGGGATTGGTCGCGGCCATGCACGGCGGGTTCACCCTCGCGGCCCAGCTCTTCGACGCCGGCCTCGCGATCTCGTATCCGGCCGTCGGCGCGATGCTGCTCATCGTCATCCCGCTCGCGCTCATGACCTCGGCGTTGCTGCTCGTGGTCTCGACCTTCGCCCGCAACCAGAAGGAGGCGCAGGCCTATGTGTTTCCTTTCATGATCCTCATCATGCTCCCGGCCATCCTCTCGAGCGTGCTCGGCCCGGAAAACAACCTCGGGCTGAGCTTCGTGCCGATCCTCAACACCGCGCTCGCCATGAAACAGGTGCTCGCGGGCCTGACCAACCCCGCGTTTCTCGCCATCGCGGTGATCTCGAGCGCGCTCTACGCGGCGTTGGCGATGCGCCTGGCCGTGTGGATGTTCGAGCGGGAGAGCATTCTCTTTCGCACGTGAGGCGGGTGGCGCAACCGCATCGCTTCGGCTGAGCCTTTTACCGTGAGTCCTCCCCGGTCCGGCAGCTCGAGCGCTCGCGATCTCGCGGCCCGCCTGCGGCGTGGCGTGCGCGAACTCGACGCGGCCTACACGATCGGCGCCGTGCCCGAGGCCGGGCGGCTCGAGTGGTCGATCTCGTCCGCCCCGGTCCTGATCGAGGCGGAGGAATGGCGCGTGGTCGAGGCCGCCGTGCGCCAGCGCGCGCGTCTGGTCAACAGCCTGCTGGCCGATCTTTACGGCAAACAGGAAACGCTGCGGCTGCGGCTCCTGCCGCCCGAGCTGGCGCTGGCCGATCCCTTTTTTCGGCGGCCGTGCGTCGGCCTCGAGCCGGGGCGCGCGAGCCGGGCCACGCTGCTGCGCTTCGATCTCGCGCGCTCCGCGGCGGGTGGCTGGGTGTTTCTCGAAACCTTTGCCAACACGCCCATCGGCGCCGCCTTCGCGGTGCAGAACCGCCGCCTGATGCTGCAGGAAAACGCCGAGTTCTATGCGGCGCTGCCCGACTTCCAGCACGTCATCGATTTTCCGCTCCGCCTGCTCGACCACCTCCGCCGCCTCGCGCCCGGCGGGAACGAGCAGCCGAACATCGTCGTGCTCACGGCCGGCCCGCACGATCCGGCGTATCTCGAGCACAGTTTCCTCGCGCGCAAGATGGGGCTGCCCCTCGCGCAGGGCGGCGATCTCCTCGTGCTCGAGCAGCGCGTTTATTTCAAAACCGTCGCGGGCCTCGTGCCGGTCGATGTCGTGTATCGAAGAATCAACGACTGCGACGTCGATCCGGTGGTGTTTCCCACCCGCCTGCTCACCGGCATCCCCGGGCTGGTCGGAAGCATTCGCGCGGGCCGCGTGGCCGTCGCCAATGCCATCGGCGCCGGCGTGGCCGACAGCCGCGCGCTGGAGGCGTATCTTCCGCGCCTGCTGCGTTTTTTTCTCGGCGAACGCCCGGTTCTGCCCGGCGCGCGAACGCTTTATTGTGGAGATGTGGACCAGCTCGCCGTGGTCGGGGACGACACGGAGGCGCGCCTTTCGCTCGAGCCCGCGCAAGGCAGCCGCGCCGACCTCCCGCGCTTCATGCGCGGCGGCACGCCGCAACAGCGCAGGCGCGCCCTCGAGGCGATCCGCCGCCAGCCGCACGCCTACGTCGCGCGAGACCTGCCCGAAGCGGACGCACCCCGCGCCTCTCGCCCGGCGCGCCAGCGCCTCAGTTGCTTCGCCCTGTGCGAGGGGCGGCGGATCGAGGTCATGGCGGGCGGCTTGTTGCGTTTCCTGCCGGTGAAAAGCCGCGCCGATCCGCCCGGCTGGCAGGCGGGGGACACGGCTGATCTCGTCGTTCTCAGCCCGAGTGAGGGCCCGCCCGCGCCGGAGCCCGAGCGCCCGCCGGAGCGCGTGAAGCCGCTGCTGCTCGGCTCGCGCGCGGCCGACAATCTCTTCTGGGCGGGCCGCTACTCCGAGCGCGCGGAGGGCACGGCGCGCATCCTGAGCATCATCCGCGACGTCGGGCTGGAGGAAATTTCCCGCCGCGAGCGCCCGGCCTGGTTTCCCGTCTGGCAGGGCCTGCTCGAGGCGACCGGCCACGGCGGCGTCATGCGGCCCGGCGGGCCCGCGTGGTTCACGCCGGCGCTCGCCTGGCATATGACGCTCGACGCGGACAACCCCAGTTCGCTCCTGCGCGCCACCGGCTCCGCGCGTCACAACACGCTGCAATGCCGCGATTATTTCAGCCCCGAGACCTGGGGCGTGATCAACCGGCTTTGCGAGGCGCTCGACGATCTCGCCGCGCGAGGCGCGCGCGCGACCGCGGCCCGCCGCGGGCTGGCGAAGGAGGCGGTCGGTCGCGTGCTCGATGGCTTCGCGGCGTTTTTCGGCACGATCGATCGCACCATGCTGCACGACACCGGCTGGCAGTTTTTCCAGATCGGCATGCACCTCGAGCGCGCCCTCATGACCTGCGCGAGTTTCCGGCACGCGCTGCTCGAGGCCGAGGCGGCCGAGCGCGACAACCGCCGCGGGGATGCCGACCTCACCGCGCTCGTGCGCATGCTCTCCTCGCAGGACGCGTATCGAAGAACCTTCCACGCGCGCGCCGAGCCGCTTTTCGTGGCCGAGTTCTTCCTCCTCAACGAACAGGCGCCCAAGAGCGTCCACGCCTGCTTCGCGCACGTGAACGCCTGCCTGGCCACCGTATCCCGATTGACGGGGCAGGGCGACGATCCGCCGCTGGTCCAGGCGCGCGCCATTCTCGCGATGCTGGACGGGCTCGACCTCGGCCGGGTGTTTTCGCAGCGCACCGACAGCCCGCGTTTCGAGCGCGGCGGGGACGCGCCGCGCCCGCCCGCGGCCGCGGCCGCCCGGGTCGTTTCCACGCGCGAGGGCGGCGACGAAACATTCGCCGACTGGCTCGATCGCCTGCTCGACCGCATCAACCATCTGGGCGCGGCGCTGCACGATTTTTATTTCAGCCACCAGGCGCGCCTCGCGCCAGGAACCGGCCTCGAAGGTTGAGCGGAGATGCGTTTCGAGATCAGCCACACCACGCGCTACGAGTATGCCTCGCCCGCGAGCGAGTCGTTCATGGAGGCGCGGCTTCATCCGCCGTCGAACCGCGCGCAAACCGTGCGCGCGCGCTCGCTCGCGATCACGCCGGAGTGCCGGGTGGCCCGTTACACCGACTATTTCGGAAACACGGTGGAGCAGTTTTCCATCGTGCGCCGCCACGACGCCCTCTCGCTGCGCGCGAAGTGCGAGGTGGAAACGCATCCGCCGGAAATCCCGCCGGAGGCGCTCGACATCACGATCTCCGAGGCCCGCCAGATCTTTCGCGGACAGCGCCTGGAGTTGTTCGACTTTCTCCAGCCGTCCGTCGCGGTGCAGTTGGGGCGCGTGGTCAACGAGATCGCCAACCGCCTCGCGCGCCCCGGCGCGCATCTGGGCGCGACGCTGCTCGAGATCATGCGCTGGGTTCATCAACGCTTCACCTACACGCCCGGCGTCACGGACGTGAACACCGGGGTCGAGGACGCGCTCGAGCTGCGCAAGGGCGTCTGCCAGGACTACGCCCACGCGATGATCGCCATCCTGCGCTCGGCGGAAATTCCCGCGCGCTACGCCGTTGGCTACATCGAGACCGAGCGGCAGAAGCGCGCTTCGCAATCAGACGCGCCCCGGCTCGTCGGCGCGGCCGAAAGCCACGCCTGGGTCGAGGCCGGGTTGCCCAACGGCGACTGGATCCCGCTCGACCCGACCAACGACATCGTCGTCGGCGAACGGCACGTGCTCGTCGCCGTCGGCCGGGATTTTCACGACACTTCGCCGACGCGCGGCGTTTTCAAGGGCGCGGATCAAACCCGGCTGAAGGTGGCGGTGGTGATGAGGAGGGTGGGGAAGGGCGTGAGGGAGTGAAGGAGGCTTCTCCGCGAGGCCGTGCTGTCGCGTCGATTTCATGCAACCTTCGGAGGCCCGGCCGGGTATTTTCGACAACCATGGCCAACCATTCGACTGCTTTCCTCACTCTCTCCCGGCGCGGGCGCGCGCGTGTCGCGCTCGTTTTCTTCGTCGCTGGTTGCGTGCTCGTTCCCTCCCTCCCGGCGGAGACGGTCGAGCGGATCGAGAAGAAACTCGACGTCCGTCCAGGCGGAAAACTGATCGTCGACATCGCCCACGCGCGCATCGACGTGACGACGTCGTCCGATCCGACCGTGTCGATCGACTTCGAGCGCAAGGTCCGCGCGTCGTCCAGGGAGAACGAGGAAAAATACCTCGCGGACCGCGCCGTGACGATCGAGCAGAAGGGGGACACGGTGATCATCCGGCAAAAGAAACCGGAATGGAAGTGGTCGCTCTTCAGCGGCTGGTCGCGGCTGCGGACGAAGCTCGACGCGCGTTGCGCCATCGTCGTGCCCTCCGAATTCGACGTGAGCCTCGACACCTCGGGCGGCTCGATCTCGGTCGCGAACCTCACGGGCGATGTCCGCGCCGACACGAGCGGCGGCGGCATCCGTTGCGAAAACATCACAGGCGCCGTGGACGCCGACACTTCGGGCGGTTCGATCACGTTTCTCGCGGTGCATGGCGCGGCGATCGCGGACACCAGCGGGGGAAGCATCACCGCGGAATCGTGCGTCGGCAAACTGTCCGCCGACACCTCCGGCGGCTCCATTCGCGTGAGCCGGCATCGCGGCAACGTCGAGGCCGACACCAGCGGCGGCTCGATCACCCTGGAGGCGATCGAGGGCAACGTCTCCGGCGACACCTCGGGCGGCTCGATTCGCGCCACGCTCGCGATTGCGCCGACCGCGAATTGCCGGCTCTCGACCTCCGGCGGCGGCATCACGGTGACGCTGCCGGCCGGCGCGGCCGTCGCGCTCGATGCCGCGACCTCCGGCGGCCATGTTGAAAGCGACTTCGACGTTTCCGGCGTCGATTTGCGCAAGAAGAGGCGGGACGCGCGAGGGGAAATCAACGGCGGCGGTCCGCTGCTTCATCTTCGCACGAGCGGCGGCAGCATCCACGTGAAACAGGCTCGAGGCTGAGCGCCCCCATGCGTGTTGTCATCGCATTTCTTCTTTGGTGCGCGCTCTTCGTCCTCTGCTGGCCGCTCGCGCTGCTGGCGCTGGTTGCGTTTCCGTTCGTGTGGCTGATCGCGCTGCCTTTCCGGCTCGTCGGAGTCTGCGTTCAGGCGCTCTTCGCCACCCTCGCCGCGATTCTGACGCTGCCCGCGCGGTTGCTCGGCTGGCGGATGGCCGGCTGACCCGAATTTTTCGGCGCGTCCGCCCACCCGCGTTCCCGCCCGGGAGGGCAGGGACGTCAGGCGTATTCGCGCCGGAGATTGCTGGGCAGGATGCCGAGTTCCTCGCGGTATTTCGCGACGGTGCGGCGGGCGATGTTGATGCTCTTTTCGCTCAGCTTGCCGACGATTTCCTGATCGCTCATCGGCTTCTCCGGATCCTCGGCGGCGATGAGCTGGGCGATCATGTCCTTCACGCTCGTGTTGGAGATCGATTCGCCCTCGGTCGATTTGTAGCCCGAGGTGAAAAAGTAGCGTATCTCGAAGACGCCGTGCGGCGTGCGCATGTATTTGTTCGCGATCGCGCGGCTCACGGTTGTTTCGTGCACGCCGACGACCTCGGCCACCTGGGTCATGGTGAGCGGTTTCAATTTCGAAACGCCTTCCTCGAAGAACTCGACCTGCCGGTTCAGGATCTCGCGCGAGATTTTCTCGATCGTCTGCTGGCGCTGTTCGATCGAGCTGATGAGGAAACGCCCGGAGCGCATCTTTTCCTGGAGGTATTCCTTCTCGTCGCGGCTGAGCGTGCCCTTGGCGAGAAGCTCCTTGTAGGCCGGCGCGAGGCGGAGGCGCGGGATGTAGTCGCTCGTCAGCGTGATGACCCAGTCGCCGGCGACCTTCTCGACCACGACATCGGGAACGACGACGCGGTTCGTGTCGTCGCCGAACTTGCGGCCGGGCGCGGGATCGAGCTGGGCGATCTCCTCGATCGCGCGCTGGATGTCCTCGAGCGGCAGGTTCATCTTGCGCGCGATCTCCGGGATGCGCCTGCGGGTGAGGAGGAGGAAATGATCCTTCACGATGCGCGCGGGGATGGAGCGGGCCTTTCCGCGAAGGAGAAATTGTTGCAGGAGGCTGTCCTGAAGATCGAGGCAGCCGATGCCGGGCGGATCGAAGCTTTTCAGCACCGTTTGCGCGCGCTGGACGACGGAGAGCGGGATCGTGGTGAGCAGCGAGACGTCGTTGAGCGAGGTGGTGAGAAAGCCGTTGTTGTCGAGGCTGCCGATCAGGTACTGCATCGCCTCCATCTCCTGCTCGTCGAGATCGGCGAGCCGGGCCTGATCGAGCAGGTGTTCCTGAAGGGAGGTCTCGCCGACGATCGAGTCGAAGAAGTGCTGGCGGCGATCGGCGTCCTCCTGCGTGTAGGGGCCGGAGCCGTTGGATTGCGACATGTGGTCGCGCCAGTCCTGATCGAGCCGGTTGAGGATCTCGAAGTTGCGCTCGAACTGCAGCTCCTCGCGGTTGTCCGCGGGGGAGGTGTCGCCCGGCTCCGCGTCGGAGTCCGACGATTCCTCGGCGTTCGTGCGCTCGAGGCTCACGCCCTCCATCGGAAGCTCCTCGAGGGTGGGGTTGTTTTGCAGCTCCTCCTGAATCGTCGTGCGCAGGTCGAGCGCGGCGACCTGAAGGATTTTCAACGACTGCCGCAACTGCGGCGCGAGGACGAGTTGCTGGGTCTGCCGCTGGCGCAGCTCCTGGGAAAATCCGTGCGCGCTCATCGTGTCTGCGGCGGCAATTTTGCGAGGGCTCGCGCCCCCCGGCCGGAAACGGTGTTCCCTGCGGTGAGCGGGCTGATTTGGCGCTTGTGGTGTTTTACACGCACAGTCGCGACGATTGCCTGATTTCAAGCCGACGCAAGGTCGAACCCGCGCGTAGCACGGTTTATGCTTTACGCATGATCGACGCGTGATGGACCGGGAGTTCTGCGCGCTTCCGGACCGCGCGGGCCGGTCCCGTTGACAGCGGAGCGACAGGTTTTAACGTGAGGCGATGATCTCTCTGACCGCACGTGCCGCCCAGCAGGTTCGCACGCTCCAATCGGAACTCGGCGACGACACGAAACGCCTTCGCGTTTTCGTCGAATCAGGCGGCTGTTCCGGTTTTCAGTACGGGATGTCCTTCGATGTCGCGAAGGAGAACGACGAAGCGCTCGAGTCGGAAGGCGTTCAGTTTCTCATGGATCCGACCAGTCGCGCCTATCTGGAGGGCTCCGTGATCGATTTCGACGACGGCCTGCAGGGCAAGGGCTTCGAGATCCGCAACCCGAATGCGCAGAGCACCTGCGGCTGCGGGAAGTCGTTCAACTGAACGTGTCGCGCCCCGTTGGGGCGCATATTTGGGACGTCGATTGGTGACCCAGCCCGTTGGGCTGGGCTGAGGGATGGCGACCCTTCGGGCCTGACAACTTGCCGGGACGCGGGCCGCATGTGACCCACGTTCCGTGGCCCAAAGGGCCATCACCCTTCAGCCCGGGGTAGCCGTCCCGGGTCATGGAGCATCCCCATGGATGCGGCCTGTAGGGCCGCGATAAAGCAAACCTCACCGCCGCGCGATGTGCAGCGCGACGCTGCCGAAGGTGAGCGGAAGCGCGCGAACATCCGTGAAGCCGGCGGCGCGCATCTCCTGCGAGATCGCTTCGCGATCGGGATAGGCCTCGATCGATCCGCAGAGGTAGTCGTAGGCGGCCTTGTCGCCCGTGCACCAGCGCGCGACGCGCGGGAGGATGTGGCGCAGGTAGAAGAAATAAAACGGCGCGAACCAGCGGCTCGGTTGCGAGAATTCGAGCACGAAGAGCGTTCCGTGTGGTTTCCGCAGGACGCGGCGCATCTCCTCCAGGGCGCGGGCGCGGTCGGCGGTGTTTCTCAGGCCGAACGCGATCGTGACGGCGTCGAACCAGCCGTCGGGGGCGGGAAGATCGAGCGCGTTTCCCATCTGAAACGTGATGCCCGAGAGAAACGAGTCGGCCGCCATCTTGCGCTCGGCCTCGTCGAGCATGGGCTGGCAGAAATCCATGCCGGTGATGCGCGTTCCGTGCGGCAGCGCGCGGCGAAGCGCGAAGGCCACGTCGCCGCTGCCGGTCGCGAGGTCGAGAATGTCGGCCGGTGCGATCGCGGCGACTTCGTGCACCAGCCGTTTGCGCCAGCGCACGTCGAGTCCGCCGCTGAGCAGGCGGTTGGCGAGATCGTAACGGCCGGAAATGCGGCCGAACATCTGATTGACGGCGACGGGATCAGGCATGTCGAAACGTCGGGATCAACTCGATCCTTCGACCGGCGCCGGGTTCGCGTCCGACTTTTCTTCCCGGAAACTGGCCACGACCCAGCGCGAGAGTTCCTTTTCCGGATTCGCGATCACTGCGCGGGTGATCGCGAAGGATTTCGAGCCGGAGCTGCGTGAGATCAGCGTGAGCCCGTGGTGGAAGTCGCGAAACTTTTCCTCGCAGAGGCCGCGGATGGTTTTGTCTCGCGCCAGGCTTTCATCGACGAGTTCGGCGATGGCGTCGTCCGTGAACTCGAGGTCGAAGCCATGGTCGCGCTGGAAGCGTTTGGTGAAACCGGCGACCTCGTTCTGGAGCACCTCGCGCTGGGCGTCGGAGTTTTTCCGCAGCAGCTCCTTCACCTGTTTCGCCGGATCATCGAGCGTCTCAGGCGTGACTCCGAACGAGCGGATCGCGGTCGAGGGCAGCTCGAATTTGAAGTCGCGAAAGACCTGCTCGAGGACGGTCATGAGGCCGCGCGCGCCGGTTTTTTCCGCGTAGGCTCTTTCGGCCACCTTGCGGATCGCTTCCGGCCCGAAATCGAAATCGATGCCGTAGCCGGCGAAGTCGGCGCGGTACTGCGCGAGCACGCTGCCTTCCGAGGTGAGAAGGATCTTTTCGAGATCCGCCGGCTTGAGCGCATGACAGGCGACGCGCACGGGAAGCCGTCCGACGAACTCCGGCTCGAAACCGAACTGCATGAAGTCCTGCGTCTGCACGAGTTGGAGCGCGTCGGAGTCGTCCTCGAGCCGGGTGCCCGGATGGGCGAAGCCGACCTGGGCGCTCTCGACGCGCTTGCGCACCTGGCCGGCCAGCTTGTCGAAGGCGCCGCTGACGATGAAGAGGATGTGCCGGGTGTTGATCGTGCGCGGACGCGGTTTGCCGCCGCGCTGCATGTCCATCACGGCGGTCATCTGGCCGAGGATGTCGGTCTGGCTGTGGAGGTTGACGTCGGTCTCCTCCATCAGCTTGAGCAGATTGATCTGCACGCCACGGCCGGAGACATCGCGCCCCATCGCGCCGGCGGAGGAGTTGATCTTGTCGATCTCGTCGATGTAAACGATGCCGTATTGGGCCAGCTCGACGTCGCCATCGGCCGCCTTGACGAGGTCGCGCACGAGATCCTCGACGTCGCCGCCGACGTAGCCGGTTTCGGAAAACTTCGTCGCATCCGCCTTCACGAAGGGCACACCGATGAGCCTGGCGACGTTGCGCATGAGGTAGGTTTTGCCCACGCCGGTGGGGCCGAGGATGAGGATGTTTTGCTTGGCGTATTCCTTTTCCTTCAGTTGCGGATCCTCGAGGCAGCGTCGCACGTGGTTGTAGTGATCGCAGATCGCGACCGAGATGACCTTCTTGGCCTCGTCCTGCCGGATCACGAAACGGTCGAGGTGATCGCGGATCTCCCGGGGCCGGAGCCCAAATTCGCGGATGCGGCGCAGGGCGGCCTCGTGACGCTCCTTCTCGTCGGAATCGGGCGGGGCGGGGCGCGCCTGCGCGCCCGAAGTTGCGCCCTGGTTGGGAAACATGAACTGGAATTTCCCGTCGCGCATCATCTGCTGAAGCTGTTTCTGGAAGTCTTCCAGTGGATTTCTTGGTTCGTCTTTATCGCTCATTCCGAAAGGGTTGCGTATTGATTAAGGTTGACGCAAAAAAAGGCCTGAGGAATTTTCACCTCGTTCATCGCGACCAGCGCCAACCTCGTTTCGACTTATGGCCAACAACCTCACCAAACGGGAGATCGTTCTCGAAATCTACGAGAAAACCGGGTTTCCGCAAAAGCAGGTCCAGCAAACAGTCCAGATGGCCCTCGATATCGTGCTCAACGCCTTGTCGGCGGGCCGGAATGTCGAGCTGCGCAATTTCGGCGTTTTCGAAGTGCAGGTGCGCAAGGCCCGCATCGGGCGGAATCCCAACAAGCCGGAGACAGACGTCGTCATCCCGACCCGCGCGGTGGTGAAGTTCAAGTCCGGCAAGGTCCTGAAGGCGCAGATCAAGCAGCTCGACCTCGAGAAGCTTCAAGCCGAGAAAGCCCACTCGCCGGCGCCGGATTCCGACCGCGAGGGTGATTCGGACGATTTTTGAGGATTTGAGCCACGGAGGAATGAAAAAGGAGGTTGTGGCACAGAAGGTAACAAAGGAAACGAAGGCCGTATCCCATTCCCTTCGTTCTCTTCGTTGCCTTCGGTGAAGGTTGTTTTTTCCTGCGTCCTCTCTGTGCCTCTGTGGTTCAAATCTGTTCCGGCTGAAGAGCCAGGCGCGTGATGGCACTGCCTCAAACCCTCCCAGGCTTCCGGGAGTTTTACCCGGAAGCGATGGCCCTGCGTCAGCACATCTTCCGCGTCTGGCGGCAGAGCGCGCTCGCCTACGGTTTCCAGGAGTACGACGCCCCCGTGCTCGAGCCGCTCGACCTTTACACGCGAAAATCGGGCGACGAGATCGAGGCGCAGCTCTTCAGTTTCACCGACAAGGGTGGTCGCGAGGTCGCGCTCCGTCCGGAGATGACGCCCACCGTCTGCCGGCTCGTCGGCGCGAAGGCGAACGCGCTGCGCCGCCCGATCAAGTGGTTCAGCATCGCCGAGTTTTACCGCTACGAGCGGATGCAGAAGGGCAGGGGACGCTGCTTTTTTCAGTTCAACGCCGACGTCTTCGGCGAAACCGGCCCGGAGGCGGAGATCGAGCTGATCGCGTTGCTCGTGCAGTGCATGCGCGGTTTCGGCCTCACGGCGGAGGATTTTTACGTCCGGCTGAGTGATCGGGATCTCTGGATCCACTACCTGCGCGCGAGCGGTTTTTCAGACGCGGAGACGCCTGACGTCCTCTCGGCGGTGGATAAGTTCGAGAAGCTGGGCGAGGCCGCCTTCAAAAGCTTCGAGGACAAACACGGCCCTCTCACGACTGGGAGAAAAAGCGCGGTGACGAGCCTGCTCGGCGTGCGCGGTTTCGAGGCGTTGGAGGCCATGATCGCCTCGCTCGGCGACGCGCAACTCGAGGCGCGGCTGGCCGACTGGCGCACGC
This sequence comes from uncultured Opitutaceae bacterium, assembly GCA_964517665.1. Lineage (GTDB taxonomy): Bacteria > Verrucomicrobiota > Verrucomicrobiia > Opitutales > Opitutaceae > Congregicoccus. The sequence goes on along the minus strand of CAZFCY010000029.1, from coordinate 14,555 downwards.
TCCTCGCCGGCCTGCGCGCGATGGGCCTGGAGGCGTTCGTCGAGGTCGATCTCGGGGTGGTGCGCGGGCTTTCCTATTACACCGGGTTCGTGTTCGAAGCCTTCGATCGCAAGGGCGACTTGCGCGCGCTCGCCGGTGGCGGGCGTTACAACGATCTCGTCGCGCGTTACGGCGGGCCGGACCTGCCCGCGGTCGGCTTCGCGATCGGCGACATGACGTTTCAACTCCTGCTCGAAGCGCGCGGACTGCTTCCCGCGATCGTGCAGGCGCCGGATGTTTACGTCATCGCGGCGGAACCGGAGCGGCCGATCGCGCTGCGTTTCGTCAACGCGCTGCGCGCCTCCGGCGTCCGGACCGATTACCCGCTGAAACCGGCGGGCTTCGGCAAGCAATTCAAACAGGCCGGGCAGACCGGCGCGCGGCTGGCGTTGATCTTCGGCGGCGACGAACTCGCCCGCGGCGTCGTCAAGATCCGCGACATGCGTGCCGGCGCCGAGTCCGAGGCGCCGCTGGAGAACGCCGTCGAGGCCGTGCGTGACGCGTTGGGCTCGTGAGTTTTTAGCCGCGAAAAGGCACAAAGGGGAGGAAGATGAGTTGGGTTTTGAGCCTTTTGCGCCTTTTTGCGGCTGTTTCCTCTTTCGGATGAACACCGTCCTCGTTGTCCTCGCGGTTGCGATCAGCGCTTACGTGTTTCTGGCGCTCTTCGCCAACCTCACGGCGGACTCGGTCATTTTTCGCCCGCAGGAGTCCAGCTACGGCGAGGGAGGCCGCATCTTCAAAATCCCGGCCGAAGACGGCACGCCGCTTTCCGCCATCCACCTGCCCGCGCCGGGCGCGATCGCGACCGTGCTCTACCTGCACGGCAACGCCGAGGACATCGGCGACATCCTCCCGCGCCTCGAGGAAATGCGGGCCCGCGGGTTGAGCGTGCTCGCCTTCGACTATCGCGGCTACGGCGCCACGCCCGGCACGCCGTCGGAGCGCAACGTCAACGCCGACACGCGCGCGGTCTTTCGGTATCTCCAGGATAAGCTCGGCGTTTCCCCGGGCGAGGTCGTGGCCTACGGACGATCGCTCGGCTCGGGCCCCGCGACCGAACTGGCGACGCGCGAGCCGTTGCGCGGGTTGATCCTCGATGGCGCGTTCAAGAGCACGTTTCGCGTCGTCACGCAGGCGCCGCTCATTCCCGGCGACCGGTTTCCGAACATCGCGCGCATCCCGCACGCGCGCTGTCCGGTGATGGTGATTCACGGGGAGCTGGATATCGTCACGCCGGTCTATCACGGCAAGGCGCTCTTCGCCGCCGCCCCGGAGCCGAAGCGAGCGCTCTGGGTGAGCGATGCCGGCCACAACGACGTCCCCGAGATCGCGGGCGAAGCCTACTGGGCAGCCGTGCTCATGCTGGCGCGCGGTTTGAAGCGCCGCTGATCGATGGGACTCGTGCGTTCCATGGGCGCCATGAAACGCCGCACTTACGTTTTGACCCTTGGGCGCGAAGCTGACGGGCTTTCCCTTTCCCATGAAAGTCCTCGTTGCTGATCGCATCTCACCCAAGGGCGTGGAACTGCTCCGGAACAAGCCGGGCGTCGAAGTCATCGAAGCCTACGGATCGTCGCCGGAAAAGGTCCTCGAACTCGTGGCCGACGTTTCCGCGATCGTGGTTCGCAGCGAGACCCAGATCACGGCCGAAGTGATCAAGGCCGCGCCGCAGCTCAAGGCCGTCGGCCGCGCCGGGGTCGGCGTGGACAATGTCGACGTCGATGCCGCGACCGAGCGCGGCATCGTGGTGATGAACACGCCGGGCGGAAACACCGTCGCGACGGCCGAGCTGACGTTCACCCACATGCTTTGCGGCGCGCGTCCGGTCCCGCAGGCGGCGGCGTCGATGCGCGACGGCAAGTGGGATCGCAAGAGTTTCTCCGGCATCGAGCTGCACAAGAAAACACTCGGCATCGTCGGCCTCGGCCGCATCGGCGGCGAGGTCGCGCGCCGCGCCCAGGCGTTCGGCATGCAGGTGCTGGCGTTTGATCCCTACCTCTCGCCCAGCCGCGCGAAGGCGATGCAGGTCGAGTGCCTGGAACTCGACGAGCTTCTCGCGCAATCGGACTACATCACGGTGCACATGCCGCTGACCGACCAGACGCGCTACATGATCGACGAGGCCGCGTTCGCGAAGACGAAGAAGGGCGTGCGCATCTTTAACTGCGCGCGCGGCGGCATCATCAAGGAATCCGCCCTCATCGCCGCGATCAAGAGCGGCCAGGTTGCCGCCGCCGGGCTCGATGTTTACGAGGAGGAGCCGCTGCCGGCGGACCACGAGTTGAGGAAACTTCCGCAGGTGACGCTCACCCCGCACCTCGGCGCCTCGACGAAGGAGGCGCAGGAGAGCGTGGGCGTGGAAATCGCCGAGGCGATCGCCGAGGCGCTGGCCGGCGGGGTCATCCGCAACGCGGTCAACATGCCGTCGATCGACGCCGCCACGCTCGCGGTGTTGAAGCCGTATCTCGAACTCGGCTGGAAGCTCGGCTCGCTCGTGCAGCAGATCTCGCCCAAGCGCATCGAGAAGCTCCGCCTCGTCTATTCCGGCCGCGTGGTCGATCTCGACGCAAACGCGCTCACCCGCAGCATCATGCGCGGGTTTCTCCTCCGCATCAGCGGCGAGGAGGTGAACTTCATCAATGCGCCGATCCTCCTCCAGCGTCTCGGCGTGCAGGTCGAGGTGATCAAATCGAATCTCGAGACCGACTACACCGAACTCGTCCACGTCGAGGCGCAGGCCGCCGACGGCACGACCCACTCGGCCGCCGGCACGCTCATCGGCAAGCTGCACGTGCCGCGCGTGGTCTCGATCAACGGTCGCGAGATCGAGGCCAACCTCAACGAGACGATCGTCGTCCTCGAGAATCGCGACGAGCCCGGCATCGTCGGGCTCGTGGGCACGATCCTCGGCAGGCACGGGGTCAACATCGCTACGATGGCGCTGGGCCGGAACCAGGCCGGCGGCGTCGCGCTCACCGTGCTCAATCTCGATTCCGCGCCCTCCGCCGAGGCGTTGAAGGAGCTGCAGGCTCCCGACGCGATCGTGCGGGCGTTGCTGGTCAACCTGTGACGCTCTTGAAGGAACTGCGGCATACCGCTCCGGGGAGCACGCCCGAATGCGCGCGCAGCGACGCGCCCGGCCACCTTTTCGGCGCGTGAGCGGACGCCTGCCATGAGCGTCGTTCCCTACCTCGCCGCCGCCGCTGCCGGCTATCTCCTCGGCTCGCTGCCCTTCGGCTGTCTCGTCGCGCGCTGGCACGGCGTGAACATCTTCGAGGTCGGCAGCCGCAATCCCGGCGCGACGAATGTGAAGCGCTGCGTTGGCCGCGGCGCGGGCAACCTCGTCTTCGTCCTCGACTGCCTGAAGGGCGTTGTCGCCACTTTGTGGATACGGCTCCTGCCGGTTCCCGCCGACGCCATGGTGTGGCTCGGCCTGCTCGGGTTTGCCGCGGCGGTGTGCGGGCACATGTTCCCGCTCTTCACCGGCTTTCGCGGAGGCAAGGGCGTGGCGACGATGCTCGGTGGCACGATCGCGTTGATGCCGGTCGTGGCCGCCATCGCGGCGGCCGTCTGGGTCGTGTTTTTCTACACCACGCGCTACGTCTCCGTGGCGTCGATCGGGCTGGCGGTTTCGCTCCCGATCTCCGCGCTGCTCCTGCACGGCCCCGGCGTGCTTTTCTGGTTCGCGCTGCTCGTGGCCGCGTTCGTCGTCTTCCGGCACCGGGAGAACATCGCGCGCCTGCTCCGCGGCACCGAGAATCGATTCGTCAAGAACAAGGCATCCCACTCATGAAGGCGAAGTCATCGAAACCGCCGATCAGGATCGGCCTCTGCGGCTTCGGCACGGTCGGCCAGGGGGTTTATAAACACCTCCAGCAACGCGCGGCCGACCTGACGTCGCGGCTCGGCGCCGGCTTTGAAATCGCCGCGATCGCGGTGCGCGATCCGGCTAAACAACGCGAGGTGCGCCCGCCTGCCGGATGCGTTTCGACCGATCCGCTCGCCATCGCCACGGACCCCTCGATCCAGATCGTGTGCGAATTGATGGGGGGCGCCACGACCGAGGCCGCGCGCGAGGTCGTGCTCGCCGCGCTCGCCCGCGGGAAGATCGTCGTCACGGCCAACAAGGCCCTGCTTTGCGAGCACGGCGCCGAGGTCTTCGCCGCCGCGCGCAAGGGCGGGGGGCACGTCTTCTTCGAGGCCAGCGTCGCGGGCGGCATCCCGATCATCAAGGTCGTGCGCGAAGGCCTCGTCGCGAACCGGTTTCATCGCATCTACGGCATCCTCAACGGCACCTGCAATTACATCCTCACGCGCATGGAGCGCGAGGGCGGGAGCTACGAGGAGATCCTCGCCGACGCGAAGCGGCTCGGCTATGCCGAGGCGGACGAATCGCTCGATGTCGATGGCTGGGACACCGCGCACAAGGCCTCGATTCTCGCCTTTCTCGCGCATGGCCGCTGGGTCGGGACAAACGAGATGCGCGTCGAAGGCATCCGCCGGCTCAACCAGGCGGACATCGCGTTTGCCCGCGCCTTCGATTACCGGATCAAGCTGCTCGCCGTCGTCGATCGCAATTTCGAGACCGGCGACCTCGCCGTGAGCGTGCGGCCGACGCTGGTTCCGAGCCGTCTCGTGCTCGCCAGCGTGAACGAGGTTTACAACGGCGTCTGCGTGGTCGGCGATGTCGTGGGCACGACGGTTTACATCGGGCGCGGCGCCGGCCAGGACGCGACGGCGAGCGCGGTGATCAGCGACATCGTCGATGCCATCAGCCTGCTCAGCGGCGCGCGCCGCCCGCTCATTCCGGACGAGGCGCCATCGATCGTCGAGGGTGGCGCGGGCGTGAGGATCGCGCCGCCGAAGTCCGTCCTCGGGCGCTACTACCTGCGCCTCACCGTGCGCGATCAGCCGGGCGTGCTCGCGCAGGTCGCAAACGTCATGGCGGGCAACCACGTGAGCATCGCCAGCGTCCTCCAGCGCGAGAGCACGGTCGATCGCGCCGCCACGCTCATCCTCACGACCCACGACACGAACGAAAAAGCGATCCAGCAAACCGTCCTCGGCTTGAAAAGCTCGCCCGCCGTGATGGACGACCCCGTGCTCCTCTCCATCGCGGATTTCGAAGACTGACAAAGGGGGAGAAGGGAGTGAGGGAGCAAGGGGGCAACCCTTCCAAACTCACCCGCCATTGCTCCCTTGTTCCCTCGCTCCCTTACTTCCTCACTCCCTTCCACCACATGGCACGCATAGTCCAGAAATACGGCGGCACATCCGTCGGCGATGTCGATCGGATCAAGAACGTGGCGCTGCGCATCAAGGCCACGCGCGACGCGGGCAACGAGGTCGTCGTCGTCGTCTCCGCGCGCTCGGGCGTGACGAACGAGCTGATCTCCCGCGCGCAGTCGATCAATCCCTCGCCCGACGATCGCGAGATGGACATGCTGCTCGCGATCGGCGAGCAGGAGACGATCGCGCTCACGGCCATGGCGTTGCAGGCGCTCGGCATCCCCGCGGTGTCGCAGACCGGCGGGCAGGCCGGAATCCTGACCGAGTCGATGCACACGCGCGCGCGGATCGTGAAGATCGAGCCAGTCAACATCGTGAAGAGCCTCGAGGCGGGCAACGTCGTCATCGTCGCCGGCTTTCAGGGCATCGACGCGCGCGGCCAGATCACCACGCTCGGCCGAGGGGGCTCGGATCTCACGGCCATCGCGCTCGCCGGCGCGACTCACGCCGATGTCTGCCAGATCTACACCGACGTCGATGGCGTTTACACCGCCGACCCGCGCATCGTGAAGGACGCGCGCAAGCTCGACGAAATCAGCTACGACGAGATGCTCGAACTCGCCAGCCTCGGCTCGAAGGTCATGCAGGCGCGCTCGGTCGAGTTCGCGAAAAAGTATGGCGTCGTGTTCGAAGTCCGCTCCAGTTTCAACGACAACCCGGGAACAATCGTGAAGGAAGAAGTCGCCTCGATGGAAGACGTCGTGGTCCGCGGCGTGGCCGTGGATCGCAACCAGGCCAAGGTCATTGTCAGCAACATCCTCGACAGGCCGGGATCGGCCGCGCGGGTGTTTCAAACCCTCGCCACGGCCGGCGTGAACGTGGACATGATCGTCCAGAATGTCGGACGCAACGGCGTCGCCAACCTCACCTTCACGGTCGGTCGCGATGAAGCGAAGCGCGCCGAAAGCGCGGTGAACGCCGCCATCGCCGAGATCGGCGGCGGGCAGGTTTCCGTTTACGAGGGCATCGCCAAGCTCTCGGTCGTCGGCGTCGGCATGCGCTCGCATTCCGGCGTCGCCTCCACGCTCTTCACCACGCTCGCCGAGGTCGGAGCCAACATCGAGTTGATCAGCACTTCGGAGATCAAGATCTCGGTCGTGATCCGCGCCGACAAGATCGACGAGGCCGCCCGGGCGGTGCACGCCGCCTTCAACCTGCGCGCATGAGTGCGGGCGGGAGACAGGGGACAGGGGACAGGGGACAGGAGTCAGTTCCCAAACCACAGTCTGACTCCTGTCTCCCGTTTCCTGACTCCTGCCGACGACAGGAGGCCACCATGCGCTATATCAGCACGCGCGGAAACACGCCGGCCGTCGGCTTCAGCGACGCCGTCGCCCACGGCCTCGCGCCCGATGGCGGGCTCTTCATTCCCGCTTCGCTGCCCGACCTGCGTCCGCGTCTCGCGGGGTGGGGAACACTTGGATACGAGGAACTCGCGTTCGAATTTCTCCGCCTTTTCGCGGACGACATTCCACCGTCCGAGCTGCGCGGGATCATCTCGAGCGCCTACGCGACTTTCGATCACCCGGAGCGCGCTCCGCTGGTGAAGCTCGCGAGCGATCTCTGGGCGCTGGAGCTTTTCCACGGGCCGACGCTCGCGTTCAAGGATTTCGCCCTGCAGATCCTCGGGCGGCTTTACGAGCGGCAGGTGCGGCTGAGCGGAAAACACATCACCGTGCTCGGCGCGACCTCCGGCGACACCGGCTCCGCCGCGATTCACGGCCTCGAAAATCGTCCGGGTGTGCGCATTTTCATCCTGTATCCGCTCGGCCGTGTCGCGCCGCTCCAGGAGCGCCAGATGGCGTGCACCGGCGCGGACAATGTTTTCCCGATCGCGATTCCCGGCAGTTTCGACGACGCGCAGCGCATCGTGAAGGAACTCTTCGGCGATCGCGCGCTGGTCGCCGACGTCGGCCTTTCCGCGATCAACTCCATCAACCTCGCCCGCGTGCTCGCGCAATGCGTGTACTACCTCTGGGCGCGATTGAGACTGAGCGCCGCCGGCGTCGGCGAGGTGGAGTTCGTCGTCCCCACGGGAAACTTCGGCAACGTCCTCGCCGGCTGGCTGCTCGGCCGCATGCGCGTGCCCGGCATGCGCTTCTGCGTCGCGACGAACCGCAACGACATCCTGCACCGTTTCTTCACGACCGGCGAATACATCGCGGGCGCCGTCGAGCCCAGCCTCGCGCCCTCGATGGACATCCAGGTCGCGTCGAACTTCGAGCGCTACGTGTATTTCCTCGAGGACGGCGACACTGCGCGTGTCCACGCCGTGATGGCGGATGTCGCCGCCGGCCGCGGCTACGCCTCGAGCCACCCGGCGCTCGAGGCGATGCGCTCGGCCCGGCTCGACGACGCGGGGATCCGCAGCGTGATCAAGCAGGTGCATGCGGACCATGGCTACGTCGCCGATCCGCACACGGCCTGCGGATTCGCCGTCGCGCCGAACGGCGTGCCGCGCGTCGTTCTCGCGACGGCGAGCCCGGCCAAGTTTCCCGACGTGGTTGAGCAGGCCATCGGCGTGCGCGCGACGCACCCGACGCTCGACGCATTGCTCCATCGCCCGATCGCGCGCTACGAGATCGACGCCACCGTCCCCTCCGTGCGCGAGTTCGTCCGCGCGCACGCCTGAGATTCCGTCAGGGAAGCGCCGCGTTGCTTCCCGTTGCGTTCAGTCGCGGATTTCGTTGTTTCGAACCATGTCCTTTGTGCGGTTTGCCTTTGTTTGCGTTCTGCTCGTGCCCGCCGCCGAAGCGGCCGAATTGCCTGCCTTCGCGACGCGAGCCGAGACGATCGATGACTCGATCGAGATCGGCTACGGGCTCGCGATCGCTGATGTGGATGGGGACGGAGCGGAGGACATCATCTTGTGTGACGCGCGGCAGATCGCGTGGTATCGCAATCCGCACTGGGACAAGTTTGTGATCGCGGAAAACCTCACCGCGCGCGACCATGTCTGCGTGGCGGCGTGCGATCTCGACGGCGACGGCAAGGCCGAGATCGCCGTCGGCGCGGAGTGGAATCCGGGCGATACGGTGAACAGCGGCGCGGTCTTCCTTCTCGAGCCACAGGCGGACCGGAGGCAGAAATGGAGCGCGCGGCAGTTGCCGCACGAGCCCACGACGCACCGCATGGCGTGGATGCGCGGCGCGCAGGGCGGTTTTCAGCTCGCAGTCCTGCCGCTGCACGGCCGCGGCAACAAGAACGGCGCAGGCGCGGGCGTGAGCTTTCTTGGCTACGAGTGGCCGTGGCGTGAGGCCGGCAAACCGGCGCCGCTGATCGGCGCCCGGCCGTCACTGCACCTGACGCACAATTTCGATGTGATCGCGCCGTCGCTGCCGGATGTGCGCGAGACGCTGCTGGTGGCCGCGAAAGAGGGCGTGTATTTGATCGATCCCGCCGTCACCGCGCCGGAGCCGCGGACGGTCACCACCAACGCGGCCGGCGAAGTGCGCGCGGGCTCGCTCCCCGGCGGCGGGCGTTTTGTGGCGGCGATCGAGCCCATGCACGGCAACGAACTCGCGGTGTATCGCCCGCCCGCCGCGTCGGAACCGGAATCGGACTCGGGCGACTGGACGGCGAGCCGTGTGCTGCTCGACGACGAATTGGCGCAAGGGCACGCCCTCGCGACAGGCGATCTCCTCGGCATCGGCAGCGATCAGATCGTTGCCGGCTGGCGCGGCGCCTCCGTGCCCGTCGCCAAGGTGGGCATCAAGCTCTACGCGACTTCGGATGCGACAGGAACGGCGTGGACGATGCACGCGCTCGTCGATGACAACACAATGGCCTGCGAAGACCTGAAGGTGGCCGACCTGGATCGCGACGGGCGGCCCGACATCATCGCTTCCGGCCGGGCGACGAAGAACGTGGTCATCTACTGGAACGAAACACAAAGGCCGCGTTGACGCGCCTGCCGCGGCGTCGGCGATACTCTCCAGATCCGCCCGGTCTAGCGAGCAGGCGGATGGCGGAAGGGCGGGGATCAGCCCGGCGGCTCTCCGGCGGCCGCCATCTTTGCGCTGGTTGGGTCCGGGCGGCTGTGTTAGGCAACCCGACTTCGCACCGCAGAACCACATGTTGCAGATTTACGACACCACGCTTCGCGACGGAACCCAGGGCGAGGGCATTTCCTATTCGGTCACCGACAAGATCCGGATCACCGAGAAACTCGACGAGTTCGGCATCGACTATATCGAGGGCGGCTGGCCGGGCTCCAACCCGCGCGACATGGCGTATTTCCAGCAGGTGAAGGCGCTCGATCTGCGCCACGCGAAAGTCGCCGCGTTCGGCTCGACCCGGCGCGCCGGAGTCGCGGTGGAAACGGATGGCCAGCTCCAGCTCCTGATCGAGGCCGGGACGCCGGTCGTGACGATTTTCGGGAAGACCTCGCTCCTGCACGTCGTGGAGATCATTCGCACCACGGCGGAGGAAAACCTCGCCATGATCGCCGATTCCGTGCGCTTCCTCGTCGCGCAGGGGCGCGAGGTCGTTTACGACGCGGAGCACTTTTTCGACGGCTACTTCGACAATCCGGAATACGCGCTGAAGACGCTGGACGCGGCCGCGGGCGCCGGCGCGAGCTTCCTCGTGTTGTGCGACACCAACGGCGGCCGGCTCGTCAGCGACATCGCGAAGGCGGCCGCCGCCGTGCGTAGTCGTTTTCCGGATACACGGATCGGCATCCACGCGCACAACGACTCGGGCGTGGGCGTGGCCGTTTCCCTCGCCGCGGTCGAGCAGGGCGCCGTCATGATCCAGGGCACGCTCAACGGCTACGGCGAGCGCGTGGGCAACGCCAACATCACGACGATCATCCCGAATCTCCTCCTCAAGATGGGCCGCGACGCCTTCTGCCGGCCGAACCTCGCGCGACTGCGGGAGCTTTCCCTTTTCGCGGACGAACTCGCGAACGTCCGGCCCGATCACAAGGCGCCCTTCGTCGGCCGCTCCGCCTTCGCGCACAAGGGCGGCACGCACGCCGACGCGACGAAGAAGGTCGCGCAGAGCTACCAGCACATCGAGCCGGCCGAGGTGGGCAACCAGTCGCGCGTGCTCGTCTCGGACCAGGCCGGCCGCAGCAGCCTGCTGCTCAAGGCGAAGGAACTCGGCATCGAACTCGACCGCGCGGCGGAATCGACCCGCGAGGTGATCGACGAGGTCAAGGATCTCGAGTTTCGCGGCTACGAATTCGAGGCCGCCGATGGATCGTTGCGCCTGCTGTTGGCGAAGAAGCTCGGCCAGCACACCGATCATTTCGAATTCGAGGGCTATCGCGTCATCGTCGAGCGCCGCGGGAGCGACAACACGATCCTATCCGAGGCGACGGTGAAACTCCGCATCAACGGCGAGCCCGTGCACACCGTGGCCGAGTGCTCGGGGCCGGTCGGCGCGCTGGACAAGGCGTTGCGTCTGGCGATCGAGCGGATCTACCCGCAGATCCGCGACGTGGATTTGCGCGATTATAAAGTGCGCATCCTCGGCGGCGCCCAGGGCGCGAACGCGCGGACGCGCGTGCTGATCGAGTCCGGCGACGGCAAGGAAATCTGGGGCACGGTCGGCGTGAGCGACAACATCATCGACGCGAGCTGGCAGGCCCTCCGCGATTCGGTCGAATACAAGCTGTTGCGGAAGAGCTGAGCGGCGGAGAGCGGAGCGAGTTTCAAGTTGAAGAGGCGCTCCGGCCGACAACTTCAACTTTAAACTCCTCGTCTTCGAGGCTCAGGCGGGGGCGCCGACGCGGTCGAGCAGGGCGAGGGCGTGGCGCAGCTCGTTGCGGATCTCCGTGAGCGCGGCGCTGGCCTGTTCCATGTATTCATCCGCGCGCGAGGCGGACGCCGCCTTCAGTTCCTTCCAGCGCGCGGCGAGCTGATCGAGCCGGGCGTTGGAGGCATCGAGCATCTCGCGCATGCGCTCGGGCAGCGGCCGGACTGCGCACGCGAGCCGGGCGTCGAGGCGTTTGCGCGCCTCCGAAAGCTGGGCGAGCAGAATCCTGTCCTCGGGCACGCGACGCAGGCCGCGCACGAGGCCGATTTTTTCCAGCGTCCAGATGGTCCACTTGGTGGGATCCCACTGCCACCACTTCACGCCGTTGCGATAGTCGTACTGAAACTCGTGGTGATAATTGTGATAGCCCTCGCCGAAGGTGAAGATCGCCATGATCCAGCTATCGCGCGCGCTGCACTTGCTCGAGTAGGGCCGGTTGCCGACCGTGTGGCAGAGCGAGTTGATGAAAAACGTCATGTGCTGCACGGCCGTGACCCGGGCCACGCCCGCGAGGAGGAATCCGCCGAGGGCGCCGACTCCGCCGCCGTGGAGCCAGCCGAGGAAGGTGGGAAGCGCGAACCCGACGATAAGCGCGATCGGGACGTAAAACCGCTCCTGCAGGACGGCGAGGCGATCCCTGTAGAGATCGGCGATGTTGTCGCGCGGACGCTCGGCGTTGAGCTTGAAGAGCAGCCAGCCGATGTGGGCGTACCAGAACCCGTTCGAAATATCGTAGGGATCATCGTCGTGATCCACGTGCTTGTGGTGCCGGCGATGATCGGAGGCCCAGTCAAGGGCCGCGTTTTCAAAGGCCGCGGCGCCGAAGAGGAGGGTGAACACCCGCACCGGCCATCTGGCCTGAAACGTGAAGTGCGCGAAGAGGCGGTGATAGCCGAGTGTGATGCTCAAGCCGGTCGCGATGAAGAACGCGAAGAACATCGTGACCTGAAACCAGTCGAGGCCGTGCCGCCAGATGTACCACGGCACCACGGTGAGTGTCGTGAGCGCGGTGCCCATGAGAAACGAGCTGGTCACCCAATTGATGCGAGATCCCGGAAGTCTGAATGCCACGCCATCACCGTGCACGCATCGGGCTGGCCTGCCAAACGAAATGACGTGTTTGCCGGGAATTGGTGCAGCCTGCACGAGCCTGCACGACGCGCCCGCCCCTCGCTTCCAGGGGGAATCCCAGGGCCGGGCGCCGTGCCGGGGCGCGTTGACGTTTTGGCCGGGCGGGTGCAACCTCTCCGCGTGGCCGGGAGCAGCGAGAACAAGCAGTGGGTGAAGCCCATTTCGGTGGTGATCGCCGAGGACCACGAGGTCATCCGCGTGCTTCTGGTTCGCCAGCTCGAGTCGCGCGGCTCCTACCGCGTCTTGAAACACGTCACGCACGGCGCCGAGGTCGCGGCCATTTGCGCCGAACTCAAGCCGCAGCTTCTCATCCTCGACGTCGAACTGCCCGATCGAAACGGGCTGGACGTGGCGCGCGATGTGGCGGTCGCGTCGCCCGACACGCACATCCTCATCTTCACCGGCTTTCTGCAGCCTTCCGTGATCAGCGAGGCGTTGCAGGCCGGCGTGCGCGGCATCCTGGAAAAAACCGCGGGCCTCGCGGCGCTCGAGGAGGCCGTGGCGACCGTTTCACTCGGGCGCGAGTTTTACGGCGAGGCGGTGCTGGCGATTCTGCCCCAGGCTTTGAAGATGCTGCGCGAAGCGCCCGCCTGCGGGTTGACCGATCGCGAGCGCGAGATTCTGGCCCTGATCGCGGAAGGCTCGAGCAGCCGGCAGATCGCCGAGCGTTTCGGCATCAGCGAGCGAACGGTCGGCAACCATCGGGCCAACATGATGAGCAAACTCGACGCCCACAACGTCGCCGACCTCACGCGAGAAGCGTTGCGCCTCGGCCTGGTGGACCTCAACCGCCGCGCCCCGACGGAGCCGCGCTGAGCGCGACCCAGGTGTGCCTGTGGCAGCCGACGTGAGGAGGCTGGCTTCAGGCGTCGGACGACGCGGGCGGGGACGCCCGCGGCCACCTGTTCAGCCTCCGACGTCGGCTGCAACGGTCGCATGCGCGGGGGCGCACGCTGCGGTTGACCATCATTCGCATCGCTGCGCAAAGTCCCCGGCTTGTGAGAAAGCTCCTTTTCGCCTGCTTTCTGGTTTTTCCGTTCATCGCGATTCGGGCCCATTCCGCCGGACTTCCCGCCGCGCTTCTCGAAAAGGCGGTGGAAAGGGATGCGCCGCGTTGGAAATTCGTGGACCCGCGGCGCCATCGCGAGATGCCCGAGACCTTTGCCCTTCAGGTCGTCGCCGTCGGCGCGCATCTTTCGCCGGACACGAGGGTGAATGGGAAGCGCCTCGCTTCGCACCTCGCGGACAAGCTGCGGCACTTTCTCGTCACGCCGGAGCCGTATCCGGACGGAAGCACGCGCGAGCCCGAGGCGCAGGGCGGGATCGGGGGCTGGACGCACAACACCGCGGCCCAGGCGATCCTCCTCGCGCGGCGCACGCCGGCAGTGTGGGCCGAGCTTTCAGCCGATGAGCGGCATCGCGCCGATGTCTTGATGCGGGCGCTGGCGGTCGCGGCTCACTTCTGTCTCGACGACGACAACGACTATTACCTCCTGCTCGACGGCGAGTCGCTCTTTCACAAGAGCTGGAATCCGAATCACGTCGAAGGCTACGTCGGCGTAATCATCGCGGCCGCGCTCTATTTCGGGGCGGACGAGCTGAACCGTTTTTTCGAGACGTTCGATTTCGACTCGTTTGTCGCCGGGCTCGATGCGCTGAACTTCCAGAACATCCGGCGTTGCTGGACGTGGACGCCAGCCATTCGCGATTTGATGATGAACGGCGGAAGCATCGCCGTGCCCGCCGCCGCGCCGCTCGCGCAGGGAGTCGTCGCCTCCGGAGCCGGCGTGCGAAATGCCTTCACGTTTCAAGGCTTCACGTTGCGCGAGCCCTGGCAGATGCATCGTGATCAGGCGCTGAGGTTGTTCGCGAAGGTCGTCCGCACCGAGGTGATCGTGCACGGGGAAAACAAATCCCGCCTGCTCCATCGGGCCTCCGACGCGACCGTGTCGCCGTGGGAAGGGCGGACGGGCATGTGTCTCGAGTTCGAAAACATGGACTGGCACGGCTTGCGCACGAGTCTCGTTTACGCTTGGGAAGGTGTCATGATCGACCTCTCGACCGCCTCCGCGCTGAAGGCGTTGGGCGAATGGAAACCGGATGAAGGCGGCGATCTGGTCGAGCGGCGGATGGCGGTCGGGATGTCGGACCTGCGCTTCAAAGCCGCGGAAGGCTATCGTGGATGGGCCAACGGCGGGGAGCACCTCTCGTGGTGGGAGAAGGATCTCGAGCCCATGGGCGCGGATTTCATCTTCGGACTCTGGGAGGCGCTCTTCGAAACGGAAACGGAACGCTGAACGGGAGGGGCCGGTTTCGTCCGGTCCGGTTCGGGC
>CAZFCY010000028.1:28846-35226 GCA_964517665.1 uncultured Opitutaceae bacterium | reverse complement strand
GAGCGCGCGGCGCAATCGGGCGCGCTGCGATTCATCGCCGCTTTCAGGACCGACGTATTTGCGAACACCGCGCTAAACCGCATCGGCAACCTCATCAAGAAACGGCGTGAGAGCCACCTCCATGCGAAGCAGCGCGCGCTTCTCGCGCATGCTGACCTGCTGCCGCGAAATGCCGGCCACGCGCGCGATCTCCTCCAGCGTGGCGACCGGCCGGCCGCCCAGGCCGAAACGGCGGACCAGGACTTCGCGCTGCTTGTCGGTGAGTTGCGCCAGGATCCGCCCGACAAGATCGCGCAGATCCTCGCGGATGGCGTTTTCCACCGGGCCCGTCTGCCCGGCGTCGGCCACCTGATCGCGCAAGGGGATCGCGCCCGCCGGCGCCGGCTCGTCGAACGAGACCGCCGGATGGCGCAGGCACTCGTGCAGGAGCGCGACCAGGCGCCGCGATTCCGCGTCCGCTGGCGCCGGCGAATCGCCCGCCGGCCTGGCGGCGCCCTCGCGCGTCGCCTCCGAAACGAGGTTGAGCGGCGCGTACACCGGCAGCCGCTGGCGCATGAGGAAGTTTCGGATCGCGCGCTTCACCCACATCGTCGCGTAGGCGCGAAAGTCGCCCTCGGCCGGATCGACGCGGTCGATCGCCTGCAAGAGCGCCATCGCGCCCTCCTGCGCGCAATCGGCGCGATGCCGCGGCGAGAAGACGACGCGATCGACGATCCCGTCCACCAGCCCGCGGTGCGTGATGAAGAGGAGCTGCTGGGCGTGTTTGTAGCGCCGGTGCTCCTGGCCGAGACGAAAGAGGAGCCGCTCGCGCAGGCGGGACCACTGCCGCGCGGTCAGGTGCTCGTCCAGATCGCGCTGGTCGAAGCGCTCGACGCCCGCGGCGCGGCAGATGCCGACGGCGACGCAACTCCGCAAATGAAGCCGGAACCCGCCGATGACCCGGCGCGCGACCTCGTGCTTGCTCTCCAGCGGAAGGGCCAGAACCGCGGCGCGCAGCCCGATGCCCTGACGCCGCCCCGGCAGCTCGAGCGCCCGCATCGCGGGCTCGATCAACCCCTCCCATTCCGGCGCCTGCAACAGCCATTCGAGGCGCGCCCGATGCGCCGCGACGATCCCGCGCGCCACATGCTCGTCGAGGCAGTCCGGCACGGACGCCGGGGCGCTCATCCACACATTGTCCTTGGGGGGGCGGTCCATGAAAATTTGGCCAGTGATCAACCGTCCGCACCCTATGTGCCGCCGAAAACGGCGCAAGCCCATCAGATGTCGAAGACCGTGACATCGACCTTCGACTCCCGCCCATAATGGTGTTGAGGCGACCGGCTTCGTTTCTAAGTTCGATCGCATGATCCCCACGGGCGAATACAGAATGGTGAATGCTGAATGCTGAATTAGGAAATCGGATGCGCCGGGACTCCGCGCCGTCCGCTCATTCCGCATTCTCCATTCATAATTCTACATTGGACGCCCTCGCCTCATGAAAGAATACGACTCTTCCGACATCCGGAACTTCGCGATCGTGGGCCACGCCTCGTCCGGCAAGACGATGCTGGCCGAATCGATGCTCGCGTGCAGCGGCGTCATCGGCCGGCTGGGAAACATCGCCGCCGGCACGACCACTTCCGATTACCACGCGAGCGAGAAGGAGCACCGCATCTCCGTCCACGCCTCGCTCCTCCACACCGAGTGGCAGGGGAAAAAATTCAACATCATCGACACGCCCGGCTACCAGGACTTCATCAGCGAGGGCCTGGGCGCGCTGCGGGTCGGCGATTTCGCCCTCGTCGTCATCCATGCGAGCCACGGCGTGCACGTCGGGACCGACAAGGTGTGGGAATACGCCACCCACTACGGCCTGCCGAAAATGATCGTGATCAACGGGCTGGACAAGGAGCACGCGAGCTTCGACGACACGCTCGCCCAGGTGCGCGACCATTTCGGGAAGAACGTTTTTCCCATGACCGTCCCGGTGAACGCCGGCCCCGGCTTCAACCAGGTTCTCGATGTGATGCGCAGCGAACTCATCACCTACAAGACGGACGGCACGGGGAAATTCGAGGAAGCGCCCGCGACGGGCGAGGAGGCCGCGCGCGTGAAGGAGCTGCACCGCGAACTCATCGAATTCGTGGCCGAGTCCGACCCGGGGTTGATGGAAAAGTTTTTCGAGCAGGACGGGCTCTCCGACGACGAGTTGCGCGCCGGCATCCACCTCGCGATCCAGGAGCAGATCTTCGTCCCGCTCTACGCCGCCTCGGCGGAGACGAATGTCGGCGTCGCGCGCCTGATGGACTTCATCGCCAAGTACGGCTCCTCGCCGGTCGACCGCCTCGTGGTCGAGGCAAACGACGCCGATGGGCGCGAAGTCGAGGTCGCCCTCGGCGGCAACGAGCCGGTTTGCCACATCTTCAAGACGATGAACGAGCCGGGCGTCGGCGAGCTGTCGTTTTTCCGCGTCTATTCCGGCACGATCCGAAGCGGGAGCGAACTCTACAACGCCTCCCGCAAGAACGCCGAGCGCGTCGGCCAGCTCTACATCCTCAACGGCCATGATCGCGCCAGCGTGCCCGCCCTGCGCGCGGGCGACCTCGGCGCGGCGGTGAAGCTGCGCGACACGCACACGGGCGACACGCTGTGCAGCCCGAAATTCGCCGTCTCGCTTCCGCGCGTGGAGTACCCGAGGCCCAACATCCACGGCGCGCTGAAGCTCCGCAGCAAGGGCGACGAGGACAAGATCGCCGTCGGCCTCGCCACCCTGCACGAGGAGGATCCGACCTTCCTCTGGCGTGTCGATGGGGAGATCCACCAGACGATCATCTCCGGCCAGGGCGAGCTGCACCTGCAGATCATCGTCGAGCGGCTCAAACGGCGTTTCGGCGTCGAAGTCGAACTCGAGGAGCCGCGCGTGCCCTTTCGCGAAACCATCCGCGCCGGGGCCGACGCGCGCTACCGGCACAAGAAACAGACCGGCGGCGCCGGCCAGTTCGCCGAGGTCTGGATGCGCATCGAGCCCGGCGGCCGCGACTCCGGCGTGGACTTCAAGCACTCGCTCGTCGGCACCAACGTCGATCGCGTCTTCGTCCCCTCCGTCGAAAAGGGCGTCGCCACCGCCTGCGCCGAGGGCATCGTCGCCGGTTGCCGCGTGGTCGATGTTAAAGTCGATTTCTACGACGGAAAGATGCACCCCGTCGATTCGAAGGACATCGCCTTCCAGATCGCCGGCTACTTCGCCTTCAAGGACGCGTTTTCCAACGCCCGGCCCTGCCTGCTCGAGCCGATCTGCGCCATTTCCGTGACGGTCCCCGAAGAGCATCTCGGCGACATCATGGGCGACATCTCGGCCCGCCGCGGCCGTATCCTCGGAGTGGATACAGACGGGCGTTTCCAGGTCGTGAAGGCCAACGTGCCGCAAAAGGAGCTTTACCGCTACAGCACCAACGTCCGCTCCCTCACCGGCGGCCGCGGAAGGCACACCGAGGAGTTCAGCCACTACGAGCAACTCCCCCCCGAGCTGGAGCAAAAAGTGATCGCCGAGGCCAGGGCGCGAAAGGAAGCGGAAAACGGCCCCCACCGCTGAGCGCACGCGCCACCCGGCGTGGGAGCGGCTTCAGCCGCGATCAGGACAGCGAAGTTGAAGTCTAAAGTTGAAGTTTAAGCCCATGCGCCGACCGGGCACTTCAACTTCAACTTAAAGCTTCAACCTCCCCTCGCTCGCATCGCGACTGAAGTCGCTCCTGCGGACGGATCCGTTCCCGCGCGACGGCATCGCCCGACCCCAATCTCCCGCCGAAAGCGGTAAAACCCCCGGCGCGGGTTCCGATTAAGTGAACCCAGAGTGCCGGAATGAGCATTAACCACAAAGCGCCCCCCTCGGATTCCTCCACGGTGAGCGCCCCCGAGTCCGTTTGCGCGGCGATCGAGCGCATCGCCGCGACCGCTCCGGATTCGGCGGCGCTTCGCATGGCCGGGCTTTCGATGACCTACCGCGAACTCAATTCGCGCGCGAACCGGCTCGCCGACCAGCTTTGCCAGCAGGGTGTCGGACCCGAGGTGCCGGCCGGGCTCGTCTGCGGGCGCGGCTTCGAGGCGATCATCGGCATGCTCGCAATCCTGAAGGCCGACGGCGTCTGCGTGCCGTTCGACTCCACGATGCCCGCCGAGCGCCTGCGCGTGATGCTCGCGCTCGCCGGCCTCCGGCTCGTCGTGACGACCGAGGCGATGCAGCGCGACCGGCCCGGCCTCGGCGGCCCCGTCGCCATCGTCCGGCTCGGGGACGAATGCCCGGCCGCGCCCAACCTTCAGTCGCGCATCCATCCGGCCAATACAGCGCACATCCACTTCACCACCGGAGCGACCGGGCGTCCGCGGGCCGTTCCCGTTTCCCATGCGGCGGCGGACAACCTCATCCACTGGCAGCAGCTCGCGATCCCGTTTCGCCCCGGCATGCGCGTGCTGCAGTTTGCGCCGCCGGGCATGGATTCGGCGTGGCAGGAAATCGCCGGCACGCTTTGCGCCGGCGGCATGCTCGTGATCCCGACGGCCGAGGAGCGATCCAACGCCGCCACCCTCGCAACGCTGATCGCGTCCGCGCGGATCGAGCGCGCCATCCTCCCCGCGGCAACCCTCGCCCACCTCGCCGGCGCCGCCCCCGCCCCGCTCGACCACTTGCGCGATCTCGTCGTCACCTGCGGCCCCGTCCTGATCACGAGCGAGATTCGCGCCTTCTTCGCCGCGCGCCCCGGCTGCCGCCTGCACGCGCACTACGGCCACGCGGAAACACTCGTCGCGCTCGCCTGCGCGATCGAGGGAACGCCGGCCGCCTGGCCGGGCATTCTTCCTCTCGGCAAACCGATCCATGGGATCACCGCGCGCGTGCTCGATGCCGGAGGCCAGCCCGTCGCCCGCGGCGAAGCAGGCGAACTCTGGATCGGCGGCCCGCACCTTCCCCGGGGTTATCACCGCGATCCGGCCTCGAATCGCGAACGCTTTCGCGCGGATCCCGCGGCGGCGGACAGCGCGGCGCGGATCTTTCGCACGGGAGACCGGGTGCGCGAAACCATGCCCGGATGCTTCGAACTCGCCGGCGGCCGGACGCCGGCCGGCTCGGGCCAGAGAAAGCCGCAACGCGCCGGAAGGCGCGCCGCCCACACGCCCGCCCAGGCAGTCGCTTGAAACCGTGCCGGCGCAGTTCAAACACGAGTTTCCCGGCGGCGCCGTGTCACTGAACGTGGACGCGGGCGTCCCCGCCCGCGTTGCCTCGAGCCGCTCCAACAACCGCCGCGGGATCGCGACGGTCCACCTCGACGGCCGCCTTGTTCCGCCCGAAGGCAACCCGTGAGCATGGACGTTCCAGCGCATCCCGACGCTCTGCTGCTCCATCGCCTGGTGGAAGCCGCCGCCGGCCGGCATCCGGAAAAAATCGCGCTCGTGTGCGGATCGCGGTCGGTCACCTACGGCGAACTCGACCGGCGCGCGAATCAGGTCGCGCGCATCCTGCCGCGTTTCGGCGCCGCTCCGGACGCGCGCATCGCCATCCTGATGGACCGCTCCATCGCGCACGCGGTGGCCGCGCTCGCCGTGCTCAAGTCCGGCGCCGCGTTCGTGCCCATCGATCCGGAATGGCCCGCCGAACGGATCGAAACCGTGATCGAAGACAGCGGGGCGATCGCATGCCTCGCGCGCGATGCCGCGATCGCATCGACGCGCATCCCGACGCTGCGCGTCGACGACGACGGCGCGCAGGACGCGCCGGAATCCGGGATCCCCGCGCGCCCGGCGCCGGCTCGCGTATCCACTTTCCCACGACACCTCGCCTACGTCATCCACACCTCGGGCTCCACCGGGCGCCCGAAGGGCGTCATGATCGAACACGGCGCGATCGCCCGGCATCTCGCCGCGATCACGGAGGTTTACCGGCTCACGAGCGCGGATCGCTCCCTGCTCTTTCACTCCATCGCCTTCGATCCCTCGATCGAGCAACTCTTCGGCCCGCTCGTCCGTGGCGGACAGGTCGTGATGCGCGAAGGCGCGCCGTGGTCGGCGGCCGCGTTCGCCGATTTCGTGCGCGACCGCGAGGTGACCGTCGCCACGCTCCCCGCCGCCTACTGGCTCCAGCTCCTGCGCGAATGGGACACGGCCGGGGGAGCCCCGCCACTCGGGCCGCTCCGTCAGGTCATCGTCGGCGGCGAAGCGCTGCCGCCGGCCGCCGTCGCGCTCTGGCGCAAACTGGGGTTGACCCGAATCCGCTTTCTCAACGACTACGGCCCGACCGAGGCCACCGTCACCGCGACCGTGCACGACATTCCCGCCCACGCCGCGCCCAACGAGGCCTGCGGGCGGATCCCGATCGGCCGGCCCCACGCCTGCGTCGAGGCGATCATCCT
>CAZFCY010000028.1:10715-28836 GCA_964517665.1 uncultured Opitutaceae bacterium | reverse complement strand
GGCGCCGGCCGGGGAAACGGGCGAACTCTGCCTCGCCGGCCCGACGCTCGCGCGCGGCTACCTGGGCCGGGAGGATCTCACCCGCGAAAAGTTTGCCGCCCTTCCAGGCGATCCGACGGCGCCGGTCTACCGCACCGGCGACCTCGCGCGCCTCCACCCCGACGGCACGCTCGATTTCCTCGGCCGCATCGACGACCAGGTCAAGGTGCGCGGCCACCGGATCGAATTAGGCGAGGTTGAAAACGCGCTCTCGCGCATCGCGGGCATCGGGCACGCCGCCGTCGTGGTCATCGACAAGGGCGACGGGGACAAACATCTCGCCGCCTTTCTCGTCACGCCGGAGGCGGCTCCGCTCGATGTCGCGGAACTGCGCCGGGAACTCGCCCGCCGCCTGCCCGCGCCGGCGATTCCGGCGGAGTTTCACTTCTGTATCCAGCTTCCGGTTGCGCCCAACGGCAAGGTCGACCGCGCGGCGCTCGCCGCCCGGCCCGACGCGCGCCAGTCGCGCGCGCCGCTCCCAAGCCGCGACGATGGGCGCGCGATCGAGGACATCGTCGCCGACGCCTGGCTGGAGCGCCTCGGGCTCGCGCAGCTCGATCGCGCGGCAAACGTCTTCGAGCACGGCGCCACCTCGATCACGGTCGCCCGCGTGCACCGGGCGCTGGAAACCGCGCTCGATCGCGCCTTCAGCGTCACCCTTCTCTTTGAGCGCACGAGCATCCGCTCGCTCGCCGAAGCGCTTTCCAACCCGCCGCGCGCGGCCATGACCGGGGCCATCGCCCGTGCGCGCGAGCAGCGCGCCGCCCTCGCCCGCAGGCGCCCAACGACCCGACGATGAATCAGGGAATCTCAAACGACCACCCGCCGCAGCCCGGCACTGCCGTCGCCATCATCGGCATGTCCGGCCGCTTCCCCGGCGCGCCCGATGCGCGGACCTTCTGGTCCAATGTGCGCAACGGCGTCGAGTCGCTGCGTCGCCAGAATCTGGATACACTCGCGCGCATTCCGCCGGAGTTGAGGGAGCGCGGCGAATACGTCCCCGTGCGCGGCATCCTCGACGACGTGGACCGTTTCGACGCCGCCTTCTTCGGCATTTCGCCGCGCGAGGCCGAGGCGATGGATCCGCAGCAGCGGATCTTCCTCGAATGCTGCTGGCACGCCCTCGAGGACGCGGGGCGCGTCCGCGAGCGAAGCTCGCTCGCGACCGGTGTGTTCGCCGGACAAAGCCTCAACACCTACCTGCTGAACAACCTCTGCCGCGACCGCGCCTTCATCGAGCGCATCACCGCCGCGTATCAGACGGGCGAGTTCCCGGTTCTTTTCGGAAACGATCCCGCCTTCCTCGCCACGCGCGTCGCGCACAAGCTCGACTTGCGCGGCCCCGCGATCACGGTGCAGACGGCGTGCTCGACCTCGCTCGTGGCCGTCGCGCAGGCAGTGCAGAGCCTGCTCGCGTTTCAATGCGATCTTTGCCTCGCGGGCGGCGTCTCCATCTCGTTTCCCCAGGAGCGCGGGCATCTCTTTCTCGAGGGGTCGATGGTCTCGCCCGACGGACATTGCCGTCCGTTCGACGCCGAGGCCGCCGGCACGGTGTTCGGCAGCGGGGGCGGGGCCGTGGTCCTGCGCCGGCTCGAGGACGCGGTCGCGGCCGGCGATCGCATCTACGCCGTGATCCGCGGCGCGGCGGTGAACAACGACGGCGCGGACAAGCCCAGCTATTCCGCGCCAGGCATCGCCGGTCAGCGCGAAGCGATCGCCACCGCGCTGGCGCTCGCGGACGTCGAGCCCGGCACGATCGGCTACGTCGAGGCGCATGGAACGGGAACTCCGCTCGGCGATCCCATCGAATTCGAGGCGCTCGCGCAGGCCTTTCGCGCCGCGGGCGAAAGCGGCGGCGCGACGGGCAAACAATTTTGCGCGCTCGGCTCGCTCAAGGCCAACATCGGCCATCTCGAGGCCGCGGCGGGAATCGCCGGGCTGATCAAGGCCGCGCTCGCCGTCCACGACGGCGTGCTGCCTCCGACGCTCCACTTCAAGCAGGCCAACCCGCGCATCGATCTCGCGAACAGCCCCTTCTTCGTTTCGGCCGAGCGAAAGGAGTGGCCCGCGGCGGATCATCCGCGCCGCGCCGGAATCAGCTCGTTCGGCGTGGGTGGCACGAATGCCCACATCGTGATCGAGCAGGCGCCCGCGGCGGCTCGCGTGGAGCCCCCGGCGCCGGACGATCCCGGCAACCGGCCGCTTGTATTCACTTTTTCAGGACGCACGCCGGATGCCGCGAGGCGCGCGGCGGCCGCGCTCGCCGCGCATCTCGAGGCCGAGCCGCGGCTCGACCTTGCGGATGCCGCCTCGACCCTTGCGCATGCCCGCGAGAACTTCGCGCACCGGCTCGCCGTCGCCGGACGATCGCGCGATCAACTCATCGCGGCCCTGCGCGCAGCCGCCGATTCCCCGCGGGCCGCGCTCTGCGACCTTCGACATCCCTCCCCGCCCGTCGTATTCCTCTTTCCAGGACAGGGCGCGCAACGCCCGGGCATGCTCCGCGATCTCTACCGCGCCGAAGCGCTCGTGCGCGCGCTCGTCGATCACGCCGCGGCGCTCGTGGCCGGCCACGCGGGCCGGGACGCGCGCGAGCTTCTTCTCGCCGATCCGGACGATCAGGAGGCGGCGGACGCGCTCCAGCAGACCCGGCTCACGCAGCCGTGCATCTTCATCACGGAACTCGCGATCGCCCGGCTCTGGCAATCGTGGGGCGTCCAGCCCGCCGCCTTGATCGGGCACTCCGTCGGCGAGTACGTCGCCGCCTGCCTCGCGGGAATCATGAGCGTGGAGGACGCGCTCAACGCCGTGGCGCGGCGCGGCGCGCTCGCGCAGGAACAACCGGCCGGCTCGATGCTCGCCGTGCGGATGAGCGAGGCGGCGCTGGCCGGCCTTGTCCCGGAAGGCTGCTCGATCGCCGCCGTCAACGCGCCGGAGCTGTGCGTCGTGGCCGGACCCGACGCGCGGATCAGCGAACTGGAGTCCCGGCTCGAGAAGGACGGGCGTCCCGGACGGCGCCTGCTCACCTCGCACGCGTTTCATTCGCCGATGATGGACCCCGTCGTGCCCGCGCTCGAGGAGACGATGGCGGGAATCTTCCTGAAGAAGCCGGCGCTGCCGATTGTATCCACAGTTTCAGGACAGCTCCTGACCGAACACGAGGCGCGCGATCCGCGCTACTGGGCGAAACATGCGCGCGCGACCGTGCGCTTTGCCGACGCCCTCACGACGCTGATGGAGCGATTCCCTGGAATCCTGCTCGAGGTCGGGCCGGGAAAAACACTGACCCAGCTCGCGCGCCAGCATCCGGCGGCGGCCGGCGCCACCGAGGTCATCGCGTCGCTTCCGTTGTCGGGCGACACCGCCGACGGCGCGCTCGACATCGCCGGGGCCGCGGGCCGCCTCTGGATGAACGGCGTCCCGATCGACTGGCGCAAACGCGACGAAAACCGCGCGCGGCGGATCGTCTCGCTTCCCGGCTACGCATTTGCCGACACCCGCTATTGGGTCGAGCCGCCGCAGCTTTCGCCGCGCGGGCCAGAGACGAACACTGAAGCGACCGGCTCCGTCCGGTCCGCGGACGACACCGAGGCCGTCACGCCGGAGGCATCCCGACTGCCGCGCCTCGTGCGCGAGGTGCTCGCCGTGCTCGAGGAGATTTCGGGACATCCGATGGCCGACGTCGCGCCGGATTCGAGCCTGCTCGATCTCGGATTCGATTCGCTTCTGCTCGCGCAGGTTTCGACCTCCATCCGCGATCGCTTTGGCGTGTCCGTCACGTTCCGGCAGTTGATGGAACAGTTTTCGACTCCTGCCTCCATCGCGGCGCGTCTCGACGCGGAAATGCCGGCCGCGCCGGAGGCGAAGGGCGAGGGGCAGGATTCCTCGGCTGTTTCCGCCGTGGAGTCGCTGGTGCAGCAACAACTCGATCTGATGCGCAAGCAACTCGAGGTGCTCGGCGGCGCATCGAGTCCGAGCCCGCTGGCCGAAGTGCTGCGGGCTCAGCTTGAATCGCGGGAACCCCGCGCCGCCCAAGATCCGGGTGTAGCGGCCGACGTCAGAAGGCTGGAGCGCCACGGACCGTTTCGGCCGGTCGAGAAATCGAAGGGCGACACGCTCACCGACACCCAGCGGCAGCATCTCGACGAGTTGATCGCCGCCTACTGCGAACGCACGGCGGCGAGCAAGCGCTACGCGGAGGAACATCGCGCCGAGTTTTGCGATCCCCGCTCGATCAGCGGATTCCATCCGTTGTGGAAGGAGATGGTTTACCCGATCGTCTGCGAGCGTTCGAGAGGCCCGCGGCTTTGGGACCCGGATGGCAACGAATACCTCGACCTCACGATGGGCTTCGGGGTCAATTTCTTCGGCCACACGCCCGACTTCGTCTCGCGCGCGATCGCGGATCAGATGGAGCGCGGCTACGAGATCGGACCGCAGACGCCGCTCGCGGGCAAGGTCGCGCAACTGCTCTGCGAACTCACCGGCATGGAGCGCGCGACCGTGTGCAACACCGGCTCCGAGGCCGTGATGGCGGCGATGCGCGTGGCGCGCGCCGTGACGGGCCGCAGCCGCATCGTGATCTTCTCGGGCGACTACCACGGCATGTTCGACAGCGTGCTCGTGCGCGGCGCGCGGCGGAATGGAGAACCGAATACACTTCCGATCGCGCCCGGCATTCCCCGTGGGTTGATCGAAGACATCACCGTGCTCGACTACGGCGCGGAGGAGTCGCTCGAATGGATTCGCAACCACGGCCGCGAGATCGCCGCCGTGATCGTCGAGCCCGTCCAGTCGCGCAACCCCGCGCTGCAGCCGCGCGAGTTTCTCCACCGGCTGCGCGCGCTCACGAGCGATTGCGAAACCGCGCTGGTTTTCGACGAGGTCATCACCGGCTTCCGTTGTCATCCCGGCGGCGCGCAGGCCTGGTACAGCGTGCGCGCGGACATGGCGACGTACGGAAAAGTGATCGGCGGCGGCATGCCGATCGGCGCGCTCGCGGGCGCCCGCAAGTGGATGGACGCGCTCGACGGCGGCCACTGGAGCTACGGCGACGATTCGATTCCCGAAGTCGGCGTGACGTTCTTCGCCGGCACCTTCGTGCGGCACCCGCTCGCCATGGCGGCGGCGTTCGCGGCGCTGAGTTATCTGAAGGCGCACGGGCCGGAATTGCAGGAAAGTGTCAACAGACGCGCGGCGCGCCTGGCGGACGAGTTGAACGATGTCTTCCGCGAGTTCGCCGTCGTGGGCGCCGTGGACCACTTCGCCTCCATCTTCCGCGTGGAGTTGTCTTCCGAATACAGACACGCCGGCCTGTTCTTCTTTCACCTGCGGCTGCGCGGCATTCACTTCTGGGAAGGGCGCGTGGGATTCATTTCCACCACGCACACCGACGCGGACATCGATCGGATCGTGTCGATTTTCAGGGAGGCGGTCGCCGCGATGCAGGCGGGTGGCTTCCTCCCGGCGATCGCGCGCGACGAGACGCCGGCGACACCGCCCGCGCTGACGGCGCCACCGGTCGCGCGCGACGCGGTCGAACAGGCGGCGGGCAAACTCGTGCCGTTGACCGAAGAGCAGCACGAGATCTGGCTGGCCTGCCAGCTCGGCGACGCCACCTCGACGAACTTCAACATGTCGGCCGCCCTCCACTTCGCGGGCGCGGTCGACGAGGCGGCGCTCACGCGCGCGATCCAGCAGGTGATCGACCGGCACGAGGCGTTGCGCAGCGTGTTCCTCGAGGACGGCTCGGCGCAGCTCATCAAGCCGGCCGTCCCGGCGCAGATCGAAATGTTTCATCTCCCCGACGATCCCGCGGAACGCGACGCGCGCCTGCGCGCCGAAATGGCGAGGCCGTTCGACCTCGCGCGCGGCCCGCTCACGCGTTTCCTGCTTTCGATGCGGAGCGATGGGGCCACGCTCGTCTTCACGGCGCATCATTCGTGCTGCGACGGCTGGTCCTACGACACGATCCTGCGCGAGATGGCCGCATGCTACAACGCGCGGGTCCGCGGATCGGGCCCGGCCGCGCTCGAGCCCGCGACGCAGATCTCGACTTTCGCGGCGGAGGCTCCACGGCGGCGCGTTTCACCGGAAAACATCGCGGCGCAATCGTTCTGGCGAAAGACGCTGGAGAACATGCCGTCGCCGCCGGATCTCCCGGAGGATTTCGCGCGGCCGCAAAAGGCGCGCTTCAACGCCGGCCACGAGAGGCGCGTCATCCCGCCGGCAAAGGTGAAGGCGATCAAGGACTTCGCGCGCGACCATCGCGCGACCTTGTTTTCGACCCTCTTCGCCTCCTACGGCGCGCTGGCGCACCGCCTCTCCGGCTCGGACGACATGCTGATCGGCGTGCCCGTGGCGGGACAGCACGTGCACGACGCGCGCTCGCTCGTCGCGCATTGCGTGCACTTCCTGCCGATGCGCCAGCGGATCGATGCCGCGGCGAGCTTCGCGGAGCACACGCGCGCGACCAGCGCGATGTTGTTCGAAGCCTTCGAGCATTCGCGGGTCTCGTTTGGAGAGCTTCTGCGCGAGTTGAACTGGCGCCGCGATCCGTCGCGGCCGTCTCCGCTCGGCATCACCTTCAACCTCGATCCGCCGGCGACGAGGATCGAGTTCGAGGGGCTCGAAATGGAATTGAAACCCACCTCGGCCAGCACGCTCAACGCGGAGCTTTGCTTCAACGCGCACGAGGAGGCCGACGGAAGCCTGAGCGTCGAGTGCGACTACTGCAGCGACCTCTTCTCGGCGGAAACGATCCGCCGCTGGCTCGAGCACTTCGAAACGCTGCTGGACGCCGCCACGCGCGAGCCCGCGCGCGCGGTGGCCGAACTGCCGCTCGTTCCGCCTGAGCAGCTCGCGACGCTTCTCGTGACCTCTCGCGGGCAGGAGGCGAACGGCGCGGGCGAACGGGCCCGCGGCGCGCGGCTCCTGCACGAACTCTTCGAGGAACGCGCGGCCGCGCGGGTGGGCGCGCCCGCCGTGGCCGACGCGAGGAAGTCGCTCACCTACGGCGGCCTCGATGCCCGCGCGAACCAGCTCGCGCGCCACTTGATCGGAAAGGGCGCGCGCTCCGGCGAATGCGTCGCGCTCCTTTTCGAACGCTCGGTCGATTTCATCGTCGCCGTGCTCGGCGCGCTCAAATCCGGCGCCGCGTTCGTGCCGCTCGACGCCGCGTGGCCCGAGGAGCGAAAGACGGCGGTGATCAAGAGCAGCGGCGTCCGGATTCTGGTTACAGCCGGCCTGCCGCCGCCGGCCGGAGCCGGAAACAGCCTGACAATCGTCGACACGCTCACGGACGCGGCGGAGATCGACAGGCAACCCTACTCGAAGGCCGATGTCGCCATCCGCCCGGATCAGCTCGCCTATATCATCTTCACCTCCGGCTCCACCGGAACGCCAAAGGGCGTGATGATCGAGCACCGCTCGATCGCCGCGCACATCGAAAGCATCGCGCGGGTGTATCAGCTTTCTGGCGACGACCGCGGCCTGCTCTTCCATTCCACCGCGTTCGACCCGACGATCGAGCAGATGTTTGCCGCCTTCCACGCGGGCGCCTCGCTGCACGCGCGCGGCGACGAGCTTTGGACCGGCCAGGAGTTCGCGGAGAAGGTGAAGAGCCTCGGCCTCACCGTCGTCGATCTGCCCCCGCGCTACTGGCAGCAGGTGTTGCAGGAAATCCAGACCTTCAGCGCGATGCCCGATCTGGGGAAACTGCGCCTTGTCATCGTCGGCGGCGAGACGCTCTCGCCCTGGGCGACACGCCTCTGGCGCGCCTGCGGCCTCACGCGCATCCGGCTGGTCAACAGCTACGGGCCGACCGAGTGCTCGGTGACGGCGACGACCCACGACGTGCCGCGCGAGCCGTGCGAGCGCGAGCTGGCCGGCCGCGTGCCGATCGGGCGTCCGCACGGCCCCGTCGTGGCCTGCGTGCTCGGGCCGGACCTGCGCCCGGCGCCCATCGGCGTGAAGGGCGAGCTGTGCATCGGCGGGCCGACCGTCGGGCGCGGCTACCTCGGCGACGAGGAGCAGACGCGCGCGCGTTTCATCGCGAATCCGTTGATCGAGGGCGGCCGGCTTTACCGCACGGGCGACCGGGCGCGGCTCCTCGCGGACGGGACGATCGAGTTTCTCGGCCGCTTCGACCGGCAGGTCCAGGTGCGCGGCTATCGCGTGGAACTCGCGGAGATCGAGACGCAGCTTATCCAGTTTCCGAATACGAACAACGCCGCCGTCGTCGCCATCGACGACGCGGACGGCACGGCCGAACTCGTCGCCTTCGTCGAGCCGGAGATGGGCGCCACGATCTCGACCGAGCACTTGCGCAAACACCTCTCCTCGCGGCTTCCCGCCTACATGGTTCCCGCGAGATTCGCCGAGGTCGCGCGCCTGCCGGTGGATGCGAACGGCAAGGTCGACCACCGGGCGCTGCTCTCGCTCGAAACCACCGATGTCGCGCAATCGGCGGGCGGCGATCAACCCCGCGACGAGACCGAGGCGAAACTCGCCGGCATCTGGAGCCGCGTGCTCAAACGCGAGCGCGTCGGCGTGCGCGACGACTTCTTCGAACTGGGCGGGCACTCGCTGCTCGCGATGCAGTTGGTCAAGGAAATCCAGGCGGCCTTCGGGACGACCATCCCGCTCGCGGCGCTGCTCGCCTCGCCGACGATCGAGGAGCTGGCGCCGCGGCTTTCGCCGCGCGGACAGGAGGCGGAAGGCGGGAAGCGGGAGGAGGGCGGACCTGCCTCGCGGCCCGCCGCGGAAGCGGCGGAATCCCTGCCCTCCCGGGCGGAGCCACGGGAGAGCCCTGCGGACGCTCTTCCGACCGATCCGTCCGAGCCCCTCATCCTCGAACCGGCCGCCAGCCACTCGCCTCCCGCCCTTCGCTCCCCGTCCGCGCCAGGCGCCCTGCGCGGGTCCGGGCCGGGCGTGCCGTTGTTCAACATTCCCGGCGTCTTCGGCTACGGCCTGTTGCCCACGCCGGTCATCGCCCACATCCATCGCGACCGGCCCTACTACGACGGGCTTCAGTTGCCGGGCGCGGACGGGCGCGAGGAGCCGTTGAAAAGCGTGGAGGAGATCGCGGATCATCTCGTGAAACAGATTCGCGAGGTCCGTCCGGAAGGGCCGTATGCAATAACTGGATACTGCTACGGCGGCCTGCTCGCCTACGAAGTCGCGAACCGTCTTCTCGGCGCGGGCGAGGTGGTGCAGGCGCTCGTGATCTGGCACGCCTTCCCGTGGCACACGTGGCGGATGCGCTCGCTCGGGGAGCGCCTTCGCGACCTCCCCTCGCAGTTCAAGGCGATGCCGATGCAGGATCGCTATTACTTCATCAAGAGCCGCGTGGCCGGGCCGATGCGCAACCTCGCCTGCCGCGTGGGGTTGAAGCAGCCGCCGCCCCCGCCGGAAAAGGACGAGTCGCCGATTCTCGCGGCGAACAATCTCGCCAACGACAATCACCGCGTGAAGCGGCCGTATCACGGACGCATGTTCGTGGCGCGCGCGACCGTCAACCCGCCGGAACTCGAGTCGCCGCCGCTCGGCGGCTGGGAAAACTTCGCGCGCGGCCCCTTCAAGATCCACGACCTGCCCTGCGAGCACCTCGAGATGATCAAGCAGCCGTGGCTCAACGAAGTCTCGCGGCTCACCGCCCAATGGCTGCGCTTCGCGGACCGCGAACCGGTCATCCGGCCGACGGGCGGCATCCGCGCCGACGAGATGCGAAAGGCGTTTCCCCGGCCGCTGGACGAACCGCCGCCCCAGCCGCCCCGGCCGACGGCGCCGGCGGACGAGACCGGGACACCGGAGGCGTGGGACGCGCCGCGGAAGCGCCATCTCACGCTGCGACGGACGCCGTAATCGAGGCGTTTGCTCGAGCGCCGCAACTTCGACGCGCTCCCGGCGCGCCGGGAGCTTTCGTCAGGATCAGCCGTTCAACATCCCCGCCTCCCGGGCAGGGCCACCGGAACCGCGCGATCAGCGCGTGCGAAGCATCAGCCACCCGGCCAGGCCGGCCATGAAGGCGTTGGGCAGCCAGGCCGCGACCCACGGGGCCACCGCGCCTTGATCGCCGAGCATGGAGCCGATGGTCGAGAGCAGGTAGAAGAGAAAGAAGAGGGCGAGCGATTTGGACACGCCGACGGCGGGATTGACGCGGACCCCGGAAACGGCGAACGGCACCGCCAGGCCGGCCACGATCAGGCAACTGAAGGCGCCGGCCATGAGGCTGTGGTAGCGCACGCCATAGGCCGCGCGGCGCGGATGCCCGAGCGCCTCAGGCGAGTTCAGGATCGAACGCAGTTCGAAAAAAGAAAGGTCCTTCGGGCGCTTGTCGAAGAGCATCATCCAGCGCGGGTCGTCGTCCACTTCCGGCAGTTCCCTGATGTCGTAAGCCAGGGTCCGCGTGATCTCGCCGCCATCGCTCGCGAACGTGGTCTCGCGGCCGTTGAACAACGTCCAGCCGCGCCCGACCTCGTCCCAGAATCCCTCGGTCGCGAGCAACCGGCGCTCCACCGTGCCATCCGGCCGGAGGAAGGAAAGCTGGAGGCCGAAGGCGCGGTTCGAATACTGGCTGAAGCGCGCGATCATCCAGACGCGGTGATCGACGCGGTTGTGGTAGCCGATGCTGTTGACCACGCCGACCGCCTCGCCTTCCGCGGCCTGCTCGGCCTGGTGGGAGAACTTGAAATTGTCGAAAAGCTGCCGGGATTGCTCGACCGACCACGGGATGGCGGAGCCGTTGAGGTAAAACATCAGCGCGGACAGGCCGGCGGCGACGACCCAGACCCAGCGCGTGACGCGCAACAGTCCGACACCGGCGGCGCGCATGGCCGTGATCTCGTTGTTTCGATGGAGCAGGCCCATCGCATAGAGGAGCGACACGAGCACGGCGATCGGGACGACGAGCGAGAGGTTGCTCGGCGCGCGCACGAGGTAGTAGAGGAGCATCTCGCCGGCCGAGGCGCCGAAGTCGCGCAGATCCTTGTAGGTGTCGTACAAGCTGGAAATCATCTGCAGGCCGAAGGTGGCTCCGACCACGAGGCCGAGGATCTTCAGCCATTCGAACAACACATGCCGGTCGAGAATCCTGAACACGGGCCGAAGTCAGGGTGTTTTGTTTTGGATCTGCAAGCGCGTGGCGGAATCGATATGAAACACCGTGCCTGACCGTCCCGTTCCGGGGAGCGCATCGGTCCATTGCTTTCAATCGCGCCTGCCACGAAGCGCGTCCGCGCGTTTTTGATCTGGCAAGGTTGCGTGGCGATCGATTTAGCTGCGGCCACATGGCCGGTCAGAAAGCTGCGGAAAACTGGGGATCGCGTTTCGGCGTGATCATGGCGGTGGCGGGAAGCGCGGTGGGTTTGGGCAACTTCCTGAGGTTCCCCGGCCTTGCCGCCCAACACGGAGGCGGGGCGTTCATGGTCGCCTATTTCATCTCGCTGCTGGTGATCGGCATCCCCGTCTGCTGGATCGAATGGACGCTCGGGCGCGAAGGGGGAAAGCACGGCTACCATTCCACCGCCGGGATTTTTCACGCGCTGCTCCGGCATCCGTGGGGAAGGTATCTCGGCGTGATCGGGTTCGTCGTCCCGGTGGTGATCTACATGTATTACGTCTATATCGAGGCGTGGTGCCTGGGCTACGCGTTGAACGCGATCGGCGGCCGGCTGAGCGCGGAGGGCGTGAACTACGGGGAGTTTTTCGCGCGGTTCACCGGCGCCTCGGCCGATGGCGTGGCGCTCCACTTCGGCCTCGGCGACGTCGGCATTTTCGTGGTCGTCGTTTACATCCTGAACTTCTTCTTCATCTACCGCGGCATCAGCAAGGGCGTGGAAAAACTCTGCATGATCGCCATGCCCGCGTTGATCGTGCTCGCGATCATCATCCTCGCGCGCGTGCTCACGCTCGGCACGCCCGATCCGCTCAAGCCGGACCAGAGCGTGATGGGCGGCCTCGGCTACATGTGGAATCCCCGGAACGTCGCCGAAGGCCTGATGAGCCCCCAACTCTGGCTCGCGGCGGCCGGCCAGATCTTCTTCACGCTCTCGGTCGGCTTCGGCGTGATCATCACCTACGCGAGTTACCTGCGAAAGAACGACGACGTCGTCCTCTCCGGCCTGACCGCGACGGCCGCAAATGAATTCTGCGAAGTCGGCCTCGGCGGGCTCATCACCGTGCCGGCCGCGTTCATGTTTCTGGGCGCCGCCGGGATCGTCGGCCAGGGAACCTTCGGCCTCGGCTTCAACGTCCTGCCCGAGGTCTTCGCGCGCATGCCGGCGGGCGACTGGTTTGCCGCGGGTTTCTTCATCCTCCTCTTTCTCGCCGCGGTCACGAGTTCGCTTTCGATGCTGCAGCCGGGCATCGCCTTCCTCGAGGAGACGCTCGACATCGGCCGGCGCGGGTCGGTCGCGATCCTCGGCTTGATGACGGCGATGGGCACGCTCTTCATCTGGTATTTCTCGAAGGACCTGAAGGCGCTCGACACCTTCGATTTCTGGGTCGGCACGGTGATGCTTTTCACCCAGGGGACGATCCTCGTGATCCTTTTCGGCTGGCGGATCGGCATCGAGCGCGGCTGGGAGATGGCCCATCAGGGCGCGGAGATGCGGATCCCCAACATCTACAAATTCGTCATCCGCTATATCACTCCCGCGTATCTCATCACCATTCTCGCCCTCTTTCTGATGAAGGACGTGGCGGGCTGGAACTTCTCCTTCAGCGACGCGAAATTCGAATGGACCGGCTATATGAACGACCTCATCGGCGACGAACCGAACGCCGTGGCCCGGCTTTCGATCGGTTTCATCGCGATCATCACGATCTTCGCGCTCGTCTTCGTGAACGTCGCCGGAAAGGCCTGGGCCAGGCAGCCTTCCGCGCCGGAAACCATCAATTGAGGACCCAACCATGACCCTCGGCGGCTGGATCAACATGATTCTCTCGGTCGGCTTCGTGACCACGCTTTTCGTTTACTGCGTGAGCCGCGTCCTCAAAGGATCGGGCGCAAAATCCGGGCACGAACTCGCCCACGTCGAACCGATCGACAAGGACCTCACGGACGAACGCTGAACGACCGGGGATTTGTGGCGATTTCGATCTTTAACCACGGATCGCGCGGATGCGCGCAGATCGCGATGGCCGCCTTCATTGCCTTCCGCGCGCCAGGCCCGAATCACGCTTCATCGCGGCGCACGTTTTCGGGAGAGAACGCCGGCAGGCAGATCGCGATGTATTCCGCGCCATCCGGCCCCGGCGTGCTGTAGCGCACCCACTCCCCGGGCGCGGTCACGACCGCCTGGCCGGGCCAGACATCGAAGGACTCCTCGCGCGTTTCGACGCGCAGGCTGCCGAGCAGCACGATCGTGTATTCGGTGAATTGCGGCGTCTGCCCCGGCTCCATCCAGCCCGACGGGCTGCGCATGCGGGCGATGCTGATTTCCGACGTGCCCGAATTCACACGTCCGAAAAACTCCTCGATGATCTTGGCGGGATGACCAGCGGCGGGGATGACCGTGGGGGCATTGACAAGCCTGGGCATGACACCTCCCACCACACCCGCGCGGCCGGGCGAGTCAACCGCAGTCCGCATCCCCAAGATTCCCGGGCTCCATGAGGCGCATGACATCGCGGCCGCCCGGCGGCCCTTCCGCCTTGCCGGCCTCGAAGTGTGCCGTTGGGGTTTCCCGCATGGATTCCCTTCCGCGGCCGGATGGCCGCCGTCGCGACGAACTTCGTCCCATCGCCTTCGAGCCCGACATCGCGCCGCACGCGCAGGGTTCGGTGCTCGTGAGTTTTGGCCACACCCGCGTGATCTGCTCGGCCATGCTCGAGCCGAAGGTGCCGGCCTGGATGCGCCAGCAGGGCGTGAAGGGCGGCTGGCTGACCGCGGAGTATTCGCTCCTCCCCTACTCCACGCTCGATCGCAAGCCGCGCGACATCTCGCGGGGCAAGCTCGACGGGCGCACGGTCGAGATCCAGCGCCTCATCGGCCGCTCCATCCGCGCCGTGCTCGATCTGAAGAAACTCGGGGAAAACACCCTGTGGATCGATTGCGACGTCCTCCAGGCCGATGGCGGCACGCGCACGGCGTCGATCACCGGCGCCTACCTTGCCGCGCGCATGGCCGTGCAGCGCCTGATCGACGCGAAGGCGATTCCGGAAAATCCGTTCAGCGATTCGGTCGCCGCGATCAGCGTCGGCATCTGGGCCGACATGGAACTCGTCGATCTCGCCTATCTCGAGGACCGCGACGCTGAAGTGGATTTCAACATCGTCATGACCGGCGCCGGCCGCTTCGTCGAAGTCCAGGGCACGGGCGAGGAGGCGACCTTCACCGGCGACCAACTGCAACGCCTCATCGCGCTCGGCGCGCAATCGATCCGCCAGCTCTCGTCGATGCAGGAGGCGTTTCTCGCAAAACACCTCCCGACGTTGCGGCCGCTGCGAAGCAGTGAGTAGAAAAGCATGCCACGCAGGTTGTGAGAAGGCGCAGTCAGGAGCAGCTACTCAGGACGGAGAAACGCTCAACTTTTAACGTTTAACGCTCAATGTCCGAACCAAAACTCAATCTGGAGGAGCGGTTGCCCGAGTTTGCGGTGCGCGTGATACGGGTGACTGAGTCGATGAAACGTTCGCGGGCGGCAACGCATGTTGCAGACCAACTGTTGCGCTCAGCCACCTCGCCTTACGGGCATCACGGGGAAGCGGAGGGCGCCGAATCGCGGGATGATTTCATCCACAAACTCAGGGTTTGTTATAAAGAACTGCGGGAAGCACGGCGCTGGTTGCGTCTCGTGCAGCGCACACCGCTGGTGGTGAAACCGGCCCTGCCGGATGGGATCACAGCCGAAGCGGACGAACTGGCGCGTATATTCGCCTCGGGCATCCGCACAGCCGAATCCAACCGCGAACTGCGGAAAAAATCTGAGCGTTAAGAGTTGAACGTTAAGCGTTCCAGCATCCACCGCATTTCGTCCTGAATAGTTACACTCGGGACAAGGGCAACAGCATGCGTTTCATTCTCGCCAGTCGCCACTCACTATTCGCTACTTTCATCCATCCATGAACATCCACGAGTATCAGGCCAAGGCGCTGTTCGAGAAGTTCGGCGTTCCCTGCCCCAAAGGAGTCGCGGTTCAGAGCGCCGGGGAGTTCGACGCGGCTCTCGATTCGCTCGGCATGCCCTGCGTGGTGAAGTCCCAGATCCATGCGGGCGGCCGCGGCAAGGGCGCCTTCACCGACGGCTTCAAGGGCGGCGTCAAACTCGCCAAAACCCGGGACGAGGCCGTCGCCTACGCCAACGCGATGCTCGGCAACACCCTCGTCACCAAGCAAACCGGCCCCGCGGGCCGCAAGGTCCGGACGCTCTACTTCAGCGACGGTTGTGAGATCGAGAAGGAGTATTACCTCGCGATCCTGCTCGACCGCGCGAGTTCCCGCCCGGTCATTGTCGCCTCGACGGAAGGCGGCGTGGACATCGAGACCGTGGCCGAGGAAACACCCGAGAAGATCACCAAGGTGTTCATCGATCCCGCCGTCGGCCTGCAGGGCTACCAGGCCCGCCAGGTCGCCTTCGGACTCGGTTTCAAGGGCGATCTCTTCAAGCAGGCCGTCAGGCTGCTCGATCGCCTCTACGCGTTTTTCTGGGAACTCGACGCCTCGATGGTGGAGGTCAATCCGCTCATCACGACGAAGGACGGCAAACTCCTCGCCCTCGACGCCAAGGTCAGCTTCGACGACAACGCGCTCTTCCGTCATCCGGAGATCGTGGCCCTGCGCGACCTCAACGAGGAGGATCCGAAGGAAATCGAAGCCTCGAAACATTCGCTCAGCTACATCGCCCTCGACGGCAACATCGCGTGCCTCGTCAACGGCGCCGGCCTCGCGATGGCGACGATGGACATCATCAAGCATTTCGGCGGCGAGCCCGCCAACTTCCTCGATGTCGGCGGCGGCGCCTCGAAGGATCAGGTCGAGGCCGCGTTCAAGATCATCCTCACCGATCCCAACGTGAAGGGAATCCTCGTGAACATTTTCGGCGGCATCATGGATTGCAACGTGATCGCCCAGGGCGTCGTCGCCGCCGTGCGCGAGATCGGCCTGAAGATCCCGCTCGTGGTCCGCCTCGAGGGCAACAATGTCGAAGCCGGCAAGAAAACGCTGGCCGCATCCGGCCTCGCCATCACCAGCGGCGACAGCATGGCCGACGCGGCCCGGAAGATCGTCGAACTCGTCGCCGCTTAAAGAGCATAAGAGCGCAAGGTCTAAGAGCGTAAGCAGATACACCCGCCTCTGTTGCGCGACTTACGCTCCTGGCAATCCAACATCCCTGACGCTCTTACGCTCTAAAAACTTACGCTCTAAAAAATGTCCATTTTCGCACAAGCAGACACCCGCATCGTCGTCCAGGGCATCACCGGCAGCTTCGGCGCGCGGCACACCCAGCTCTCCATCGACTACGGCTCGCAGATCGTGGCCGGCGTCACGCCCGGCAAGGGCGGCCAGTTCTTCGAGCACGGCGGAAAGAAGGTTCCGATCTTCGACACGGTCGCCGAATCCGTGAAACAAACCGGCGCGCAGGCCTCGGCCGTGTTCGTGCCGCCTCCTTTCGCGGCCGACGCGATCCTCGAGGGCGTCGACGCGGGCCTCGATCTCGTCGTCGCCATCACCGAAGGCATCCCGGTGCGCGACATGGTTCGCGTGAAGCGCGCCATGCTCGGCAGCCCCACGCGGCTCATCGGCCCGAACTGTCCCGGCATCGTCGTTCCCGGCACGGGCAGGGACTCGACCGGCGGCTGCCGCATCGGCATTTCGCCTGGCTATATCAATCGCAAGGGCAGCGTCGGCATCGTCTCGCGCTCCGGCACGCTCACCTACGAAGCGGTCTGGCAGATCACTTCGCGCGGCTACGGACAATCCACCTGCGTCGGCATCGGCGGCGATCCCGTCCACGGCACTTCGCACCTCGATGTGATCCGGGCCTTCAACGACGATCCCGAGACCGAGGCGATCATCATGATCGGCGAGATCGGCGGCACGGCCGAGGTCGAGGCCGCGCGCTGGATCAAGGAGAACTGCAGGAAGCCGGTTGCCGGTTTCATCGCCGGAGCGACCGCTCCCGCCGGCCGTCGCATGGGTCACGCCGGAGCCATCGTCGGCGGAGCCGAGGACACCGCGGCCGCGAAGATCAAGGTCTTCGAGGAGTGCGGCATCAGCGTGGCGACCACGCCTTCCGACATGGCCGACGCGCTTCTCCGCGTCTGGAAGGGCAAAAAGTAAGCGCAGGCGAATCCTCCTTCCCCCGCTCGAGGCCGCGCCATCCGCGCGGCCTTTTTGTCGGAGAGCCGCGTGTCGAAACCTTCCACAATCGCGCGCGCAGGTCCGCCCCCGGATGTTTCGCGCAAACGGCTTCTCCGTCTTGCTTTTCCACGCGAAAGGCCTTTCCCTTTCCCTCGTGAAAAGCGCTCAACGCGCGCCTCTTTCATCCGATCGTTACCCTGCCCATGATCCATCCCACGCATCAAGCGACCCGCATGCCCCCCTCCGTTCCGGAGAGCATCGAGGCGCGCGTGGATGATCGAAAACGACAGTAACCCCATCCTTTGCCTTCCCCTCTCGCCCGCCGTCGCGGCGCCGGAATCGGAAGACTTCAGGGCTTTCCCCAAGGAGCCAATCGCATGCGTCATTTCCACAACCGTATTCGCCCTCGTTTCGACAACTCCGAACCCGCCGCCGACGGCTTTTCGCGCCCGCGATTCGAGTGGCGCGACCTTGGAAACACCGTCGAGATCGCGGTGTTCGTCCCCGGCGTGGATGCCAGCGGAGTGGAAATGGTCGTCGAGGGCAGCGACCTGCTCGTGACCGCCCGGCGCCAGATGCCCGTGCTCACGAACTGGCAGCCCGCCAACCTGCCCGCGATGCGGCTCGACTATCGTCTCCGCGTGGCGCTTCCCTACGACGTGAACAAGCGCCAGGCGCGCGCCACGCTCGAACACGGCGTCCTCAGAATCCACCTCGCCAAGGCCGCCCGCCCGCGGATCGACGCCGCCTGAGGATCAGGTGTCAGGAGTCAGGGGAC
>CAZFCY010000028.1:0-10705 GCA_964517665.1 uncultured Opitutaceae bacterium | reverse complement strand
GGGGACAGGAGCCAGTCGGACACTTGACTCCTGACGCCTGACTCCTGTCCCCTGCTCTCCGTGGGTGTCATCGATTCGCTCCTCCCCATCTTTCTCCTCATCGGGCTGGGCGCCGTCCTCACCGCGCGTGGTTTTCTCACCCCGGAGTTTCTGAAAAACCTCAACCGGCTCGCCTACTACATCGGCATGCCGGGTTTGCTTTTCGTCAGCGTGAGCGGCGCGACCTCGCTCGGCGAGCGACCCATGCGCCTCGCGATCGTGATCCTCGGCGCCTCGCTCGCCGCCCTCGCGCTCGCCTATCCGCTGGCGCGCCTGTTGCGCCTTCCGGGGCCGTCGGTCGGCACGTTTGTCCAGTCCTGTTTCCGCAGCAACCTCGCCTTCGTCGGCCTGCCGCTCGTCCTTTACCTCTTCTCGAATCGCGCCTCGCCCGAATCGGCGGCGGAGCTTGTCCCGATCGTCGCGGTGGCGATCGCGCCGGTGATGATCGCCTACAACATCCTCGCCGTCATCGTGCTCGTCTCCAGCCACCAGCGCATGAACGGCGAAAGCCTCCGCTTCATGATCCGGCAGGTGCTGACCAACCCTCTCGTCCTCGCCGTCGCCGCGGGCCTGCTCGCGACGGCGTTTTCCTTCCGGCTCCCTGTCGCGATCGAATCCACCGTCGAAACCGTCGGCGGGCTCGCCATCCCGGCCGCGCTCTTCGGCGTCGGCGGGACCATCGTGAAGGCGCCCTTGCGCGAACACCTGCGAACCGCGCTCTCCGCGACGCTCCTGAAGCTCGCCGCCATGCCGCTGGCCGGATTCGCCCTCACGCAGGCGCTGCATCTGCCGCCGCTCGACGCGGCGATCGCGATCATGCTCTGCGCGACGCCGACCGCGGCGGCCTCGTTCATCATGTCCACGCAGTTGCGCGGCGACCTCGCGATCGCGTCCAGCTCGATCGCGCTCAGCACCGTGGCCTCGATCCTCCCGCTCGCGATCGCCGTGCGTTTCCTGCCCGCGGGTTGATCGCTGCCCCTGGGATCCGCCAGGGCATGCGCGGGCCGGACGCGTCATCCCGGGCCGACGCCCGTCTCAGGCGGGCTCGATCTGATCGACGCGCCGCTGGTGCCGGCCACCCTCGAAGGGGGTGGTCAGAAAGAGATCCGCAAAACGCAGCGCCTGCTCGAGCGTGATGGTGCGCTCGCCGATCGCCATGCAGTTGGCGTTGTTGTGGCCGCGGCCCCATCGCGCCGTGTCCTCGCTGAAAACGAGCGCGCAACGCACGCCGCGCACCTTGTTGGCCACGATCGCCTCCCCGTTTCCCGAACCGCCGAGCACGATGCCGAAACGCTGCTCGCCTCGCGCCACCGCCTCGGCGCACGGGCGGATGAAGACGGGATAGTCGCTCGACTCGGCGCTCTTCGCCCCGAAATCCCTCACCGCGTAACCCTGCCGCTCGAGGTGCTCGATGAGGGCCGTTTTGTAGGCAAATCCGGC
This sequence comes from uncultured Opitutaceae bacterium, assembly GCA_964517665.1. Classification (GTDB taxonomy): domain Bacteria; phylum Verrucomicrobiota; class Verrucomicrobiia; order Opitutales; family Opitutaceae; genus Congregicoccus. The sequence goes on along the minus strand of CAZFCY010000028.1, from coordinate 9,226 downwards.
GTGGTCGGAAGCGATGGCGACTGAAGGTTTGGCGTCCATGAGGGGGAGGTTGAAAACCTGCAAACTGATCCGCCCGGCGCGGGCTGTAAATCGCGGACTTGTTTCCGGCGGCCTCGCGGCCGGGGTTTCGCGCCCCGGAGCGCGGCGTCCGCCCACCGCCGCACTGCCGCGGAGGGTTGAAATCGCCCCGGTTCCACCAAGGTTGGGCGTGGCCTTCGCGCGCCATCCATTCACCCTTTCCTCCCATGAAACTCACCTACCTCGCCCACTCCTGCGTGCTGATCGAAACCGGCGGGCGCCGACTCCTGATCGACCCCTATCTCTCGGGAAACCCGCTTGCGCCGGCGAAAGCGCACGAGATCGAGTGCGACTACATCCTGCTCACGCACGGGCACGACGATCACGTCGGGGACGCCGTCGACATCGCGCGCCGCACGGGCGCGACGATCATCGCCAACTACGAGATCGCGACCTTCTTCGGCGGGCAGGGCCTGGCCACCCACGGCATGTATCACGGCGGCAAATGGGATTTCCCGTTCGGCCGCGCCAAGATGGTCATCGCGCACCACGGCTCGGGATTTTCCAACGGCGACGGCCCGCTCGCCTACATGGGCAACCCCGCCGGCTTCGTCCTCACCCTCGAAGGGAAAAACATCTACCACGCGGGCGACACGTGCGTGTTCCTCGACATGGAGCTGATCGGCCGGATGCACCCGCTCGAGGTGGCGATCCTCCCGATCGGCGACAACTTCACCATGGGCATCGAGGAGGCCACGGAAGCCATGCGCCTGCTGCGCCCGAAGAAGGCCATCCCGGTTCACTACGACACCTGGGACGTGATCAAGGCCGACACCGGCGCCTTCGCCGCCGCCGCCACGGAAGTGAAAGTCGAGCCCCTCGTGATGAAGCCCGGCCAGACAATCGAAATTTGAGCCCGCGACCGCGCGCGCGGCCGCTCTCTTTTTTCTCGTGCCCTCCCGGAGCCGGGAGTTTCCTCCAACCCACGCCGTTTTCATGACGTTTCCCGAACCTCCCGAGCACCTTTCCCGGCGCGATCTGCGCCTCGCCGACCTCGCCGACACGGAGGCGGCGCTTCTCGTGTGCTATGGCTGGATGCACCTCTCGCGCACGGCCGACAACCGCATCCTCGAGCTGTTTCGCCAGGGGCGCATCAAGGGCACCGTCACCGGCGGGCAGGGCAACGAATCCCTCGCCGCCGCCGTCGGCCTCCTCCTCGACAAATCGATCGACGCCGTTTCCTGGACCCACCGCGATCTCTGCGGCCACCTCCTCTGGAGCGCGCACCTCGGCAACCACCTCTGCCAGTACCTCGCCAACGCCGGCAGCCCGACGAAGGGCCGCGAGGGAAACGTGCACCACGGCGACCCGGCGAATCGCAGCTACCCGATGATCAGCCATCTCGGCGCGATGCTTTCGAACGTGCTCGGCGGCACGGATTCGCAACGCCGCAAGGGCCACGACGCGGTCGGCGTCGCCTTCTTCGGCGACGGCGGCAGCAGCACCGGCGACGTGCACGAGTCGCTCAACCTCGCGAGCGTGCTCGACATCCCCGTTCTCTTCATCATCGAGAACAACCTCTACGCCTACTCCACCCCGACGCGCGAACAGTACACCGTCGAAAGCCTCGCCTCGCGCGCCGCCGGCTACGGCATCGACGGCATCTCCTTCGACGCCTGCGACACGGAGGAAACCCTGCGCACCCTCGCCGCCGCGATCGACAAGGCCCGCGCCACCCGCCGGCCCGCGCTCATCGAGGCGCGCACCCTGCGCCTGCGCGGGCACGCCGCCTACGACACGTGCGACTACCTGCCGGAAGGCCTGCAGGACCAGTGGCTCGCCCGCGACGGCCTGCCGCGATTGCGCGCGCGCCTCTCCGAAGCCGGGCTGGAAAATCGCCTCGTCGCGATGGAGGAGGCCAACGAAAATTTCTTCGAGGAAACACTCGCGCAGGCGCTCCGCGTTCCCCCGCTCACGCCGGACGATTTCGCCGCGGACGTCGTCGCCCCGACCCGGCTCGAAATCGCGTGGCAGCCGTCCGGCGCGCCGGAAAAACTCACCATGGCCCAGGCGCTCCAGCGCGCGCACCTCAAGATCCTGGCCGAGCGCCCCGAATCGATCGTCATGGGCCAGGACATCGCCGGCTACGGCGGGCCGTTCAAGGTCACGGAGCATCTCTTCGAGCAGTTCGGGCGTACCCGGGTTTTGAATACGCCGCTGGCCGAGTCCGCCACCATCGGCTACGCCACCGGCCTGGCGATCAACGGGCATCGCCCGATCGTCGAGTTCCAGTTCGCCGATTTCGCCACCGAGGCGACGACGCAGCTCCTGCTCAACGCCGGCACGTATCATTTCCGCGCCGGCGCAAAGGCGCCGATGGTTCTCCGCTTCCCGTGCGGCGGCGGCCTCACCTTCGGTCCGTTCCACTCGCAGGATCTCGAGGCGATCTACCTCCACACACCGGGCCTGAAACTCCTCTATCCGAGCACGCCGCAGGACGCCTACAACGCGATGCTCGCGGCCTACGAGGACGACAACCCCGTGCTGCTCTTCGAGCACAAGCGGCTCTACCGCATGCTCAAGCAGGAGGTCGCGTTCGATCCGGACTACCGATCCGTCTGGCATCCGCGCATGGCGCGCGAGGGCTCGCAGGCGACGATCGTGACCTACGGCGAGATGGTTCACCTCGTGGCCGAGGCGGCCGACTATCTTGTGTCCGAATACGGATACACCTTCGACGTCATCGACCTGCGCGCGCTCGCGCCGCTCGATCTCGACCCCGTCCGGAAGTCGGTCGCGCGCACGCACCGGCTCTGCGTCGCGCACGAGGCGCGCCTCACCGGCGGTTTCGGAGCCGAGCTCGTCGCGCGCCTCACCGGCGAGTTGTTTCACGAACTCGACGCCGCGCCGCTGCGTATCGCTTCCATGGATACACCAGTGCCGTTCGCGCCGGAACTCGAGGCGATCTATCGTCCATCGCGCGACCGCATCGTGGAGGCATTGGTCAACTGGTTCGAATGAGCGCGAACTCCGAAAAACCTCCGATCGACCCCGCGCGCTGGTCGCGCATCCGGCTCTTCGCCATGGATGTCGATGGCATCCTCACCGATGGAACCGTCGTCATCTCCTCGGACGGATCGGAATCGAAGTCGTTCTCCGTGCTCGACGGCCTCGGCCTCGCGCGGGTGCGCGACGCCGGCATCCCGCTCGCGTGGATCTCCGGCCGGCTCTCCGGCGCCACCACCCGGCGCGCGGAGGAGCTCGGGATCCGCCACCTCGTCCAGGGACGGACGGACAAGGCGGCGGCGTTGCGCGAGTTGATCGAACAACTCGGCGTCGCGGCCGAAGCGGCCTGCTACATGGGCGACGACGACATCGACGCGCCGGCCTTGCGCCTCGCGGGGATCGGCGTGACTGTTTCCACCGCCATGCCCGAAGCCCTGGAGGCGGCCGACTACGTCGCCACCCTTCCGGCCGGGCGCGGCGCGGTGCGCGAGGTCTGCGATCATCTTTTGCGAGCCCAAACCCGGCCCGGCGTGTCCAAGGCGGGATGAAAACGCAGCTGCTCGTTTCCCTGCTTGGCCTCGGCGCGGCGGTCGCGTCGGCCCAGTTCACGTCGAAGGAGCCGATCGTCAATTTCCGCCTGCCGATGTTCAACAACGAGGGCTACAAGGCCTGGGAAGTGCGCGGCGCCGAAGGGCGTTATCTCGAGGAGAACCGGATCGAGATCACGGCGCTCGACCTCCAGGTTTTCTCCGGCGACGAGGCCGGCCGGATCGAGACGACGATCACCAGCCCGCTCGCCATCGTGCGTCCGAAGGACCGCGCCGTCACCGGCCCAGGAGCGATTCGCGCGAAGGGCGAGGGCTTCGAATTGTTTGGCGAGAACTGGCTTTACGAGCACGACACGAAGACCGTCACCGTCCGGGAATCGGTCGTGCTCACGCTCGATGGCGCCATCGGAAACATCCTGAAATGAACCCTGATTTTCGAACGTTTTCCCGCCGGAGTCCCTTGCGATGGATCGCGGTTGGGAGTCCCGGCTTCAGCCGGCGCAGCCGGCCGCCTGAAGGCGGAACTCCGAACCCGGGCAAGGTGTTCGTTCCGTTCGCCGCGATCGCATGCGTCCTCGCGCTGGCCGCGCCCGCGCGCGCCCAGGTCGGCGTGACCGATCCGCAGGAGACGATCATCACCAGCGACGGCCCGCTGCAGATGCGCAACGACGGCGTCGAGGCGTATTTTGTCATGACCGACAACGTCCGCCTCGTCGGCACGAACCTCGAGGTCACGTGCGACAAGCTCGAGGTCTTCGCCGAAACGAAAAAAGAGGAAAACGATCCCGGCGGATTCGGCGGGATCAGCGGCATCCGCCGCGTGCTCGCGACGGGCAATGTCGTGATCATGCAGGAAGGCCGCCGCGCCACCTGCGGCCGGGCCGAGGTGTTGCCTCTGAAGGATCGGATCGAACTCACGGAAGACCCGGTCGTCACCGATGCGCAGGGAACCATGGCCGGCTCCCGCATCGAGATCTTTCGCGGCGAACAGCTCGTCAACGTCTACAATCCGCGCACGACCCTGCGCGCGCTTCCCAATCTCGGCTTCCCACGCAATCCGGACGACGAAGCCGCTCCCGAAGCACCCGCTCCAGGCGAACCCGCGCCCGAAACGCCGCCCGAAGGCGCCGCGCCTGCTCCCGTCGAGCCGTGAGCGAGCCGTATCCAGTTTCCCATGACACCGAAGCCGCGGTCGTGGAGCGCGCGCCCGCGCTCACGATCCAGACGCGCGAGCTGGCCAAGACCTATTCGAAACGGCCGGTCGTCAAAGGCGTGAACCTCCGCGTCTCCGCCGGCGAGATCGTCGGCCTGCTCGGCCCCAATGGCGCCGGCAAGACCACGACATTCTACATGATCGTCGGCCTCGTGCCCGCGACCGCGGGCGAGGTGTTGATCAACGACCGGCCCATCACCCGACTGCGCATGCACCAGCGCGCGCGCATGGGCCTCGGCTACCTGCCGCAGGAGGCGAGCATCTTTCGCAAGCTCACGGTCGGGCAAAACATCCGCGCCATCGCCGAGACGCTGCCGATCGGCCGGGGCGAGCGGAACCGGCTCGTCGCCCGGCAGCTCGAGGACCTGGGCCTGACCCATCTCGAAAAGCAAAAGGCCTACACGCTCTCCGGCGGCGAGCGGCGCCGGCTCGAGATCGCGCGCGCGCTCGTGACCAACCCCGCGTTTCTGCTCATGGACGAGCCGTTCAGCGGCGTCGACCCCATCTCGGTCGCCGAGGTCCAGCGCATCGTCCTCTCGCTCAAGGCGCGCGGCATCGGGATTCTCATTACAGACCACAACGTGCGCGAGACGCTGCGCATCGTCGATCGCGCCTACCTCATCCACGACGGCCTCGTCCTCTCCGAAGGCACGAGCGATTTCCTCATCAACGACCCCCAAAGCCGCAAGTTCTACCTCGGCGAGAATTTTAATCTTTAAGGGAGCAAGGGAGTAAGGGAGTAAGGGATAAGGGATCGAAAACGCGCGTCGTTTTCCCTCATTCCCTTTTTCCCTCACTCCCTCACTCCCTCCCCACCATGCGCCGTCAGCCGGGAATTTCCGTCGAGCACTTCTTCAACACGTATCGCGAGAAGCTGAGGCTCGAACTCGTCGCCGGCGAGAAGGGCCTGCGCCGGCTCATCCGCGAAGGCAGCGTCAACCGCCTCGCGCTCGCCCTCAGCGGCTTTTTCCGCTACTTCGCGAACAAACGCCTCCAGGTCATGGGCGCGGCGGAAATGAATTACCTCAAGACGCTCCCGTCGAGCCGGCAGGAATTCATTTTCACGGAGCTGGCGCGGCGGCGCATCCCCTGCCTCGTGCTCTCGCGCAACTACCACGCCACGCCCGCCATGTTGCGCGTCGCGGAGCGGGCCAACCTCACCGTGTTTCGCACGCCGCTGATCACGATGAATTTCATCAACGCGGCCACGCTCTGCATCGACAACGAGTTCGCCCCCTCCGCCACCGAGCACGGCACGACGATGGACATCAAGGGCATCGGCGTGCTCATCCGCGGCGACTCCGGCGTGGGCAAGAGCGAGTGCGCCCTCGCCCTCATCGAGCGCGGGCACAGCCTCGTGGCCGACGACCTCACGCGCATCAAGCTGCTCGACGAGCGCGAGCTGCTCGCCTCGAGCCCCGACCTCAACCGCGGGCACATGGAGTGCCGCGGCATCGGCATCATCAACGTCGGCGAGATGTTCGGCATCCGCTCCGTGCGCCGCGAGAAGCGCATCGACATGGTCATCACCCTGCGCGAGTTCACCCCCGAAGTGATCGAGGAGCGCACCGGACTCGACGAGGGAACCTACGACATCCTCGGCCTGCGCCTCCCGCACATCGAGCTGTTCGTGCGCCCCGGCCGCGACATCGCGCGCCTCGTCGAAGTCGCCGCGCTCGTGCAGGCCCTGAAAAAAATGGGGCACGATCCGGCGAAGGAATTCAACGACCGCCTCATCGCTTTCATGGCGGAGCGAGGCCGCTGACCCCAAAGAGGGATCACGCGCGAAGCCGCGCGATCTTTTCTTTCTCACGGAGCAGTGAACTTCGCGACCGGAATTGATCCGTCCCGCCGTCGTTTCACCCGCGCGTTTTCAGGCGCGTTTTCGAGCAACAAAAAAACGCGGAAAGTTGTGCGCACGGGCATGTGAACAAGTTGTCCAAAAGTTCGCCTTGAAAAGGCCTGTTGCATGATCGTTACTCACCCTCTCTTTCGCTCGCATACCTGCTCCGAGGAACCTGTTCTTTATCGCTTCCCGGCTTCCCTTGCCCGACTGCTCCGGATTCTCGAATTATCTACCTCTCCATCAGCAGCTTTCGCCCTTCGCTCCATGAAGGCGCCCAACGCTGCCGGTGCCGTTTCCCTTTTCCCTTCCTTCCGGTCGTCGTCGCGATGGTCACCGGGCTGTCTCAAACGGTCCTCCGCAGGCCTATGTGAATAAGCGAGAGCAATTCGCAGTCCTCACATGCCCACCACTGTCGCCACCACCAACCTTTGGGATACCGTCAAAGCGGAACTCTCCGCCTCCTTGCCGCCGGATATCTACGACATGTGGTTCAAGTCCGTTTCGTGCCGCAAGGCCGACGCCGACTCGATCACGCTCAACGCCCCGACGGACTTCGCGGTCATCTGGATCCACGACAACTACCTGGACCTCATCGCGCAAAAACTGCGCCACCTCACCGGCCGCGCGATCAAGGTCGTGATCGAGTCGAGCGGTCGCGAGGAAGAGGCGCCGAAGGTCGAGGAAACTCCGGCCGCGCGCCTCCGCGCCGCCGCGAGCCGTCGCGGCCGCGTGGACGAACGCCTGCAGGGCGCGGCCTCGCTCAACGCGCGCAACACGTTCGACAACTTCGTCATCGGCTCGAACAGCCAGCTCGCGCACGCCGCCGCGCTCGCCGTCGCGCAATCCCCCGCGCAGGCCTACAACCCGCTCTTCCTCTACGGCGACACCGGCCTCGGCAAGACCCACCTGATGCACGCCATCGGGCACCACGTGCTCCGCACCAACGCGCACGCCCGCGTCGCCTACCTCTCGTCCGAGAAATTCACCAACGAGTTCATCCAGGCCCTGCAGGAAAACGCGCTCACCCGCTTCCGCCAGCGTTACCGCAACGTCGATATTTTGTTGATCGACGACGTGCAGTTCCTCGGCGGCAAGGAGCGCATCCAGGAGGAGTTCTTCCACACCTTCAACGACCTCTTCGAATCCGGAAAACAGATCTTCCTCTCCAGCGACCGCCCCGCGAGCGAGATCTCGAAACTCGAGTCGCGCCTCGTCTCCCGCTTCCAGTGGGGACTGATGGCCGACATCCAGCCGCCGGACTACGAGACGCGCCTCGCCATCCTTCGCTCCAAGGCGGCGAACATGAAGATCAACCTCCCGCCCGACGTGCTCGCGTTTGTCGCGAAAAACATCGTGCGCAACATCCGCCGCCTCGAGGGCGCGTTGCTCAAGGTCGCCAGCTTCTCCGCCCTCACCGGCCAGCCCATCGATGTCGCCGGCGCGGAGAAACTGCTCGCCGACGTGCTGCTCGAGGAAGTGCAGCGCCAGGTCACGATCGACATGATCCAAAAGCGCGTCGCCGACTACTTCCAGTTGCGCTCATCCGACATGGTGAGCCGCCGCCGCCCCGCCAACATCGCCAACGCCCGGCAGATCGCGATGTTCCTCAGCCGCGTCCTCACCCGGCACTCCCTGCAGGAAATCGGCGAACAGTTCGGCGGGCGCGATCACGGCACCGTCATCCACGCCTGCCGCACAGTCGAGAATTTGATGGAGCAGGACAGCTCCGCAAAAAACAACATCGACTTCCTCAAGGCGCAGCTCTCGCGCTGAGCGGACCGGACCCGCCGCCCGGCGCGCCCCGCACAGCGGCCAATCGGAACTTCCCTCCCTCGCGAGACATCGAAGGCAATGCAGGAGCGGCTTCAGCCGCGATGCGAAGGCGTTGCGTGAACGCATCGCGGCTGAAGCCGCTCCTACCCATGGACGAAGCAAGCTTCGGAGAATGTGTCCCGCACGGCTCTTGACGGTCCGGGGGCGGACCGGGAACATGGCTGCTTTCATCCTCATTCCCGCCGTCATGAAGCTAACCGCAGAACAGAAACAGACCGTCGCCGGATGGTTGAGCGCCGGCGCCTCGATCGCCGAGGTCCAGCGCCGCCTGCGCGAGGAGTTCACTGTTTCCCTCACCTACATCGACACCCGGTTTCTGATCGACGACCTCGGTCTCGACCTGGCCCCGCCGCCTCCCAAGAAAAAAGACGAGCCGGCAAAAACCCCGGGCTCGAAAACACCGCCGGCCGGCGCGTCCCCGGATGAAGTCATCGATCCCGAGTACATCGATGATGGAGATGCCTTCGACGACGCCGTGCCGGACGATGGCGCCGCGGGCGGATCGGTGACGGTGGATATCGACCGCGTGATGCGACCCGGCGCCGCGATCAGCGGCAGCGTGACCTTCAGCGACGGCAACTCCGGAACCTGGGCGCTCGATCAATACGGCCGCCTCGTCTTCGAGCCGAAAACCGAAGGCTACCGCCCCAGCCAGGCCGACCTGCAAGCCTTCCAGCGCGAACTCAGCTCGCAACTGCAGCGACACGGTTACTAAAAAAACTGGCGCGCCGCCCGGACCGCAGGAACCGGCAAAGGATCACC
>CAZFCY010000027.1:29601-35300 GCA_964517665.1 uncultured Opitutaceae bacterium | reverse complement strand
GCGGGAGCGGTTCGCCACGGATCATCGCGTGTGCGCGGCCTGCTGGCGGCCGACAATACACGCGACTTCTTTCTGACGGATATTCCCTGGGATTCCTACAACACCAGCCGCATCGACATCCAGCGCGGTCCGAATTCCGTGTTGTTCGGCATCGGCAGCCCGGCGGGCATCATCAATGCGAGCACAAATCAGGCGGCATTCGTCGCTTCCAACGGAATCGAGACGAAGATCGACAATTTCGGCACGGTCCGGTTCTCTGGAGATTTCAACCGGGTCCTGGTCGACGACGTGCTGGCCGTTCGCGTTTCGTTGCTTCACGACGAGACGAAATACCGGCAGGAGCCGGCCTTTCGAAACGACAGGCGTTTTTACGGGGCGGTGCGCTGGGATCCATCGTTCCTGAACGACAGGTCGATGCGCGCCTCGCTTGCAGCCACCTACGAGCGGGGGAAAATCGAATCGAACCTTCCGCGGCAGGCTCCGCCCAACGATTACCTCACACCCTGGTTCACTCAGTTGGGCCACTTGCAGGCGTCGGGGGTTCCCTTTCGCACGAGCACGACGGTGGAGCCGCTGAACCCGGCGATTGCGACGGCGGCCGGGGATCAGCTTGTCTCGGGTGGCACGATCACCACCTATTTGCAGGGAGCCCCGCTGGGCATCGCCTACCCGCACAACATCGCGAACCAGGCGCAGTGGGTCGGAGGCGCGTTTCATCAGGGCATTACCGGCTATGCGCGGGAGGCATGGAAGAGAAGACTCCCGGGCTGGAGAATCGCCGGCTTCAAGAACCGGGTGATGACCGATCGCTCGATTTTCGACTCGCACGAGCACTTGCTCGATGGCGAAACCAAGGGGGAGTTCGCCGATTTCGATGCATACAACGTATCCTTCCGCCAGAGCTTCGCGGATGAGACGTTCGGTTTCGAACTGGCGATCGATCGGCAACATGTCCACGGCGGCGAAAAACACTTTTTGAACGCGAGCGGTTATGGCATCGGCGTCGATGTCATGGGAACCTATGCCGGCGGCATCATAGGGGGCACGCCTGTTCCGAACGGCCCGGACGCGGATGCATTGCCCGACGGCACGTTTGCCGAGAGGGCGGATCCGATCAATCCGATGCTGGGTCGCGCCTATGTGGTGGGCGCGCGGGGCAGTGGATGGAGCTGGGATCGAAAAACGAAGACATCCTACCGCGCCACGGGCTTCTACAATCTGGATTTCAACGCGATCAGCGGTCGCGATTCCATGCCCGGTCGTGTCTTCGGCGAGAATCGATTCACTCTGCTGGCGTCCCGTTATATCGACGAAGGTTTCAGCGCCGGAGGCGACGACTTCCATTCCGACGACGGTTACGAACTCAACGTTCCCGGCAGCCCGTACTTCCAGGCCAGCCGCACACCCGTTTATATTTTATATTATCTTTCGCCCGGGAAACTCCAGGGCGCGGACCCGTCAGGGATCGACCTGCCGCGGATGGGCGGGTTGCCGCAGACCGGCGCCGGCCGGACACAGGTCCGGAACTTCAATCCGGACACCAAACGGTTCGATATCCACAGCTTCGACCTCGTTGCCAACTCTGCGCTGCCGGAACAGGAGCGCCGGTATGGCGACGCCGGGAGGTTTCGCCGCACCGTGGATTCCACGGCATTGGTCTGGCAGGGCCACTGGTTGGGCGGGAACCTGATTCCCATGGCCGCCGTTCGACGGGACGAATCCTTTGCCAATCGGGCCATCGGTCTTCCGAGGACGACCATGGGCAATCTGACTTACGTGTCTCCGTTCGATCCCGGCTTTGCGCTCGGTCCGGATTCGCCGAAATCGAGAGTCGATTCCTATACCTACAGTCTCGTCTCGCACACACCCGGGAAGTGGAGGGAAGAGTTGCCCGGGCGGATGAATTTGCAACTCGTCTACAACCAGTCGGAGAACTTCCAGCCCAGCCCTGGCCGGGTGGATATTCTGAACCGTCGGATACCCGATCCCTCCGGCGAAACGAGGGAATACGGATTCGCGGTGTCGGCCTTCAACGACAAGGTTCGTCTCAAAGTCGTCCGCTACGAGACGACGGTCGGAAACGCCGACATCGGTCTCAACAGCAACATCAACGCCTGGGCCACCGCCGAGGTCTGGGCCCGCTCCCGTGCCGCGGCGCATGCCGGCCGTCAGGGCCCGGTCGGACCGGGCGCGCCTGCTGGCGCGGTGGTGGCGACCATCTATGGATACGACTCCGCGACCGGAAATCCGGTGACGTTCAGGCCGCATGGGCCGTGGGCGAGGATGGCGGCAGGCGTGCAATTGGGTCGCGTTCCGGACACTTGGGACGGAAGATCGAATGGTTATGGAATATGGAACGGAGCGAGCGAACCCTATCCGGCAGGCACGATCCGCGAGGCCTACACTCGGGCCGAAATCGATGCCACGTACGATATGCAGAAGGCTGCCATCGACGCCGTGCTGGACAACCCGCCGCCCGATGAATTCCTGGCGGCAACGGGCATCGTTCGCGAGGTGTTCTTCAGCCACGAGGGGCCTCCGATGGGTGGCGCGGCGGCCATCAGCGGCCGGTCTGCCACGGCCGAAATCACCGGAACCTCGCGATCGAAAGGCGCCGAGTTCGAGTTGATCGCGAACCCGATCGGCGGCTTGTCGGTCGTGCTGAACGTCGCCAGAACGGAGGCCCGCCGGTTCGACCTGGCGCCGGGCTTTGTCGAGTATCTCGAGAAGCGCCGATCCTTCTTCGAAGGTCCGGCGGGCAACATCCGTTTCTGGAGCGCGTCAAGCGCCGACGCATCGGTCGATCCGTACTCCACCTCCCTCAACGCGGACCTTCGGACGTTCTTCAACACGGACGTGTATTCGACCGTGGGCAGATTCATCGCGTCCGAGAACTCGAATGTTCCAGAGATGAAGCCGTGGTCTTTCAATGTGATCGCCAACTATGCGTTTCAAGGGGATGGACTCCTCGAGGGCGTCAACATCGGCGGCGGCTATCGCTGGCTCGACAGAAACGTGACCGGCTACCCGATAAGCCATGACGAGTTCGGCGCGGAGATCTACGACACGGCCAATCCACACTATGGCACGACGGTGGGGACTGCCGATTTCTGGATCGGTTACAACCGTCGTATATCGGGAAACATTTCGTGGCGGATGCAGTTGAACATCCGCAATGTTTTCGCCGACGACCGGCTGATTCTCGCATCGGTCAACCCCGACAACTCTCCGGCAGCCTATCGCATTCCGGAACCCAGGACGTTTACACTCACGAACTCGATCGAGTTCTGATCGCCTCGTGCGGCACGCTCGAGCGCGGGATTGGCTTCGTCCCTGGTGGCAGGAGCGGCTTCAGCCGCGATTTATTTACTGTCGGTCGCGCAGCGACGAGATTTTCCACAAAGTTCTTAGAGGGTTCCGGAAGATGGGGCATCCTTAGCAAGGAACGCCTCCAACTTTATCCCTGAACGACACGACGCGCTCTGGAGATGGCTCTGTCGAAGCCACCACGAAGCATCATTCCGCCTTTCACGAGGCGTGAAAGGTGACGCATCTCCAGATGCCGGCCCATTCTGCACTCGGACGAAACCATACGCTATGAAAACCAGACACCTCCCAATCGGGGTCCTGCTCGCTGTCATGCTGTCGGCAGGCGCCTCTCTGCTTGTAGGTCAGGCGACAGCCCCCACGCCCTCCGGCTCGAACGCCGGCGAGGCTGCCGATGAAGACGCCATCGTTCTTTCACCATTTGTCGTGGATGCCTCGGAGGACGAGGGTTATTCCGCGCAATATACACTGGCCGGCACCCGCATCCGCACGGACATCAAGGATGTGGGCTCGTCGATCACGGTCATCACTTCCAAGTTCCTCGAAGACACCGGCAGCACCAATGCCGCGCAACTGCTTGTTTATACTCCCAATGCCGAAATCAATGCCCCGGGCGGCAACTTCCTCGGCGCCGGTGACGATGTGAATGCCGGCGCGGTCCGTTATGGCAGCTCCCGCGTGCGTGGCCTGGCCCAGGCCGACAACACTCGTGATTTTTTCCTGTCGGATATTCCGTGGGATTCTTACAACGTCGGCCGTGTGGATATCCAGCGCGGTCCCAACTCCGTGCTGTTCGGCCTCGGCAGTCCCGCGGGCATCGTCAACGCCAGCCTCAATCACGCCGCCTTCAAAGATTCCAACAGGATCGAAAACAAGGTGGACAACTTCGGTTCGGTCCGCTTCACCGCGGACTTCAACAAGGAGCTGATCGACGACGAGCTGGCGTTGCGGGTGTCGCTGCTGCATGACGATGCCAAATACAGGCAGCGACCGGCTTTCCGCGACGACCACCGCATCTTCGGCGCCGTGCGCTGGGATCCCGCCTTCCTGAACAGAGGCTCGATCAAGACCTCGCTCACGGCGACCTACGAGCACGGTGACGTCGCCTCCAACCTGCCCCGGCCCGCTCCGCCCAACGACTTCATTACGCCCTGGTTTGGCGAGCTGGTCCCGATACAGGGATCGGGCGTGCCGTTCCGAACCAGCACAACACTCGAGCAGCAATATCATTCCATCGCCACCGCCGCAGGCGACCAGCTTACGACTGGGGGCACAATCACGACCTACCTGCAGGGTGTGCCGCTCGGCATCGCCTATCCACACAACCTGAGCGGCCAGGGAACCTGGTTCGGCAGCGGCGTCTTTCATCAGGGCATTCACGGCTACGCGCGCATCGCGTCCAAATTGCGGATGCCCGGATGGAGGTTCAACGGCTTCAAGAATCGTGTGATCACCGACCGTTCGATCTTCGATTCCTACGAGAACCTGCTCGACGGGAACATCAAGGGCGAGTTCATCGACTTCGACGCCTACAACGTGGCGTTTCGCCAGACCTTTCAGGATGATATGTTCGGCTACGAACTCACCTACGACCGGCAGGAGGTGCATGATGGCCGGCACAGTTTCCTCGGTTCGAGCGGCTACGGCATCGCTGTCGATGTGATGGGCGCCTATGCCGGGGGCATCATCGGCGGCTCACCCGACCCGGCCGGCGGCGACTTTGCGGAGCGGGCGGACCCCGTGAATCCGATGTTGGGTCGTCCTTATGTCGTCGGCGCCCGCGGCAGCAGCTTCAGTTGGGACCGCAATATCAAAACGTCCTATCGCGCCACCGGATTCTTCAACCTGGACTTCAACAAGATCTCCGGTCGCGAATCCACCCTGGGCCGCCTGCTCGGGGAAAACCGCTTCACCCTGCTCGCCTCGCGCTACGAGGACGAGAACTTCGGCGCCAACGGCGGCGATTTTTTCACCGACACGTCGTACGAGTTGAACACGCCGGGCAATCCGTATTACCAGACCAGCCGCACTCCCGCATATGCGCTCTATTACCTGACGAACACCAAGCTGACCGGAACAGACGCTTCGGGCATCCACCTGCCGCGCATGCAAGGTTTCCCTCAGGTTGGCTCCAGGACGCCGGTTCGGAACCTCGATAGCGCCACCAAACTGTTCGTGCCGCACAGTTTCGATCTGGTGCACAATTCAGCGCGGCCTGAAGAGCTGCGCCAATACAGCGATGCCGGTCGTTCCAGGCGAACGGTGGATTCCGCGGCGCTGGTCTGGCAAGGCTACTGGTTTGGCGGCAATGTGATTCCCATGGCCGCCGTCCGGCAGGACGAATCGTGGTCCAACGCCGGCATCGGCCTGCC
>CAZFCY010000027.1:16468-29591 GCA_964517665.1 uncultured Opitutaceae bacterium | reverse complement strand
GCCGCGCCAGACGGTGGGCAACACGAGCTATGCGCTCCCCTTCGACCCGAACTTCCGCCTCGGACCAGACAGCGAGAAGGTGAAGGTCGAGTCCTACACCTACAGCTTTGTCACCCACACGCCCAAGAGCTTGCGCGAAAAGCTGCCCGGCCGGATGGATCTGCAGCTCATCTACAACCAGTCGGAAAACTTCCAGCCGAGCCCCGGCCGCACGGACATCCTGAACCGCCGCATTCCCGATCCGGCTGGCGAGACCAGGGAATATGGCTTTGCCGTGTCGATGCTCGACGACAAGGTTCGCCTCAAGGTCGTGCGCTATGAGACGACCGTGTCCAATGCCGACATCGGGCTGAGCAGCAACATCGGCTCCTGGGCCGTGGCGGAAGTCTGGGCCCGTGGCCGGGCCGCGGTGCATGCCGGTTTGAAAGGGCCGGTTGGTCCCGAGAATCCTGCGGGGCAGGTTCGCACGATCTATGGCTATGATTCACAGGGCCGTTCGGTGACGATCCGTCCCTTTGGCCCGCTGGCGCTGACCACCGGCCTGGCGGGCGTCACCGTCTGGGATGGCCGTTCCAACGGCGGCCCGCAATGGAATGGCGGCAACGAGCCTTATGCCCCCGGCACGGTCCGCACGGCCTACACACAAGCCGAACTGGATGCCACCGCGGCGATGCAATACAACGCGATCGAGGCCATCATGAACAATCCCCCGCCGGACGCCTTCCTCGCCGCCACCGGCATCAATCCCGCCCTCTTCTTCGCGCCCGAAGGCCCGCCGCTTGCCGAGGGCCAGGCCATCAGCGGTCGGACGGCCACCGCACAGATCACCGGCACGACCCAATCGAAGGGCGCCGAGTTCGAATTGTCCGCCAATCCGATTCGCGGCCTCTCGCTGATCCTGAACATCACCAAGACGGAGGCCCGTCGCTTCGATCTGGCCCAGGGCTATCTGGACTACCTCGAACTGCGCCGGCCTTTCTTCGACGGGCCCGCCGGGGATATGCGCCTCTTCTCCAACTCCAATACGGATCGCACGGTGGACCCGTATTCGACCACGGGCAACGCAGATCTCCGCACGTTCTTCAACACGGACGTTTATTCCACGGTCGGCCGGTTCATCGCCGCGCAGAACACCAAGGTTCCCGAGTTGAAGCCATGGACCGCCAATATCATCGCCAATTATGCCTTTCAGAGTGATGGCTGGCGCAAGGGTCTCAACTTGGGCGGCGGTTATCGCTGGAGCGACAAGCTCGTGACGGGTTACCCCGTGATCTCCGACGGGTTCGGTGGCGAGATCTTCGATTTCGCCAACCCGTACTATGGATCGGACCTTGGCGCTCTCGACCTGTGGCTGGGCTACGAACGCAAAATCAGCGGCAGGTATAACTGGAGGATTCAGCTCAACGTCCGCAACCTGCTTGCCGACGACGATCTGATCCGCACCTCGGTCAATCCAGACAACACCGGCGCCGCGTATCGCATCCCGGAGCCGCGGGCGTTCACGCTGACCAACACGATCGAGTTTTAAAAGTGCGGTTGTATGGAATTGCGAGGGCCGGCGCGCTGTCAAAGCGCCGACCCTTTTCATCTCCAGGCCCCGCCACCTTTACGGGCGGCAGGGGTTCTCCCATTTTGACGAGCAGCAAATCAGTGTTGTGGACGCATGCGGCGATGCGGAAAATTATATTAACCTCGATGCTTTTTTCGACGGCGGTTTCGCCGGTCGCGCATTCCGCGGGCGAACGGCCGCTGGCCGGCATCATCGATGACAGCCTGTCCTTCGCGGCGGCCCAGTATGAGCGCATGCTCGCGCAGATGGACGGCCAGTCCGGGCTGCCGCGATCCTGGGCGGAAGGCGAACTGATGCGCGTGCCGGTGAGCGATTGGACGAGCGGCTTTTTCCCGGGTTGCCTCTGGTTTTTGTTCGAGGCCACCGGCGATCCGAAGTGGAGAAACGCCGCCCGCGAATACACCGCGAAGGTGGAGGACGCGAAGCGCGAGCGCGGGACCCACGACGTGGGTTTCAAGCTCTCGAGCAGCTTCGGCCACGGATGGCGCCTGACCGGAGACGAACACTATCGCGCCGTCCTGCTCGAAGGCGCGGCGTCCATGAGCACGCGATTCAATCCCGCCGTCGGTTGTATCAGATCGTGGGATGGCCAGAGTCAGTGGGCGTTTCCCGTCATCATCGACAACCTGATGAACCTCGAGTTGTTGACCTGGGCCGCGCGAAACGGCGGAGATCCGTGCCTCCGGAATATCGCCATCTCCCACGCCAGCACCACGCTGCGCCATCACTTCCGGGACGACGCGAGCAGTTATCATGTCGTCGATTACCACCCCGAGACGGGCGAGGTCGTATCACGGCAGACGCATCAGGGACTCTCGGACGACTCCGCCTGGGCCCGTGGCCAGGCGTGGGGATTGTATGGATACACGATGCTGCATCGTGAACTACAGCTTCCCGCTTGCTTGCGGCAGGCGATCGGCATCGCCGAATACATCCTCGGCCATCCGCGGCTGCCCGAAGACAAGGCGCCGTATTGGGATTTCGATGCGCCGGCGGAGCCGGCGACACCGCGCGACGTCTCCGCCGCGGCCATCATTTGCTCGGCGTTGCTCGAGTTGTCCACGCTTGTCCCCGCGGAGCACGCTGAAACATATCGAGAATTTGCCCACGCGCAGATCCGCGCGCTGTCATCCGACCGATATCGCGCGCCACCTGGCGGCAATGGATGCTTTCTTTTGATGCACGCGACCGGGAACCACCCGCAAGGTTCCGAGATCGATGTGCCGCTCGTCTATGCGGACTACTACTTCCTGGAAGCGTTGCTCCGGGCGCGGCGCAGTTTATAAAACGAGATCGTCGTCAAGCGATCTGAAGAGAAACCACGGTCACCGACTCATTTTCCATGCAGCGACGCGATTTTCTACGAACCAGCCTGGGATTGATTGCCGCGGCCTCCACGGTTCAGCTTTCTCCGGGAGCAAACGTGGCGAAGCCGCGGAAAGACAGGGCGCTGTTCTTCACGGCCGAACATCTGGCGCGTCTTCGCGCGCGCCTGGAACATGATCCCGACCTGCGCGCGCGCTGGACGACCCTGATGGCGCGCGCTGACGAGCTTCTGCGCGCGCCGCTTGTTTCTTTCGAGGAGGCGAATATCGGAACGGGAGGCAATGCCAGTTTCCCTCGCGCCAGCCGCCAGCTTGTCGAGATGGCCTTCGTGCTCGGGCTGGCGTGGCGTATCACGGGCGGCGAACAATACGCGAAGACGCTGAGTCGGGCCATGCAGAACAGCCTGCGCTTCCTACGCTGGAGCAGCCCGGGAATGCTCAGTCGAAAACCGCCGTGGAACAGCGATTTGTGGACGGCCGCGTTCACCGTCGGCTGCGCGGCGGGATGTGACGCGTTGGACGACTATTTATCCATCGACGAGCGGCAGGATATCCATTCCGGCATGACGCGGCTCGGCATCGAGCCGCTGTTGCGCGATTGGGTTCTTCCGGAAACGCGCATGCACGCGCTCGATTCGATGGGTCACAACTGGTGGAGTGTATGCGTGTCCGGCGCCGGCATCGGCCTGCTCGCAGTCCTTGACGACAATGAACACGCCGACGGTTGGTTGGATGAAGTCGATACAGCGCTGGCCGGCTTCTTTCAGTATCAAGGCCACGTGCTGCACAACAAGCCCGCCAACTTCGATCCCGCTGGCGCTTTTTACGAAAGCGTTTCCTACGCCGAGTACGCGCTCTGCGAATATCTGCTTTTCCGGATGGCGCGGATGAACGTCCTCGCGACGGCCCCGGCGCCCATGCCGTTGCTGGATCGCGCGGGGGAGTTCTTTGTTCATGCCCTTTATCCGGCGAGCGCGGGAGACATGTCGGTGGACTTCGGCGATTCCTACCTGAGGTCGAATGGCGTCCGCTCGATGCGCCTGCTCGCCGCCTTGGGGCACGACCGCGAACTGGCGCTCTGGTATCTGCGGCGCCACGGCGACCAGTCCGCCGATCCCCTGGCCTTGCTGTGTCTGGATGCCAGCGCGGTTCTTTCGGCAAATACACTTCCGACTTCAATCGCTTATCACGGGATTGGATGGGCGATGCTGAGGACGGGTTGGGAGGAGGACGCGACTCTGTTGGCGGTGCGCTGCGGCGACAGTTGGAACCACGCGCACGCGGACGCCGGCTCCTTCGTGCTCTACCACGCGGGGCGGCCGCTTCTGATCGACTCCGGAACCTGCTCCTACTCGCGGCGGGAATATATAGACTACTACGTCTCCAGCCGCGCGCACAACGTCGTCCTGTTCAACGACGAAGGCCAGCCGCGCGAGGATGTGCACGAACGCGGCGCAAAGTTTCCCGGAAAGATTCGCGATCTCATCGATGGGGCCGGCCTCAAATACCTCTACGCTGATGCGACCGGTCCAATGTCCCCTCACTTTTCGCGCAACTACCGGCACTGGCTCTGGGTCGGCGGCGCCATCTTGATATTCGACGACATCCTCGCCCACCAGGCGGGGCGATTCGACTGGCTTCTCCACTACGCCGGGGAGGCGCGGCTGACGAACGCGCGGGTTGACGTTGTCAACGGTCCGGCGCTGGCTCGCGTGACCATGTTGTTTCCTCCCGAGCCGGTTGTTCGCGAGAAAGCGGGACTTGCCCCGGGTCGTCCCGACGAACCGACGACCTACCTGGCCTTCTCGCCTCCGGAGCCGGCCCGCGAACAGAAGTTCCTGGTCGCGATCGTGCCGCAACCGGTCGACCGGGCCGCGGACGTCCCGCAGGTCGAATTGCTGCGGGAACCCGGAGTGGTCGGGGCGAGGGTGCGGACGCGAACGGAGGTCACTGACGTTTATCTCAACCTCGAGGCGGACGGCCGGCGCATGCACTTCAACAGCCATCAATCCATCGCGGGTTGGGATACGGATGCGTATATGCTCGGACTGACTCGTTCGGTCGATGAGGCGACGGCGAATCCCGAAAACGTTTCGCGATACTTCGTCGTCTTTGGAAGCTACTTGCGACATCGCGGCGTGGCGATCCTCGATTGCTTCTCCAAGTTCACCGCCGTCCATCGCCCGGGTGTCGATGCCGAGGTCGTCGTTCATTCACAGCCCGGGGCCGAACTGTCGTTTTTCGTCGGCGCCCGGCCCCGCTCCTTGCGGGTCAACGGCGCTGAAACGGAGTTCGCGTACGATGCATCGAAGAGCGCCATCAGTTTCGTTCGGCAGGGACGGGATTCAGGCCATGAAACGCCGTGATTTTATATCCATGCTGCCAGCGGCTGGCGCGGCAGCGATGTTGTCCCATCGATCGGACGGAAGCGAAATGAAGCCGGCAGCGCATACGGTTCAGGATGTCATTGATCTGCTGGTCGGAACAGTCTCGAAACAACCCGGCGCCGAGACGGTGGATACGGTCAAGACCGGCAATGCGTCGCAGGATCTCTCCGGTGTGGTCACGACTTTCATGGCCAACATCGAAGTCATCAAGGGCGCGGTCGCCACAGGCTCCAACCTTATCGTCACGCACGAACCCACGTTTTATAACCATCGTGACGAAACGGAATGGCTTTCCGGGGATGCGGTATATCAGGCGAAGCGGAGGCTTCTCGACGACCATGGCATCGTCGTCTTTCGCTTTCACGACCAGATGCATCGCATCCGGCCCGACCCGGTCGTGCGGGCGTTTGTCGATCAGCTCGGCTGGGCGGGGAACGCGGAGCCGGATGCGACAAACGTCTTTCGCTTCGAGCCGCGGCGTTTGTCGGAGGTCGTTGCCGAGCTTGGGGCGAAACTGGGCGCGCCTGATCCGCGTGTCGTGGGCGACCCCGCGATGACGTGCGAGCGGATCGGCTTGATGGTCGGAGCTTCTGGAGGGCGGCGGCAGATTTTGTTTCTCGCTCAATCGAGCGTGGACGTGTTGATCGTGGGAGAGATCGCGGAGTGGGAGACGAGCGAGTATGTGCGCGATGCGATCAGCGCCGGCCGTCGGCAGGCGCTCATCGTGGCCGGCCACAGCGTATCCGAGTCGGCGGGCATGAAATGGCTCGCCGGCTGGCTGCGCGAACGGCTTGTCGGAGTTCCCGTAACCTACATTCCCGCGGAAGCGCCGTTCCGTCATTTACAGGCCTGAGCGGCCGGCCTGCTCCGGGCAGGCAGGTGAGGTCCGGCGATGGATCCACGTTTCGAGACGGCGAGCTCCCCAGGCCGCCGGGGCCGAAGTTCATGTTGCGCGATTTCCGATGGCCCGAAGCCAGTGCCCCGCATGCATCGGACCGGCAGTGGCGTGACAACGCCGTTACATGAATCCGCGGCGACGTATGGTAATGTGGTGCGGAACAAGGAAAAATCCGACAAGCTCGCCCACGCTCGAAGCCCACTCCGTCATGAAAATTGCTCTCAAATCATTCGCCCTCTGCGCGTTTGCCTTCGCGCTTTCCGGCCCCGCCTGGGGCGCTGCCACGCCGAAACCGCCGGCCCAGCCCGCGCTCACGGTTTACAACGGGAACTTCGCCGTCGTGCGCGAGACCGTGCCGCTCGATCTGAAGGCCGGGGAAAACGCCGTCACTTTCGCGGGCGTGACCGTGCACCTCGAGCCCGACTCGGTCGTGTTGCGCGATCCTGCCGACCGCGTGCCGTTTCAGGTGCTCGAGCAGAGTTACCGCGCCGACACGGTTTCGCAGGGCCTCCTGCTCTCGCTTCATGAGGGCGAGAAGATCGGGTTCCTCGTCCGTGATCGCGACCAGAAGGAATACACCGTCGACGGCCGCATCGTCCGCAGCGGCTACACGCCCGGCGGGCGGATGGATTCGCCGTTGATCGAGGTGGACGGGAAGCTGCGCTTTTCGCTTCCAGGCGAGCCGGTCTTTCCGACCTTGAACGACGACGCGATCCTGAAGCCCACGCTCACCTGGATCATCGCTGCCGAACGCGCCGCGAAGCTCGACGCCGAACTCGGCTATGTCACGTCCGGCATGAGCTGGCAGGCCGCCTACAATCTCATCGCGCCGGAGACGGGCGACACGATCGACATCATCGGCTGGGTCACGATCCAGAACCACTCCGGCAAGACCTTCGACAATGCCGTGATCAAGCTCATGGCCGGTGACGTGAGCAAGATCCAGGAAGCGCAGCCGCTCATGGCCCGGGATATGGCCTACGCGGTTCGCGCACAGCAAGCCGCGCCGCCGGTGACGGAGAAGGCCTTCGACGAGTTTCATCTCTACTCGATCGCGCGGCCGACGACCTTGCGCGATCGCGAGACGAAGCAGATCGAGTTCATCCGCGCGACTGGCGTGAAGGCGCAGACGCTCTACATTTATAACGGCGCCGCGATCGATCCGCGCCGCTACGGCGGCTGGAACACCGACATGATCCGCAACGACCGCGACTACGGCACGCAGTCGAACCCGAAGGTCTGGGTCATGCGCGAGTTCAAGAACTCCGAGGAAAACAACCTCGGCCAGCCGCTGCCCAAGGGACGCACGCGTTTCTACCGCCGCGACGACGCCGATGGCCGCCTCGAGTTCACGGGCGAGAACACGATCGATCACACGCCGAAAAACGAGATCGTGCGCATCTACACGGGCGACGCCTTCGATGTCGTGGGCGAGCGCAAGCGCGCCGACTATGTCATGAGCGGCCGCAACGACTGGCTGGAGGAGGCTTTCGAGATCCGTGTCCGCAACCGCAAGGAAACGCCCGTCGAAGTGCGCGTCACCGAGGGTCTCTACCGCTGGATGAACTGGCAGGTCACGGAGAAGTCGCACGACTTCATCAAGACCGACGCGCAGAAGATCGAGTTTCGCGTCGGCGTCCCGGCGGATGGCGAGACCGTAGTGACTTACCGGGTGCGCTACGACTGGCGGTGAGCCGGGCGGATGATTCGCTCGCGGTCCTCCCGGGTCGGGCTACGAGCCGGGACCGCGCGCTACAGCAACACGAGGTCGTTGCGATGCACGACTTCGAGGCGCTTGCGGCCGGGGAAAAGCGGGCGAAGCTCGTCCGTCGTCCGGCCCGCGATCGTCGCGATCTCGGCATCGTCGAAGCGCGAGACGCCGCGCGCGAAGGCGCGGCCTTCCGGATCGACGATGTCCACGATGTCGCCGACCGAAAACCGCCCCACCGTGCCGGTCACGCCGATCGGGAGGAGGCTGCGGCCCTGTTCGCGCAGGACGGGGACGGCGCAGGCGTTGACCGCGATCGATCCGGTCGGACGCTGAAAGTAGGCGATCCAGCGTTTGCGTGATTCCATCGCGAGGCCGTTGGGAAGGAAAAACGTGCCGGGCCCCTCGCCGGCGAGCAGGCGGGGCAGGATGTCGGGTTCGGCGCCGCTCGCGATGAAGACGCCGCAGCCGGCGCGCGTCGCGAGCCTGGCGGCAGCGATCTTGGTGATCATGCCGCCGACGGCGGTGACACTCGTCGTCCCGCCGGCCATGGCTTCGATCTCCGGCGTGATTTTCTCGACCACGGGAACGATCGCGCCGGAGCCGCGCAT
This sequence comes from uncultured Opitutaceae bacterium, assembly GCA_964517665.1. Lineage (GTDB taxonomy): Bacteria > Verrucomicrobiota > Verrucomicrobiia > Opitutales > Opitutaceae > Congregicoccus. Next base: position 21,092 of record CAZFCY010000027.1, on the reverse strand, counting down.
GTCGATCAGGCCGGGCGCGGTGGAGAGGATGACGAGGTGCTGCGCCTCCGTCAGCGAGGCGACGAGGGCGGAGAGCGTGTCGTTGTCGCCGAAGCGGATCTCCTCGATTTCGGCGGAGCTGACCGTGTCGTTCTCGTTGATCACGGGCACGGCGCGGTAATCGAGGATCTGCTCGAGGCAGGCTTTGACGCCGAGGTAGCGGTCGCGCGAACGGATGTCCTCGTGCGTGAGCAGCACCTGCGCGACGGTCGCGCCGTGTGGCGCGAAGGCGCGTTGCCACGTCTGCATGAGCAGGCTCTGGCCGATGGCGGCGCAGGCCTGTTTCTTCGATGTCTCGCTCGGTCGGCGGGAAAGGCCGAGCACGCCGAGGCCGAGGCCGATCGCGCCGGAGGAGACGACGATGACCTCCGTGCCGGCGGCGCGCAGGGAGGCGATCTGGGTGGCGATCGAGGCGATGCGCGCCTCGTCGAGCCGACCGATTCCGGAGGTGAGCACGCCGGTGCCGAGCTTCACCACGATGCGACGCGGCGGAGTTACAATCAGCCGCGGCGGAGGAGACGATACAGGTTCGCTGCCCATGGGCGCGGCAGATTTAATGAAGAATGTGGAATGGAGAATGGAGAATGGATGCAGAACGGCGTCTGCTCCTCCATGCGGCGGGCGCCTCACATTTTACATGCTGCATGCTCCATTCTTCATTAGGTCTGAGATGGCGCTTCACGCCGCTCAGACCGTGAGAAGGTCCTTTTCTTTCTGCGCCACGTGGTCGCCGATGTCCTTGATGAATTTGTCGGTGTGCTGTTGTACTTCCTTCTCCAGGCGGCGGGCGTCGTCTTCGGAGAGTTCGCCGGCCTTTTCCTGTTTCTTGATCACGTCGATGGCGTCGCGCCGGGCGTTGCGGATGGAGACGCGGCCTTCCTCGGCGAGGCGGTGGATGAGTTTCACCAGATCCTGGCGCCGCTCGCGGCTGAGGTCGGGCAGGGGAAGCCGGATGATGGAGCCATCGACGGCGGGGTTGATGCCGAGATTCGCCGTCTGGAGCGCCTTCTCGACGGGCTTGATCAGCGACTTGTCCCAGGGCTGGACCGCGATCATGCGCGAGTCGGGCGTGGTGATGGCGGCGACTTCCTTCAACCGCATCATGCTGCCGTAAGCGTCGACCATGACGCCTTCGACCATCGCGGGGGACGCCTTGCCGGTGTGGATGGTGGAGAATTCGTGCAGCGTGTGGCCTTGCGCTGCATTCATGCGGGCGAGCATGTCGTCGACGATGGGATGGGCGTTCATGTGAGGGAGAAAGGGAGTGAGGGTTGGTGGTTTGAAGGGTTTGCGGCGAAACGTGAACCGCGACCTGCGGCGGGTCTCGAGGCGGCGAACGGCGGATCAACACACCGTCGTGCCGATCTTTTCGCCGAGGACGGCGCGCTTGATCGCGCCTTCGCTGTGGAGGTCGAAGACGAGGATGGGCACGTTGTTGTCGAGACAGAGGGAAAACGCGGTCGAGTCGAGGACGTTGAGCCGCTGCTTGAGCGCGTCGATGAAGGTGAGCGTCTCGTATTTCACCGCGTCCTTGTGCTTCGCGGGATCCTTGTCGTAAACGCCATCGACCTTGGTCGCCTTCATCAGGATCTGCACGCCCATCTCGCTCGCCCGCAGCGCGGCGGCCGTGTCCGTGGAGAAATACGGGTTGCCCGTGCCGGCGACGAAGATCACGACGCGCCCCTTCTCGAGGTGGCGAATGGCGCGCCGCAGGATGAACGGCTCGGCCACCTGGTCCATCGGGATCGAACTCTGGACCCGCGTGACGACGCCCATCTGCTCGAGGCATTCCATGAAGGCGAGACCGTTGATCACGGTCGCGAGCATGCCCATGTAGTCGCCGGTGGTGCGGTTCACGCCGCGCTTCTCGCCCGAGATGCCGCGGAAGATGTTGCCTCCGCCGATGACGATCCCGACCTCGACCCCGAGATCGTGGATCTCCTTCACCTGGCGGCAGATGCTCTCGAGCGTCTTCCAGTCGATGGGATCGCCCGTCTCCGGAGAGCGCAGCACTTCACCGCTGAGCTTCAGGATGATGCGCTTGTATTTGACGGTCTCAGACGCAGGACGCTTGGGCTGCATGCTGAGGTTTTGCGGGTGCCTTCAGATAGCGTCAATTCCCGTGTGCGCGCCGCGATCCGGCCGGAAAGATCGCGTCTTGACGACGTCCGGACGCCCCACAACGTTCGCGATCCTTGTCTTGCCCGATGGTGTAATGGTAGCACAGGGGACTTTGACTCCCCTAGTCATGGTTCGAACCCATGTCGGGCAGCCACCGGAGGAAAACTGCGGCATGCAAATTTTCCCCCATGAACGGAGCCGATAAAGTGGGCAGGACGATCGGCTGGCTTCCGCCATGTGTCTCTCTGGAGAAGCACTTGACATGTGCTATCAATGATAGCACAGTCCGTTCATGGCTCAATTGCTCGTTCGGGAGATCGAATCTGCCGTGGTGAAAAAGCTGCGCGGCCGGGCTGCGGCCCAAGGCATCTCGGTCGAGGAGGCTCACCGGCGTTTGCTGCGCGCGGCGTTGATCGGCGACAATCCCGGGCCCCAAAGCGACTTCATTGCCTACCTGCGCGGTATTCCCGCGGACGAATCGATCGAGTTCCCCCGGCAGAAAGACGCTCCGCGTGACCTCGGTCTTTGATGGCCTACCTGCTTGATACCTGCGTCCTATCGGAGCTGCGCAAAAATCGCTGCAATCCCGGCGTCTCGTCGTGGATGTCCGGCATTCAACCTGATGAGGCATTCCTCAGCGTCCTGATTTTGGGAGAAATTCGTCGCGGTATTGAGATGCACCGGCTCAAGAATCCGACTGGGGCAGGAAACCTCGAACGCTGGTTGCTCGGCTTGGAGACCCACTACGCCGACCGCGTGTTGCCCATCACGGCCGCCATCGCCGATCGCTGGGGACGCCTCGGCCTGAAGCAGCGGCTCCCCGTCACGGACGGACTGCTGGCCGCCACCGCTGTGGAACACAGACTGACGATGGTGACGCGGAACACGGCCGATTTTCAGCGTTCGGGTATCAACTTATTGAATCCGTTTTCCTAGCCCTTCCGGACTCGAGACGGTGGCTGCGGAGGTGGCTTGCACGTCGTGTGCTGGACGGGGCCATTTTGCCTCTTTCGACTCACCGCCACAGCATGGTTTTGAATTGCTTGATATTGTAACTTCACCGCACGCCGGCCGCTCAACCTCTTGGTTATTTTGGTCGTTGTTGACAATGTCAACGCCTACGCCAACTTTACCAACATGACGACCAAGCAGGCACAAAGCGATGCTGTGACGCTGGCCCAGGCTCAAAGCGTCGAGGATCTCATCGAAGGCATCTTTCGCACCTCCGGTTTGCTGGCAAACCCGGTCGTCAGTCTTCGCGCTCTCCAGAACGTTGGACACAAGATCGTCGCCACGGCCGACTTCAGTGCCAGCGGGATTGAGGCCATGCCGCACATCGGCGGGCCATCTATTCTGATCAATGACAGCCTGGTGAAGCTTCCCGAAACCTCGACCAATCCAGAGGAGCTCGCATTTGAGGCTGCCAAACTGGATTCCATCGGCGCCGAAGAGGAGTTGCGCGCGGCGGAAGGTGGCGCGATTCCCGCCGTGGAACTCGGCAGGCGCATCAATCTTTCCGACGAGACGGTAACGACGTACCGCAAGAAGGGCATCCTGATCGGATTGCCCAAGGGGAGACGGAACTGGGAATACCCCGCCTGGCAGGCCTGCCAGGGACAACTGCTTCCAGGGCTCGACAAGGTTCTCGCCGCTTTGGCGGAGAAGCGACTGTCCCCGCTCTCGGCCGTGAGTTTCTTTCTGACGAAGTCGGAGGACATCGACGATCTTTCCCCGCTGGAACTGCTCCGTGCGGGACGAATCGAGGAGGCGGTCGAGCACGCGCAGCGCCATGGCGACATCGGGTCATAGGCCGACTGTCCCCGATCCGCCTGCCGACCTGGCGAAAATCAAACTCCCCGCGCACACCACCGGGGAGATGGTCTGGTATCGCCTGAATGACGCCACGCACCCGAACCCGCTCTTCTATAGCCGAACCGGACGCTACCGCTTCGATTCCCCGCCTCCGACAAAATGGGGAGTGTCATACTGGGGATCGAGCATCGTTGGGTGCATGCAGGAGATTTGGGGTGACGCCGCCCGCAACCGGCGCGGCATCGACTATGGCGACATCGCCAGGATGGATGTCTGGGAACTCACGATCCCGGATCGCGCGTTTGTTTATGTGGAGCTCCATGGAGCGGGCCTGACGTTGATCAAAGCGCACATGGGTTGTTTTACCGGCGGCTACAAGAAATCCCAGAAGTGGGGGGCCGCTCTCATGGATCATCCCGCCAACCTCGATGGGGTTGAATATCTGGGACGCCGTTGCGGATCACCCTGCCTGGCGATGTTTGGAGATCAGAATCCAGCCAAAGGGAAGGCCTATCAGGCGAAGTTGATTCGCAAGAAACTGGGCCCCCTCGTGAATTGGGGCAAGTTCTGGACAACGCGGAACGATCTCGGCCTCCGCCTGTTCAACATTCCCGCGACCATGCCCCCCAAGACGTTCTGATCGAGGATCAGC
>CAZFCY010000027.1:0-16368 GCA_964517665.1 uncultured Opitutaceae bacterium | reverse complement strand
CCCGAGGTTCGCGTTTGAATCCGGAGTGGGCAGCCAGCTCAGGAAATCATTGACCGCTTTTCTGTTTCGCAGCGAACAAGCGCTTAACAAGACGGGGAAGTTCCTCGTTGGAGGCGGTGTCAGGTTGTTTGGCTATCTCCGTCATCGAGCGGCCAAACCGCAACAACGTCCTCAGGCATTTCAACCCGGTATCCCAGTTCCTTGTAGCCTGCGAGTCGGCGGCGGAACATCCAGGACCGCCAGCGGTGCGATCCTGGTCAATGTTCTCTCCATCATCCCACGACTCAACCGGCCCAAGCCGGCGAGATACGCCCACTGGTCGGGCCATGGCTCGAACTGGTCATCGACGAACACCGCATTGCCCCGCTGTCGCAGCTCCTTCGCCAACGGCAGCGCAATCAAATTTCCGAATCCGCCCGCAGGCAACGTATCCTGATTGGGAAACAGCCGGTCATACGCGGCGAGCCCCATGGCGGGGCGGAGCGCCGAAGCTTTGGCGATGAGAATCAACCCCAATTTTCGTGCGACAGCAGCCGGCGCCGATTCCGAGAAAAAGATCCACGCATGGGCTCCGTTGCCTGACCTTGAGCGCTCAATGGCCACTCCAATCCCCATCCGCTTTGCGGCCTCCTGGTAAGCGAGAACGTCTTCGCGCCAACCCTCGCCATCAAAATCGGCTGCAAGAAAGCGGCACGAATCATCGGAGCCGATGGCGTAAACCCCGAGGGTCCGTTCTCCACGCAGATGGGACTCAATCGCCCGTTCATTCAATGGCGGGAATTTCTGATGCGGGCATTCCGCACACTTCACCTGCGGCTTCCGACAAATACCCGGACGCCACTCGTTGTCGCAAACCGGCGAATAACCACTTTTCCCGGTCTTGGCATTTTCCCAACGCTGCGGAAATACCGACCGCCGCGCCCCAAACAGTTCCAAAAACAGTCCTATTTTTTCTGCCGGTGTCCGTGGGGTTTGATTTCGTCCCGACTGGTCCGTTGTGGCCAGCGCCAATTGACCATCAGCCTCGGTTCCTGCGAGTTCTTCCTCGGCCTTGATCAAGCAGGCCGTGAGCTCCGCGATTCTTGCGCGAAGCTCGGCCGCCCGCTTCAGCCGTGGATCATCGGCCACAAGCCATGATCAGGCCCGCTGCAGCCGGCGGCGACGGGGCACGAAACGGATTTCAACGCGGCGCTCCACGGCGGCGGCGATGCGATTGAGCATGGCGAGGGAATGGCCTTCGTAATCGGCGTCCTCCAGCCGCGAGATCACGGACTGCGTGGTTCCGACCCGGCGGGCCAGCTCGGCCTGGGAGATTCCGGCGTGCTGGCGCAGCTCGTAGATCTTTTGCGCGACCTGGCGATTGGCGACTTCCTCCTCGAAGGATTGCTGCCGTTTGGGATCAGATCCGGCGATGGCGGCGAGGATTTTGGTGGCATCGGTCGTGGTTTTCTTAGGCATCTTCAATTTCTCCAGTGTAAGTATGGGCTGCGGGGTTGGCGGTGAAGGCAGCTTTTCTGGCGATGGCTTTCTTGATGGCGCTGGCGGGAACAATGTCTTCCTTGGTCAAGCCATGGGCGACGACGGAAACGGTGCGTCCGTGGAAAAAGTAAAGCAGGCGGCAATTGACCGACCCCAGGCGGACGCGCAGCTCATGGATTTCGTCGCGCAGGTAATCGGCTTCCGGCCGACGCAGCTCATGTCCCCAAGGCCAATCGCGCAATGGCCGCGCGACACTTGTCGAAGGCTTTGGGGTTGGTTTCATTGAGCGTTCTCAGCCAATCGACAATCGGGGCATCCACGGGTTTTCCCGGCTTGGGCTTTTCCTGGTAGAAAACGACGTGAGTGGCGGGCATCAAGTGGCCGGAAGCCATCGCATTATTGCGATAATTGTCAAGGTAGGTCCGTGTCCCTTGACGCAAAGACGCAAACTTTGCGCTTCCGCAGAGCCATTGTCCTACAAGTTTGCGCCAGCGACCAAAATCATCCAAATGCTAAACGCCCGTTTCCCAGCGGCCGGCCTGTTTGCGCCAGGAAAGTTCGGGTTTGCGAACAGCTTGATCAGCCACTGGGAAAAACTGCGAGATGCAGATTTTTTCCATCAACGGAGCCGGTAAAGCACGGTCTTTTCTATGCGATCGCTCCGGGATGGATCGAGACCGCGATGTCGCGCCAGGCCATGGAGGCGGACGCGCCGCGCAAAGAGCGGGTGTTGAGTCGCATGCCGCTCGGCCGTTTCGGCGTGCCCGAAGACATCGGGTGGGCTGTCGTCTATCTTTGTTCGCCCGCCGCCCGGTTCGTCACCGGTGTGGTGTTGCCTGTGGACGGCGGTGGCGAGTATTGGTTTCCAAGCTGCTGTCTCGTTTACGCCCACAATCATGTCTTCTCCCTTCATTCGTCAGGAATTGGTTCCTCCACACGGCCACAAAAAGGTGCTTCTGCATTCCTGTTGCGCGCCTTGTTCCGGCGAAGTGATGGAAGCGATGCTCGCCTCGGGCATCGATTATACGATCTACTTCTACAATCCGAACATCCATCCGCGCGAAGAATACGAGCTGCGGAAACAGGAAAACATCCGGTTCGCGGAAACGGCTGGTGTGCCGTTCGTCGATGCTGACTACGACACCGACAACTGGTTTGCCCGCGCGAAAGGTCTCGAATGGGAGCCCGAGCGCGGCGCGCGCTGCACGATGTGCTTCGACATGCGGTTCGACCGCACGGCGCTCTACGCGCACGAGCATGGCTTCCCCGTCATCACGAGTTGCCTCGGTCTTTCGCGCTGGAAGGACATGGACCAGATCAACGCCAGCGGCGAACGCGTCGCCGCCAAATATCCCGGCATCACTTACTGGACCTACAACTGGAGAAAAATGGGCGGCGCCAATCGCATGGTGGAAATCGCCAAGCGGGAGCAGTTCTACCAGCAGGAATATTGCGGGTGCGTGTATTCACTGCGCGACACGAACAAATGGCGCATGGCGAACGGTCGGGAAAAGATCGTGCGCGGAGAAAAATTCTACGGAGTTGTTTCGGAGACGGACGGCGGCGACGCTTCACCCAAGGCGTCTTGAGAGACGCGGAGGCTGGCCATCAACTCGCGAGTGACCGTATTATTGACGCAGTCGTAATCAATCGCATCGACGCGGGCCACCGGCATGATGCCAAGGAGGGCATTTGTAACAAACACTTCGTCGGCCTGATACATTTCCTCGATGGTGATATCAGCTTCGTGGAAAGCGTGAGATCCATGCAGACGAATAACCATGGCGCGCGCTATTCCCGGCAGAATGTAATGCTGCAAAGAAGGCGTCATCACGGCGCCGCCCTTGACGATGAACACGTTGGTCATCGCTCCTTCCAAGACGCGTTTTCGGGGGTCGACGAACAGCGCTTCATCGAAACCGCTGGCGATGGCATGACGCCTCGCCTGGATGTTCGGCAGGTAATTCAAGGTCTTCATCCGATGGATCGGATCGGTGCGCGCGCCACAACGCGTCGTCAGGAGGCGAAACCCCGCATCGTAGCGCCGCGGCGCGTAAGTTTTCGCGCGGGCCACGATGATTTCCGACCACCCGGCCACATCCCTGAACACGACAATCTTCAGGCTCCCTTCGGCCAGCCCGTTCGCCGCGATCATCCGACTGCACCGGTCGCGCAGTTCACGGGATGATGAGACCGGCGAAGCGGCCATGCCACGCAGGGAACTGGCGAGTCGCGCGTGGTGGGCGTCCAGGAAGATTGGACGCGACGCATGGACCCGCACCGTCTCGAACAGACCTTCGCCAAACATGAATCCCGCAGCCAGTGGGGACACTTGCAACGCCTCGGCGGCCATGAGCGAGCCGTTGAAGAGAGCAAAATGCAGGAATTCGGGATCAGGTGTGGTCATTGTTGATTTTCCCCCAGCAGCGCGACTCGCAAGGCCCGACCTTTGGCGAGGGTCTCCTCATATTCAGCTTCCGGGATGGAGTCGGAGACAATCCCGCCGCCCACATGATAGCTGGCGCGGCCCGCGCGGCAAATGATGGTGCGGATGGCGATATTGAGGTCACAGGCTCCGTCGAAACCCAGATAACCGATTGAGCCTGTATAGACATTTCGGCGACATGGTTCCAGTTCGTCGATGATCTGCATGGCGCGGATTTTTGGGGCGCCCGTGATCGAGCCGCCCGGCAGCATGGAGCGCAAGCAGTCGAAACGATCGCGTCCTTCTGCCAATTGTCCCGATATGGTTGCCACCAGATGAAAAACGGTGGGATGCGTCTCGATGCGATGACGTTCCTCGACGCGCACCGATCCGTAACGGCAGACGCGGCCGAGATCGTTTCGCTCAAGATCCACAATCATGAGCAACTCCGCGTGATCCTTCTCGCTCGTCGCCAACTCCGCGGCCATCTGCCGATCCTCGGCGGGACTGCTGCCACGGCGACGTGTGCCTTTGATTGGGCGCGTCAGCACGCGGCCTCGGGAATCGATTCGGACCAGAAGTTCGGGCGAACTGCTCAGGATCTGCGACCCGCCGGCATCGATATAGGCGCCGAAGGGCGCCGGATTCAGCGCCCGCAGGCGTCGGTAGATCGCAAAGGGATTCTCCGTTGTGACTCGCTCGAAGCGCTGCGCCAGATTCACCTGATAGACATCGCCGGCCGCGATGTAGTCCTTGATCCGCATCACCCGGTCGAGATATGCCTCCCGCGTGAAGTTCGAGGCCAGCGGGTCAGTCATCGATTGAGCGACCGGACACGGCTCATTTCCGAACCCGGGTTGAGTTTTCGCGCTGTCAATCGCCTCGCGCAGGCGGTCCAAAATCGACGCGCCGCTTTGATCCGCCACCGGGTTGGCAACCGCGAACGTTTTTCCCGCCGTCAGATCGCAGGCAATAATTCCGTCATAGAAGCCAAACAGCGCATCGGCCATATCGGGATCGTCGGACACCGAGGAGGGCACTCCCTCATTGCGCGCCCCAAACTCGTAACCGAAGTAGCCAACGGCGCCGCCGGAAAACGGCAGACCGTGATCCGCATCCGCTGGGTAGCGTGCCATGAGTTCCCGCAAATGTGCCAGCGGTTCGTGGCATACTTCTTCTTCCCGGGAGTTCGCCGACTCCATGACAATGCGGTCGCCCTTGGCGCGCCAGACAAGGAAGGGTTCGAATCCGATGAACGAAAAGGCCCGACGGCTTTTTTCCTCCGGACGCGCACTGTCGAGAAAGAAGAAGCCGCGCCGGCCATGGAGCGCGGCAGCCAGGTTTTCCGGCGACAAGGCGTGCCGGATTTCCTCGATTATCATGGCGCGGACAAAGCCCGAGACGCCCCGAAAAGTTCGGACCAATGCGCGCAACGGCGAAGACCCTCGCTTCCGACCTGGGCTGCAAGGTCGCGAATCGCCACCTCCTTCAACATCAGATCAGGAGCGATTTCGGCCAGCGGGGTCAGCACGAAACTCCGCTCGTGCATGCGCGGATGCGGCAGCACCAGACGGTCGTCGAGCTGAACGAGGTCGCCGTAGACAAGGATGTCAATGTCGATGAAGCGGGGTCCCCATCGTTCCCGCCGTTCGCGCTTGAGGGCGGATTCAACGGCGAGACAGGACGACAACAACGCCAAGGGGGCATGCGTGGTTTCAATCTGCGCCACCAGGTTGAGAAAATCAGGCTGTTCGATCACTCCAACCGGCTTCGACTCGTAAACCGATGAACCGCGCGCCACCACGATTGCCGGATCAGCAGCGAGTAAGCGCAGCGCCTCGGAAAGATACCGCTGACGGTCACCGAGGTTCGAGCCCAACCCAAGAAAAGCGGTGTTCATGGACGGGTTCTGGACGTCTCGATGGCCACGTAGTCAAGCGGACCACCGAGCGGCACGGAAGGTTTTCGCACGACGATGGCCGCCTGCTGCACGCGCGGACAGGTGGCGAGCACTTGATCCAGGATATCGTTGGCGAGCGTCTCGATGAGTTTCACGCGGTCCTGTTCGACAATCTTCCGGCACAGGGCGTAAACCTGCGCGTAGTCCACCGTGTCTTTGAGACTGTCGGTGCGCGCTGCCTCGGCAATGTCGACTGTGAGCGCAAGATCGACCATGAAGCGTTGGCCCAGCGTATTCTCCTCGGCGAGCGCGCCGTGGTAGCCATAGAAGGCCATGTTTTTAAGGTGAATCTTTCCTGTCATCGTGAAATCGGGCGGAGGGCGGTGATGGGTTCGGTAAAGATGCGCGTGGCGACCGGAGTGATGTTCATCGTGGACCAGGGAGCGCGTTGCGGATGGCCTTCGCCATCAGCGCGGCACGAAGATTCGAGCGCACGTCGTGGACACGCAAGAATTCCACGCCCTGCCACACGGCCAGCGTCGTGGTGGCGAGCGTGCCCTCGAGCCGCTCGTCCGGCGGCAGCGAAAGCACATGGCCGATGGCGGACTTACGCGAGGCCCCCAGCAACAAGGGGCAACTCAACGCCCTCAATTCGCCCACGCGCGCCAGCAATTCCAGATTCTGTTCATGGGTCTTGGCGAAACCGATGCCGGGATCGAGGATGATCCTGTCACGGGGCACGCCGGCGTTCTCCGCCACCGTCAGGGACTCGACGAAGAACTCCAGCACACGCTCGACGGTCCCACCTTGGGATTGAGAGAAAGCCGGATCGTGGTGCATCAGGATGACGCCGCAGCCATATTGCGCGGCGATCTGCGCGAGTTCCGGATTACCTTGGAAGCCCCAGATGTCATTGATGATCGTCGCGCCGGCGGCGAGGGCGGCGCGCGCGACCGCGGGCTTGTGGGTATCAATCGAGAGGGGAATCCGGACCTGGGCCGCCACTGCTTCGATCACAGGAATCACCCGCGCAATTTCCTCCTCGACCGCCACTGCCGTGTGCCCGGGTCGACTGGATTCGCCGCCGATATCGATGACGGCGGCCCCTTCGGCTTCCATCCGCAGCGCCTGGGCAATCGCCGGCTGCAACGTGTGGTGACGACCGCCGTCAAAGAACGAGTCGGGCGTGACATTGAGAATACCGACCATCTTCGGGCAACCATCGGAGGCCCGCGCGTTGTCCCACGAGAAGATCATCCGGGATGGCGGAGGCGATCCCGAAGTCATGCGGCGAGACCCGCGGTCAGCGCCAAGGCAGCCTTGGGCCGGTTCAGGATATAGAGATGATAACCCGGCGCGCCTTGGGCCAGGAGTTCACGCAGTTGCCCAAGCGCCCACTCTATTCCGACCAGTTCCGCGATCTCTGGAAGATCCCGGGCATGTTCGAGCCGCGCCACCAACGGCAGCGGGAGCGAGGCGCCGCACATCGCGGTGAAACGTCGAATCTGGTTGAGCGAGAGAACGGGCATGATCCCCGGGACAATGGGCACGTGGATGCCGGCCTTCCGACACCGTTCGACGAACCGGTAATAGACGGCGTTGTCGAAGAAGAGCTGGGTGGTGATGAAATCGGCGCCCGCGTCGATCTTGCGTTTCAGATTCATCAGGTCGGCGTCGAACGACGCCGCTTCGGGATGCTTTTCCGGATAGCCGCCGACGCCAAGACAAAGTTCGGCGCGCGTCGATTTGATCAACGCGACCAAATCGCTCGCGTAGCGGAGACCGTCGCGAGAAGGCACGAAGGCGGTTTCGCCTTTGGGCGGATCGCCGCGCAGCGTCATGATGTTTCTGAAGCCGGCGGCGTGGATGCCGTCGATCAGCTTGATGAGCTGATCGCGCGAATGCCCGACACACGTCAGGTGCGGCATGACGGTGTAGGCGAATTCGCGGCGGAGCAGATCGCACACTTGGGCAGTGCGCTCGCGGGTGCTCCCGCCCGCGCCGTAGGTGACCGACACGAAATCGGGCGCGATTCCTTTCAGGGCCGCCGCCGTCGCTCGCAAGGCGGTGACGCCGGCGTCGTCCTTGGGCGGAAAGAATTCCAACGACCGCAGCGGACGGTGCTCGGCCAGCAGCGCGGAGATGCTTTTGTCGGGTTGCATGACGACGCGCTTCAGCCGAAGTGTTTTTGCAGCACCGCCAGATCGAGCTGCGGATACACCGGGAATTTTGCGAGCAGGGCGTCGAGCCGCGCCCGGGCCTCGGCCGCGGGCTTCACCGTGAACCTGGCTTTGCTCTTCCCGGCCGGCGTGCGGGAAACGTAATCAAAAAGGGGATGTGTGGACATGATGGCTTTAAGGGCCTGAAAAAAGACGGCGGCACTCGCGGACCAGGGCGCCGCCGTCCCCTGGCTTGCTACTGGCTGGTGACGTGTTGCGCTATATCGTCGGCCTTCATCGCATGCCGAAGCTCCCGGGCCGCCGCGACCATGTTGACCAGCGACGGTCTTACTTCCGCCCAGCCGCGGGTTTTGAGGCCGCAGTCGGGGTTGACCCAAAGGTTTTCGGGCGGGAGCACCGCCGCCGCCTTCCGGAGCAGATTCACCATTTCATCGACGTTGGGCACACGCGGCGAATGGATGTCATAGACGCCCGGACCGATTTCATTCGGATACTTGAAATTCACGAACGCGCCGAGCAGCTCCATGTTGGAGCGCGAGGTCTCGATCGTGATGACGTCGGCATCGAGCGCGGCGATCGCCTCGATGATGTCGTTGAACTCCGAATAGCACATGTGCGTGTGGATCTGGGTGTCGTCGCGCACGCCCGCGGCGCTGATGCGGAACGCGTTCACGGCCCATTCCAGGTATTGCTTCCAATCCTCGCGGCGCAGGGGCAGCCCCTCGCGGATCGCGGGCTCATCGATCTGGATCGCGGCAATGCCGGCTTTTTCCAAATCGACCGCCTCGTCGCGGAGCGCGAGGGCAATCTGGAGCGTCGTGTCGCTGCGCGGCTGGTCGTTGCGCACGAAGCTCCATTGGAGAATCGTGACCGGGCCGGTGAGCATGCCTTTCATCGGGCGTTTGGTGAGCGACTGGGCGAAGGCGGACCAGCGCACGGTCATCGGTTTCGGCCGGGCCACGTCGCCGAAGATGATCGGCGGTTTGACGTAGCGTGAGCCGTAGCTCTGCACCCAGCCATTTCCGGTGAACGCGAAACCGTCGAGCTGCTCGCCGAAGTATTCGACCATGTCGTTGCGCTCGTATTCGCCGTGCACGAGCATGTCGATGTCGGTCTCCTCCTGGAAGCGCACGCAGGCGAGCGTCTCGGCCTCGAGGAATCTATCGTAGTCGGCGTCGCTCAATTCGCGCTTCTTCCACTTGGCGCGCGCGGCGCGCACCGCGTCGGTCTGGGGGAACGAGCCGATGCTGGTGGTGGGAAACGGCGGCAGTCCGAGGCGTTGGCGCTGCCGGGCCTGGCGTTGGGTGAAGGCGGACTGGCGGTTGCGATCCCCCGGGACAATGCGCGCGGCGCGCTCCTTCACTTCCGGGCGATGGATGCGCTTGCTGGTGCGGCGCGATTGGGCGGCCGCTTCGTTCGCCGCGATGGCGTCCGGGTCCGCGGCGCCAATGGCGAGGTCGCGGAGGGCGACGACTTCGGCCAGCTTTTCCTCGGCGTAGGCGAGCCAGCCTTTGAATTCCGCATCGAGCCGGGCCTCGTTGCGCAGCGTCACGGGGACGTGTTGCAGCGAGCAGGACGGCGCGATCAGCAGGCGATCCGCGCCGATCAGCGCGACGGCTTTTTCGAGCAGCGGCTTGGCCGCCGCGAAATCGCCGCGCCAAATGTTGCGGCCATCGACGATGCCGAGCGACAGCAGCTTGGAGTGGTCGAATTCCCGCACCACGGCATCGAGCTCGCGCGGCGCGCGCACCAGGTCGATGTGCAGCGCCTGCGCCGGCAGGCGGAGGAAGTCGCCCAGATTGTCGCGGAGTCCGCCGAAATAGGAAGTGATGAGGAGTTTGAGGCCGGGCGCCGCTTTCGCCAGCGTCGCATAGGCATCGCCGAGGCACTTTTTTTCCCCGGCGTTGAGGTCGAGCGCGAAGATCGGCTCGTCGAGCTGGACCCATTCCGCGCCGAGCTTTTCGAGCTTCCGCAGGATTTCCGCGTAAACGGGCAGGAGCTTGGGCAGGAGTTCGAAGCGATTGAAAAGCGGAGCCTCCGGGTCCTGCACCTTGCCGAGCTTGAGGTAGGTGACCGGCCCGATGAGACAGGGCTTCGTCTTGATGCCGAGGGCGAGCGCCTCCGAAAACTCGTCGAAGATCTTCGTCGCGGAGAGAGAGAATGTCGTGCCCGCGAGAAACTCCGGCACGATGTAGTGGTAGTTCGTGTCGAACCACTTCGTCATCTCGCTCGCGTAGGTCGCGGCGACCGGCTGGCACGCGGTGCACCCGCAGGGCGCAGCTGGGGTATTCGCCGTGGCTTTCGGGCGAACGCCGCGCGCGATGGCGAAGCGGGTGTCGAGATCGACCTGGCCGCCGGTCCAGCCGAAGCGGGGAGGGACATTGCCGACCAGGCAGGTCAAATCCAGCATCTGATCGTAGAAGCTGAAATCGTTGGACGGGATCAGTTCGATTCCGGCCTTCTGCTGAGTGAGCCAGTTCCGGCGGCGCAGGCTTCGGCCAGTTTCTTCGAGTTCGGCGCGGGTGAGCTTGCCGGCCCAGTAGGCTTCAGTGGCTTTCTTAAGCTCGCGCTTTTCCCCAATGCGGGGATAGCCGAGCGTGTGGGTGATCGGTTTCTTTATATTCATGGAGTCCGCCATTCATGCGATGAGCGATTCTTTGGGCTGGAAGAAACCGCTACCGGGTGTTCGGACTCCGAGTTTGCGCGGGGACGGCCGATGAAGCCGTGCCCGCATCTGGTCCTCTCGTCTTGGCCGCATGGAAATGCGACTGTGCTTTGCTCCCTCCGGCTGTTCGGACCGGTTTAGGATGAGGGCCTGTGGCTCGATACCGTAGCGCGACTGTGGCCGATTCTCACGGCCTTTCCCGTCCGCAGCGATTCCACACGACCCACGAGGGCCGTGATTTGAAAGAACGACGCATCTGAAATGAGGCCGGCTTCGGAGTCCAGAGTAAATATCAACAAATACGGATTTGATGATATGTAAAAATCAACCTATCCTGACGATGCCCGCTCGAGCGAACAACAGCTTGAATGAAAATCACTTACATGCGGATGGAGAAGATGAGGCGAATGGATCACTCGATCTGTAGGGGCGTGCCAAGGCACGCCCCTGCGCCTCCGTGGTTCAATCCACCCCGTCAAACAGATTCAGTTGCGCGTCTTCCGCCGGCGCGACCTGGATCGTGCGTTTGGGGCGTGGCTTGGGGGCGGGGGCGGAGACGGTGACGACGGCTTCGTCGGATTCGAGTTTGCCGAGGATTTCGGTGGCGCGTCCGATCACTTCGCGCGGGAGGCCGGCGAGCTTGGCGACCTGGATGCCGTAACTGCGGTCCGCGGCGCCTTCGACGACGCGGCGGACGAAGACGATCTCGTCGTTCCACTCCTTGACCGCGACCGACAGGTTTTTCAGGCGCGCGAGGTGTTTGTCGAGTTGCGTGAGTTCCTGGTAATGCGTGGCGAAGAGCGTGCGCGGACCGCGGGCGGGATCGCGGTGGAGGTGTTCGACCACGGCCCAGGCGATGCTCAAGCCGTCGTAAGTCGATGTGCCGCGGCCGATCTCGTCGAGGATGATGAGCGAGCGGTCGGTGGCGTTGTTGAGGATGTTGGCGGTCTCGTTCATCTCGACCATGAACGTCGAGTTGCCGCGCGCGAGATCGTCGCTCGCGCCGACGCGCGAGAAGATGCGATCGACGAGGCCGAGGCGGCACGACTTTGCCGGAACCCACGCGCCGACCTGCGCCATGAGCGCGATGAGCGCGACCTGCCGGATGTAGGTCGATTTGCCCGCCATGTTCGGGCCGGTGATGAGCAGCACCTGCGGGCCGGTGGCCGCGACGAGCGTGTCGTTGGGCACGAAACTGTGCGTGCCGGCCAGACCGAGCGCGTCCTTCTTCATCATCTGCTCGACCACCGGATGGCGGCCCTCGGTGATCTCGAGCGCGTCGCTTTCGTCGAGTTCCGGCCGGCAATAATCCCATTCGCGCGCGGCCGCGGCCCAGCCGAGAAACACGTCGAGTTCGGCGAGCGCGAGCGCGGTGCGGCGGAGCGCGTCGGCGGAGTCGAGCACGGCGGCGACGAGATCGGCGAAGAGCTGTTGCTCGCGCGCCTTCGCGTTTTCCTCGGCGTGGAAGATCTCCTTTTCCTTCTGGCGCAGATCCTCGGTGATGAAGCGCTCGCCGTTCACCATCGTCTGTTTGCGTATGTAGTTTTCGGGCACGAGCGAGAGATTCGATTTCGTGACCTCGATGAAGTAGCCGAATGCGTTGTTGAAACGCACTTTCAGGCTCTTGATGCCGGTGCGCTCCTGTTCCGAGCGCTCGAGCTCGGCGAGCCAGTGCTGGTTGTCGCGCGTGAGCGAGAGCAGGCGGTCGAGCCCGGCGTCGAAACCGGTCTGGATGAAACCGCCGTCCTCCAGCTTCGCGGGCAATTCCTCGCGCAGGGCGCGCCGCAGCAGGTCGCGCAACGCCGGCAGATCCTCGATGCGCGCGGCGAGGCCGGCGACCTCCGGCGAGTCGAACGCGCCGAGCCCGGCGATGAGGGCGGGAAGCTGCCCGAGCGTGTCGCGCACGCCGCCGAGTTCGCGCGGGTTGCGCAGGCGATTTTGCAGCCGGCCGAGGATGCGGGCGACGTCGCGCACGCGTCGAAGCTCCTCGTGTAGTTGATTTGCGGATACGGGCGAGGCGACGAACGCGCCGACGCACGCCTGGCGCCGTTGCAGCTCGGCCGGATCGAGCTGCGGCGAGATGAGGAACTGTTCGAGCTGGCGCGCGCCGGCGGCGGTGACGGTGGCGTCCATCGCCGCCAGCAGGCTGCCGTCTCGCGTGCCGCGGGCGGATTGGAAGATCTCGAGATTGCGCATCGTCGCGGGATCGACGAGGAGCGTGGCGCTGCTGCGATACTCGCGGATCGAGCGCAGGTTCTCCGGTTTCGCGCAGAGGTTTTCCGTCGCGTAGTGGACGAGCGCGCCGGCGGCCCCGAGGGCGGGGTGGCGCGTGTCGAGGCCGAATCCCTCGAGGTTGAGCACGCCGAGCGTTTCCATCACGAGCCGCGCGCCTGGCGGGATTTCGAAATGATAGCCCGGGATCTCGCTGATCGTGCGTCCCTCGCAGAAACCGGCGAGCGCGCGATGCGGCGTGTGTTCGTGGGGATGGGCGCGCCATTCCTCGAGGGCGCTTTCGGCGAGGACGATCTCCGCGGGCGCGAGCGCGGTGAGGACGGGCAGGAGGCTTTCCGGCGCGGCGTCGGTCGCGAGTTGAAACTCGCCGGTGGACAGGTCGAGCCAGGCGGCGTGGAGGCCGGATTTGTTCCAGTCGAGCGCGACGAGATACTGATTGCGATGAGCCTGGAGCTGGTTCGCCTCGAGCGTCGTGCCGGGTGAAAGGATGCGCGTGAGCGAGCGTTTCACCAGTTTGCCGGGCTGGGGCGCTTCGAGCTGATCGACGATCGCGACCTTCAGGCCGGCGGCGAGCAGCTTGCCGACATAGGCCTCGGCGGCGTGATACGGGATGCCCGCCATCGGGTAGTCGTTGCGCCGTGTGAGCGTGATCCCGAGCACCTTCGCGCCCTGCTCGGCGTCGGAGTGGAACATCTCGTAGAAGTCACCCAGGCGAAACAACAGCACCGTGTTTGGCGGAAGGCCGTTTTTCACCTCCCAGTACTGCTGCATCATCGGGGTGAGTTTGTCGCTCTTGGCCATGCGCGAGGGTCGTTGGAATCGAGAAAAGACGGTCGGAGGGCGGCCGGGGCCGGAGGAAGGTGGGGATTGCCACGCGGGTTGGGGCCTCGCAATGACAAAGACCATGCCCATCCTCGCGCATCGCGATTTCGGCGGCGAAGGCCGGCCGCCACTCCTCATCCTGCACGGCTTGCTCGGATCGTCGCGCAACTGGCAGTCGGCCGGCCGCGATCTCGCCGAGCACTTTCACGTCTGCGCGCTCGACCTGCGCAACCACGGCGACTCGTTTCACGCGCGAGAGATGGACTATGCGACGATGGCGGCGGACATCACGGCGTGGATGGATGCGCACGGCATCGAGCGAGCGCGGCTCATCGGCCACAGCATGGGCGGCAAGGTCGGCATGGTCCTGGCCTGCCGTTTCCCGCAGCGCCTGGAAAAGTTCATCGCCGTGGACATCGCGCCGCGCGCGTATGCGGCGGGTCACGTGAAGGAATTCGAGGCGATGCACGCGCTCGACCTGCACACGCTCGCGTCGCGGCAGGAGGCGGAGAAAACGATCGAGGGGTTCGTCCCGGAGTGGGGGATGCGGCAATTCCTTCTCAGCAACCTCGAGCGCAAGCCGGGCAGCGGCTTTCGCTGGGTGATCAACCTCCAGGGGATCACGGACGCGCTTCCAACGCTCGAAGACGAGTTTCTCGGCGAGGGCGATCGCTTCGATGGCAGCGTGCTCTTCCTGCTGGGTGGAAGTTCGAGGTATTTCAAGCCGGAGGACCGGGCGCGGGTGAACACGTATTTCCCGCATGCGAAGATCGTGACGATGTCCGACATCGGGCACAATCCACACTTCGAGGCGCGTGAGGCATTCGTCTCCGAAGTGCTGAGGTTTTTCGGAGGCGGGAAGTAGCAGATCGCGCGACCGATGTGGCGGGCGTCACGCCACGTAAGGCGTCTGCCAGTGGGGTTTCGTAGTTTCGACGCCCCCGGAGGCGGCTGGGAATACCTGGCTTTTCTGATCGCCGCCCTCGTCGCGCAAGCCGCGCTCGGCAGCGGCGCCTTCGCGCTGGGGCGGTCCGGCGTCGCCGCAAGGTGCTATCCTCGCCGGACGAGTTCGTAGAGATCGAGGTAGCGTGCGTTCTGGCGCTCGGGATCGAACTCGCGGCGCGCGAAGGTGGTCGCCGCCTCCGACATGCGCGCACGCGTTTGCGGATCGACGGCGAGGGCGTGGACGGCCGCGACGAATCCTTCGCGGTCGTGCTCGGGCACGAGCAGGCCGGATTCGGACGGCACGAAGGTTTCCCGGACGCCGGCCACATCCCAGGCGATGACGGGAAGGCCGCTCCACTGGGCCTCGACGAGGAAGTTGGGCAACGATTCGGTGTGCGAGGACAACACGGCGATGTCGGCGGCGGCATAAAGCTGGGTGGTGTCCGCGCGCGGACCGAGGAAGCGCGCGCGATCGCCGAGGCCGAGCGCCTGCGCGCGCGCCTCGCAGGCCGCGCGCTCCACGCCGTCGCCGGCGAGCCAGAGTTCCCACGGCAGCGCGGGGTCGAGCCGGGCGGCGATTTCCACGAGATCGCGATGGCCCTTGCCCGGGCGCATCATCGCGCAGCAGAGCAGTAAGATCGTCTCCGGCGGCGTTCCGACGGCCGCGCGCACGATCCGGCGTGTATCCGGATTCTCGGTACGCGGCGCGCCGGCCACGGCGTTGCGAATCACGTGGAGACGCGCGGGATCGACGCGATGCCTGCCGCCGGCGGCGCGCGCGGCATGATCGCTGTTGGCCACGACGGCGGCCGCGCATCGCAAGGTGCGCGCGTAGAGCCGCGGGATTTTTCTGCCCGTGCGAAACGTGCCGACGACGCGCGCGCGCGGCAGCGCGCGGACGACGCGCCAGCCGTGGGCGTTGGCCATGCGGCCCATCAATTGCACGATATCGGGCGCGAACTCCCGAAGGGTTTCGAGCAGGCGTGGAGCAAACCAGTCGAGATTCCAGTCGCGTTTCTGGAGTGAAACCCGCCGCACGGTGGGCGCGGCTTTTCCGTCGAGCGCGCCGCCCGGGCGAAAGGTGACGAGCATCGCGTCGTGGCCTGCGCGGGCGAAGGCATTGGCCAGCTCCACCGATTGGCGCTCCGTGCCACCGAGCCGCAAGTGATCCTGGACCAGCGCGATCCTCATGGCGCGGGAGGGAAGATGGGGGTTGCGATGGCGGGGCTTTGTGACTTTGTGCGGCGCATGCGGCGACATCCGCTCATCACCATTCTTCTCCGGTGGGCGATCAATGCCCTCGGCATCCTGGCGGCGGCGACGATCATTCCGGGAATCGACTATCGCGATGGCACATCGCTCGTGATCGTCGTGGTGCTGCTGGGCCTGTTCAACGCGTTTCTCAAGCCGCTGCTCGTCTTCTTCGCGCTTCCGTTCGTCATCCTCACGCTCGGCTTCGGCATCCTCTTCATCAATGCCCTGCTCTTCATGCTGGCGGCGCATTTCGTGGACGGGTTTTACGTGTCCGGATTTTTTGCCGCGTTTTTCGGCGCCCTGATCGTGAGCCTGATCAACCTGCTTCTCGGCAACATGCTCGGTGAAAACACGGTTCGCGTGCGCACGCGGCCTCCGCCGCGACCCGGCGCTCCCGGGCGGCGCGGCGCCGGGAAGGACAACGACATCATCGATATTTGAACGCGCGCCGGCTGGCGCGCGGGCG
>CAZFCY010000026.1:0-36255 GCA_964517665.1 uncultured Opitutaceae bacterium | reverse complement strand
TGAAATGATCCTGCCACGCGGTGAGTTTGCCGGCGGCATCGACGCCGCCCTTGAACGCATGGAAGCCGCCGACGCGATAGAAGTCGTGCGCCATGTCGGCTTCGCGCCGCCACGTGAGCTTGACCGGCGCATCGACGCGCGCCGCGATCGCCGCGACCTCGAAGGTGTAGTCGTTCATCAACCTCCGGCCGAATCCGCCGCCGACGCGGCGCTGGCGCAGCGTCACGTTGCCGACCGGCACGCCGGCGATCCGCGCGAGGTCTTCGTGGCTGGATTGCGGCGTTTGTGTCGGCGCCCAGATCTCGAGCGCGCCGTCGTGAACCCACGCGGTGCAGTTTTGCGGCTCGAGGTTGGCGTGTGAAAGAAATGGATACACGTAGCGCGCCTCGATCTGTTTTGCCGCGGCCGCAAGCGCCGCGCCCGTGTCGCCTTCCTCGCGCACGACCTCGCCGTCGGACTTCGCGAGTTCCGCGGCCTGCGCGACGAATCCGCTCCAACTGTCCTTCGTCGCGGTCGATTCATCCCACGTCACGCGCAACTGGCGTTCCGCTTGAAACGCCGCCCAGGTGGACGTCGCGACGATCGCCACGCCCGGCATGAGCTGGTCGGCGCGTTCGTTGCCCTCGACGACGAACGCTTCCTTCACGCCGGGCAGCCGCTTCACCGCGTCGAGATCGGCCTCGCGCACGCGCCCGCCGGTGGCCGGGCACTTCACGTAAACCGCGTGCAGCAAGCCCGGCAGTTGCATGTCGATGCCGAAAAGCGATTGCCCGGTGACGATGGCGTGATTGTCCACGCCGGTGACGCGGCGGCCGAGCAGCTTGTATTCACTTTTCAACTTCAGCGGCACGGCTTCCGCGTCGGGAACGGGAAGCGCCGCGGCGCGCGTGGCGATTTCCGCGTAGCTGAGCGATCGCCCGCTCGACGGATGAACGACTTTTCCCTGATCGGTGCGGCAGGTTGCCGCGGCGACATCCCACTGGTCGGCGGCGGCCGTGACGAGCATGGCGCGCGCGACCGCGCCGGCGCGGCGGAGGCGGTCCCAGTTTCCCGGCACGGACATCGAGCCGCCGGCCGATTGCGAGCCGAACTTCTCGCGATCGATGGCCGATTGCTCGACGCGCACCTGCTCCCAGGGCACGTCCAGCTCCTCCGCGATGATCATCGGCAGGGCGGTTTTCACGCCCTGCCCGATCTCGGGATTCTTGGCGAAGATGACGACGGTTCCGTCCGCGCGGACCTGGATGAAGGCGTTGGGTGAAAACACATCCGGGGTCTTCCCGGCTGCCACGGTCGCGGCGGTGGCGGTCGATCGGCCGCCGAGCCAGAACGCGAGCACGAGTCCGCCGCCCGCGATGCCGGAGAGTTTGAGAAAACCGCGGCGGTCCATCGCGCCGGGCGCGTCCGGTGTCGCGACGTCGATCGCCCGCTCCGCTTCGATGATCGCGCGCGGCAGATCGACCTCCGCCACCGGCCTGTAGTCGAACGCGGATTTCATGCCGCACCTCCAGCGTTCGCGGCGGTGTGGATGGCGGCGCGGATGCGCTGGTAGGCGCCGCAGCGGCAGAGGTTGCCGGCCATGGCGGCGTCGATGTCCTCGTCCGTCGGTGTGGGATTCTGCCGGAGCAGCGCGACGGCGGACATGATCTGTCCGGCCTGGCAGTAGCCGCATTGCGGCACGTCGTGGTCGATCCAGGCCTGTTGGAGCGTGTGCAGTTTTCCGTCCGGCGCGGCGAGGCCCTCGATCGTGGTCACGTTCTGTCCCGAGACGCCGATCGCGGGGATGCTGCACGAGCGCACGGGCGCGCCGTTGAGGTGGACCGTGCACGCGCCGCAAAGCGCCATGCCGCAGCCGTATTTCGTGCCGACGAGCCCGAGGTTGTCGCGCAACACCCAGAGCAGGGGAGTGGACGGGTCGTCGAGCTGAACGTTTTGGTCCGTTCCGTTTACCTTGAATCGAATGGAAGCCATGACGCGTGCGTGGGGTGTGGGTTGACCGGTGAAGTGACGACTGCGTGTGTCCGCAAGTAACAACCGAGGGCGAGGTGGGCGAGCGACTGCGTGGGTGTCAGCCGTGACGGAGCGATCGTAACCGATGCCCAACCCTCGCGCGCAAGCAAGCGCGCGCGAGGTTTTTGGGCGCGCAATCGGCGGCGCAGGGCCAGCCCGGCCTCTGACGCCGGCCGCTACAGATCCGCGCCGTTGTTCGCGATCACGTCGCGGTACCAGAAATACGAGTCCTTCGGCGTGCGCGCCTGCGTCTGGTAATCGACGTGGATCAGGCCGAAGCGATCCTTGTAGCCTTCGGCCCACTCGAAGTTGTCCAGGATCGACCAATAGAAGTAGCCGTCGACCGGGACGCCTTCGGCGATCGCGCGTTTGATCGCGCGGAGATAACGCGTGAGAAAATCGATGCGCTGCGGGTCGCGCACCCTGCCATCGAGATGCACGAAGTCCGTGTTGCAGAGCCCGTTTTCCGAGAAGACGATCGGAAGCTTGTAGCGTTCGGTCTGGAAACGCGCGGCCCAGTAGGCGGCCTCGGGCGCGATGCTCAACCACGAGAGCGTTCCCCGTGGATTGCCGATGCCCCAACCCTCCGGCACGCGCTCCGTCGATCCGTCCGCGCCTGCGCGCACGGGCCAGCCGGTGTAGCAATTGTAGGCGATGCAATCGGTCTTCTGCGCAATCAACCTCATGTCCGCGGCGGTGAACTCCGGCATGGCATCGCCGAAGGCCTCGACTCCATCTTTTGGATACGCGCCGAGGAAGACCGGATCGGCCCACCACGCGAGGTTCCACATGTTCCTGTTCGTGCTTGCGAAGTAATCGCGGCGCGCGGCCTCGATGTCGCGCTTTCCCGTGGTCGCGGGGATGCGCTCGCGCGAGGTGTGGACGATCGCCACCTTCACCGGCCGGTCGCATGCGCGGCGGATCGCCTGCACGGCGCGGCCGTGGGCCATGAGCAGGTGATGCGCGGCGAGCAGGCAGTCGGAAAACGGAAGCTTCAATCCCGGCGCGAACGCGCCCTCTTGCAGCCCGAGACCGACGACGACGGGCGGCTCGTTGAAAGTCATCCAATGTTTCACGCGATCGCCGAGGCGCGAGGCCGCGAGTTCGGCGTATTCACCGAACCACTCCACCATGTCGCGATTGAGGAAACCGCCGCGGCGTTGCAGCGCCGACGGCAGATCCCAATGATAGAGCGTGACCCACGGCGTGATCCCGCTCGCGAGGAGCCGGTCGATCAGCCGGTCGTAGAAGGCGAGGCCCCTGCCATTGGGTTTTCCCGTTCCCTGCGGCAGGATGCGCGACCAGGAAAGCGAGAGCCGGTAGGCCTGCGCGCCGAGATCGCGCATGAGCCGGGCGTCCTCGCGCCAGCGGTGGTAGTGATCGCAGGCGACGTCGCCGTTGTGGTTCTCGAAGATTTTTCCCGGCTGATGGGAGAAATCATCCCAGATCGAGGGCGCGCGGCCATCGACGTTCCACGCGCCCTCGATCTGATAAGCCGCGGCGGCGACGCCCCAAGTGAAATGTTTTGGGAATGACATGAATGGAATCAGGACACGGGAGACAGAAATCAGGAGTCGGGAAACGTTGTCTTCCGATTCCTGCTCTTCCGGACAGGGCTACAGGCCGAGCCGGTCGGCGATCCAGGCCACAATCGCCTCGTGTTGGGTTTGTGGATACGCGTGGCCGACCTCGAGTTGCAGCGCGAGTTGCTTCGGCGCGGTGATCGCATTGAACGCCGCGAACATCGAGGTGGGCGCGCAGACTTCGTCACTGTAGCCCCAGGTGTAGAAACCGGGAACGTCGAGGCGGCGCGCGAAGTTGACCGTGTCGTAGTAGGCGCTGGTCGCGATTTTCGCCGGCGTCGCATGCGCGGCCTCGCCATTCACGGGGCGCTCGAACGGCCGCGGCCAGCCGCCCGCGCGGCCGCGCAGGTCGCCGGTCAGGTCGCAGAGCGCCGGGTGGATCGCGGCGAGCCCGGTCACGCGTGGATCGAGCGCGGCGGTCGCGATCGAAAGCGCGCCGCCCTGGCTCGCGCCGGTGACGACGAGGTTCTTCCCATCCCAGTTCCCGCGCGAGACAAGGAAGTCGTTCGCGCGCAGGCAGCTCAGGATGACGCGGTGATAATAACAGGTCTCGCGGTTGTCGTAGTTGAAAAACCAATACCCGTTCAACGCGCCGGCGAGGAGTTGATCATAGACGACCTTCGGCTGATTGACGGGAATGCCGTGAATGCCGATCTCGAACGTGATCGCTCCGCGCGCGGCCAGTTCCTTGTCTCCGAAATAGGGCCGCGCGCCCGCGCCCGGGACGCGGAGGACGGCGGGATACTTTCCCGGCTCCTTCGGTTCGCAGAGGATGCCGTAAACGCGCGCGGGCGCCGTCCAGGCCTCGCCGATGGCGCGGACGCCCACGTGATAAACGTTCACCTTGTCCGTGCACGCGTCGGGCAGAAGCGTGAGGACGGGCTCCAGCGGGATCGCGGCAAGTCTGGCCTTTCCGTCGTTCCAGAACGCATCGAAGTCCCCGGGATCGGTTTGCGTGGCCTGGATCGCGCCGGGCTCGATGCCGGCCGCGGCGACGCCGCGCCAGACGCGGCCATCGACCCCGGCGGTGACGACGCACCGGATGAAGCCCGGCTCGTCCAACCGCCCGCCATCGATCCACACCGCTTCCGTGGCGCTCGTGCCGTCGCGCGTCTCCGCGGGCATGCCTTCCAGGCCGACGGTGTATTTGAATGGAATGCCTGCGAGCGGTGTTTTATCGGCCGTGATCGAGACCCGAAACCGGACGGTCTCGCCGATCTTGTAAGTCCAGTCGGGATGTTCCGGCGCGACGCGGACTTCGACCGTCGCGATGCGCCGCATCGCGGGATCGGGCGTCGGCTGAATCGTCGGCGTCGCGCCGAGCGGCGAGGCCATGCAAACGAGAATGAGAAGAGCGCGGGAGCCGTATGGGTGCATGTCGTGGAGGGGAAACATCTATTGCTTCTCGAGCACCGCGGCGGCGTGTCGCGCGATTTCGGGCGTGTCGAGCCGCAACACGCCGCCGGCATGGCTCAGGGTTTTCGTCGATGCGATGGAGCCGTGGATCGTGTCCCACCAGGAGACCTTCCATTCGCCCGCGGCCACGTCCGCGAGGAGCAGCGTGGCGCGCGCGCCCGGCCCTGTATCCACGGAATGGATATGCTCGCGATTCCAGATCCAGAGCGCGATGAAATCGGCCGCGCGCTTGCCGACCGCGGCCAGCGCCGGGGTTTGAAGCCCCGTTTCGAAACGGGAAAACTCGAACCAGTCCGCCTCGCCGATGTTGCGCAGCGTGATCTCGTGGGCCCCTGCGGAAAGCGGGAGCGGGATCGACACTTCCCCGGCCGGGGCGGAAGCCTCGCGCGCGGGCCAGGTGTGGCGCGCGACTTCGCGGCCATCGAGAAGGACGGCCGCGGTGGCGCCGGCGGGCGCCGCGCCGCCGAGCACGACGCGGGCGTCACCAGAATGTGGATACGCGATGCGCAGCGTGGCCGCGCCCGGGAATCCCGAGTTCCGGCTGTTTTCGCCGGTCACGAGGAATGCCGGCAGGCGTCCGAGTTCCGGTGGTTCGCCGCCATCGGCGGGAATCTCGATCGCGTCCGACGCGACCGGCCGCCAGCGCGACGCCGGCCGGATGACCAGCGGGATCGTTTCGTCGCTCTCGATCGCGGGCGAGAACGTGGCGAGTGTTCGCGTGGCGAGCCTTGTTTCGCGCAGGAACGAGGCGACGGCCTCGAGTTCGTGAAACCGGCCGCTCTCGATGAGCCGCTCGCCGTACCAGATTTGCGGCGGAAGGAGCGCTGCGCCCATGATTCCCGACCAGACCGGAGGAATCGTGCCGCGGCTCAGTTTCTTCTCCTCTTCGGATAAAGCCAGATGGTCGTCGCCGATCTCGCCGAAGAAAACCGGCAGCTTCCCGCGCCCGGCCGGCATGTCGAGCAGGCGCGCGGCCGCGATCATGTCGGAGGCGTAGAGGTGCGGCTGGAGGTAATCCATCGATGCGTAGATCGGGCTGCGCAGATCGTCGGTGCTCGTGGTGACGAACCGGCGGTGCGGATCGACGCCGCGCAACCACGCCGCCATTTCATCGTGCCATTGCGCCACGAGCTTCTCGTCGCGCTCGAGGCGAAACGCGTCCACCCAGTGCACCTCGTTGAAAAGCTCCCAGGCGAGAATCGCGTTCGAATAACCCCAGCGCGCGGTGATATAACGGTATTTTTGCCGCGTGAGTTGCCTCGCTTTTTCGGACGAGAAAAACTCCCCGGGCGTTTTCAGGAAACCTCCGGGAAGCGCGGCGTTCCATGGATTCGTGTTCCAGTTCGGGTTCACCCCGGTGCTGTACTGGCCGTGGTGCTGCAGAACCATCTGGACGCGGATGCCGTGAGCCTCGGCGAGTTCGACGATGGCGTCCCAGCGCGCCGCGACCGCGGCGTCGATCGTGCCGGGCGCGGGCTGGATGGTGTCGTCGCCGCGCAGCCAGTCGAGGTTGAGCCCGCCCCAGTGGCACATCCAGATGCGGGTCCAGTTCAGGCCCGCGGCCTCGAATTCTTCGAACCGCTTCCTGAAGTAACCGACCGCGTCCGGCCCGAGGGTCCAGGGGAGATTGGCGCCGATGGGCACATAGGCCGCGCCGGTGGAATCGCGAAAGCGCCGGCTGTCCTCCGGGTCGATGCCGATCGCGGGCAGCGCGGCGGGCGAATCGACGTGAAACGCGCCGCGGGTGGCGATCGACGTATCCAATGCATGGATACCGACTCCGGTCGTCTCCAGCACGCCCGCCAGCGTGTAGTCCCCGACGTCGCCCGGGTGCGCGCGGACGGCGTATTCGCCCTCGCCGATGAAGAAGGCGGGCAGCCGCGCGACGTCGCCGCCGGGGCGCGTCACGTCGGCCCAGAGTTCGCGCGCGAAGGGGGCGGCGTCGGTTGATGGAACGGTGAAGCGAAGCTCCACCGGCGCGGCGGAAACGGCGGTCGTGAAAAGAACTGCAAGAACGCAACTCGAGACAATCGATCGACCCGGTCCGGGGAGCGCACGCGGCACGCGGGACGCGTGCGCTCCCCGGACCGGGTCGGACTCGTGCGGCTGCATGTCGAATGGCGGGCAGATGCGCTGTCTCACAGCGGAAATCGCGCTCATGGGTTGAGCAGCCGGTCGGCGGCGAGGACGAGGAAGAGATAGTCGGTTGTGCCGCCGCCGAGCACGTATTCGGTCTGCTGCCACAGGAATGGCCACTCCAGCAGCTCGGGGAAATCGGGGCGGATCAGCGCCGTGCCCGAGCCGCTTCCGCCGGGGATGTGCGACCAGTCGGCGCGGTTCAATCCATAGGCGGCCGTGAGCGAACGCGCGCCCACGCCGGAGACGAACGAGGATGTGTTCGGACCCGGATGGCAGCCGAGGATGAAGTTCAGCGCGCCCAGAACGAACGTGCGCGGGAAGATTTCCGGAAAGGCCTTGTGAAGAAAATACTGTTCCATCCCGAAGCGCTGGATGCCCCAGCCCGCGCCCCAGATGTCGGGTTCGTAGAGGATGCCGTAGGGCGTCTTGCGCTCCATGCGCGCGACCTCGGCGCGATGCCGGATGACGGCGGCTTCGATCGTGTTCCGGAAGTTTTCGTCGCCGACGGCCGCGATCGCGCGGCCGGCGAGCCAGCCGGTCCGGGCGATCGCGCCCGCCATGGCCTCGCGCTGCTCGACGAGGTGCGCGGCGTACTTCCGATCACCCGTGGCGAGGAGCAGTTCGACCGCCGCGCCGAGCCGGTGCGCGGGGATGTCCGCGCGGGTTTTTTCCCACAGTTCAGTCGCGATCGCCAGGCACTCTTCGGCGAGCGCGTCGTTGAAACCGCGCAACGCGCGCGCGGCGGCGGCGAGGCATGCGGCGGCGTGAAGCTCGCGCTGCGGGTTCTCCTCCGTGAACACCCAGCGGGGCGCCACGTGGTTGAGCGGGTCGCCGAGCAGCACGTAGTCGCGCAGGGTCGGCTCGATGATGCCGCGATAGAGCCGGCCGAGCGCGCGCCAACCCGCGACGATCGAGAGCGCGCCGTGCTCGATCTGCTGGAGGATGTCCGGCTTGCCGTCCGGTAGTTGAATTTCAACTACACGCGCCTCCTGGTCGATCGTGGTGTTGTCGTGGTCGGGGCGAAACTCCTCGTAGGCGAGGGCGAGCCCGCGGATGGTTTCCGCCTGCGATTCGATGCGCAGGTCGTAGTCGCCGGCGTCGTGCCAGCCGCCGACGTTCAGGCCCGGGACGGGTTCGCCGGGTTGGAAACGGCAGAGCGTGGACGGCCCCTGGATGTAGCCGTCGAAATGGTTGTGGTTCACCGGCGCCATCAACGCGTCCCGCAGATGGCAGTCGCCGTGCCAGACGCGGAAGCGGTCGTTGATGCGCATGTGGCACATCTGGACGGGCAGGAAGTATTCGAGCGTCGGCTGCCAGACGTGGCGTTGATAGACGTCGCGCGCGATCTTGAACGGGTTGGTGCGCAAGTCGCCGTAGGCCACGACGTACATGCCTTCGCGCGTGATCCCGGAGAAGTCGAACTGGAGGTAGTTGTAGCGCAGGAAACGCCCCCATTCCGCGGCGGGTGTTTCGAGCGCGACAGGTTGAGAGCCGTCTTCCTCGATCCGCAAAAGCCGCGCCGGATGTCGCGTCGTGTCGTGTTTGTCCAACTCGATCACGGCGATCTTCGCCTGATCCGGGTGATAGCCGACCTGCGAGACCTGGACGACCGGTTCGGACATCCAGCCGTCGATCGCGTGCGGCGTCACGAGCCAGTCGATCGCGCCGTTCGTCGCGCCGGCGGGCACGAGCGAGCGCACGACGAACCAGCCGTTGCTTTCGTTTTCCCGCCCGTCGAGGAGGAGCAGGTCGCCGTCGCCGCGATTCTCGATCGACAGGCGCTGCGCGTCGCTCTCGGGGGCGACGACGAGGCGGCGGCCGATGGCGAGCGGCTCGAGCTGGACGCCGTCATCGACGCGTTTTCCCGGGCCGTTGGGCTGGCGCGGAAACGATCCGGCCCTGCCGTCGGCGGAGAAGGTTTTGCCGAAGAGGATGCCGGGAAACAGCTCGAGGTTGAAGCCGACGCGCCCG
Source organism: uncultured Opitutaceae bacterium (assembly GCA_964517665.1). Classification (GTDB taxonomy): domain Bacteria; phylum Verrucomicrobiota; class Verrucomicrobiia; order Opitutales; family Opitutaceae; genus Congregicoccus. The sequence continues at coordinate 27,136 of CAZFCY010000026.1, read as the reverse complement.
ATCCAGTCGGCGGGCAGCGGCTGCTCGAGGTCCACGACGATGTGAAAGGACCGGCCCTCGGGCCGCGCGCGCACGGTATAGGCGAACTCGAGATCGGGATACTCGATCGGGTTGAACCCGCGCCGGTTTTTTTCCGGGTCCGGATACGCCATGCGCACGCTGATCTCCCGCGTCTCGCGATCGACCTGCCGTTCGCCGACCTTCGGCGCCGGCTGCCACTGGCCGGGCGTCGGCCCGAGGCGGATGTCGCCGTTGGCCGCGACGCGCGCGCCGTTCTGGATGATGGTGACGCCGCCCTGGTGGCCCTCGGGATAGAAGTCGTGCGCGAGCATCACGTTGAGCCCGCGCATCTCGAGATACTCGAGGTCGTTGAGGACGAGCCCGCCCGGCGCGGCTTCGGCATCGGCGAGCGCGCGCAGCCGGCGCGCCAGCTCCATGCAGGCGCGTCCGTTGTGGTAGGGGCATTTCCAGAGGCTCACCTTCGGAAGCGGAAGGACTTCGCCTTCGCGGGTGAGGGAGTTGAACCACCCGCCGTTTTCGCGATCGATCAGGCGGTCCTGGATGAACGCCCAACTCTTCCGGGCGGCGTCGAGATGGCGCGTGTCTCCAGAAATCCGATACGCGTCGAGAAAGCCGATCGCGGCCTCCGCCTGCGGCCACCAGTCCTTGTTGGTCTGCGTCGGGCCGGAGGCGTCGCCTTCGTAGAGAAGGCCGCCGTCCTCGTCCATGCCCTCGGCCAGCGTGGTGTCGGCGAGGGCGACGGCATGGCGGTTCACGCGCTCGGTCAGCGCGTCGTCGCCGAGCGCTTCGGCCGCTTCGGTCAGGAGCCACGCCGCCTCGATGTCGTGCCCGTAGGAAAAGGTTTTCGAAACCGGCTTCCAGTCCGCGTCGAAAAAGAGGCGAAGGTGGTTCGTATCCGGATCCAGGATACGCGTGAGCATGATCTCGACCAGCGCGCGCTGTTGCCCGCGGAGCTGTTCGTCGGGCCAGACCCGCAGGAGATTGGTGTAGGCCTCCATGACGTGGAGGTGCGTGTTCTGGGACTTGGCGCTGTTCGCGCCCATCACGTTGGGGACGCCGGGGCCGTGCGCCCGCCAATCGGCCGAGCACGCTTCGAAATAGCCTCCGAACCGGGGATCGCGCGCGTGCCGCTCGACGAGCCGGTGGAGCGCGATGGCGCGATCGAGCGCGGCCCGATCGCCGGTGGCGCGGGCGTACTCGCTGAGCGCGTAGATTCCGAAGGCCTGAGCGTAAACCTGCTTGCGGTCGTCGAGCGGTTTTCCATCGGCGGTGATCGTCCAGTAGAGGCCGCCGTGCTGCTTGTCCCAGAAGCGCGTCACGACATCCTCGAGGGCGAAATCCGCCATCTCGCGGTACTCGGGATTCCCATGGAGCCGGTAGGCGGCGGAAAACGTCCACAGCACGCGGGTGGAAATGACCGAGCCGCGAACGGCGTCGCGATCGACCGTGAGGTCGTTTTCGATCTCCCCGAAGAAACCGCCGCGCCGGCGATCGGGCACGTGTTCCATCCAGAAGGGCAGGATGTTTTTCCGGAGTTCGTCTTCCGCGGCGGCCGCCCACGTTTCGAACGAGGGGCCGGAGCCCGAGGCCTGGAGTTGTATCGAGGAAGTGGATACGATCACGAGAAGAGGGAGGAGTTTCATGCGAGGAGCCACGAATGACCGCGAATGGACACGGATGAGAAGAGGCGGTCCTCCCGGCTCGCTCCTATTCGCGTCGGTTCGCGTTCATTGGCGGTTTTTGAAGTCCGGTTGCCTAGTGGGCGAGGAGGAGTTCGAGGAGGCGGCGGTCGAGCTTGTGGCCGTGGAAGTCTTCGTAGGCGACGTCGGCGCGGCCGCTGTCCACGATGCCGAAGCTGCCGCGGAGATTCCACATCGCCCAGCCCCAGCCGGCTTCCTTCCAGAGCGAGAGCAGGTCGCCCATCCAGCCGAGCGCGGCTTCGTGCGGGGTTTTGTTGAAGCATCCCCATTCGCCGACGTGGACGGGCACGCCGAGATCGGTCAGCGGTTTCCACTTGTCGACGAGTTCGGCGCGCAGGCGTTCGCGGTTCCAGAGGTCGCCCTTCGCGTCGCGCATCGGCCAGACGGGCGACTCGAACGACTCGAACTCGTTTTCCGGCACCCAGGTCGCCGTGTAGTGGCTGACCATTTTCGGCAGGTAGCCGCGCGTGCTCTGCACGAGGCCGAGATCGGCGAGGGAGAGAACCGGCGTCTGCCCGATGTCGGCGCCGTCGGCGACGATCATCCGGTCGGGGCTGACCCCGCGAATCGCGGCGACGAGCGCGCGCGCAATCTCGTCGTAGCGCGCGTGGTCGCTCATGAACGGCGGCTCGTTGAACAGGTCGAAACTGAGATCGGCGCCCGGGATGTCCCGGTAGCGCCGGGCGAGCACGCTCCAGTGATGCACGGCGGCTTCGAGCGCGCGTTCCATCGAATCGCGCGGGCTGTCGAAGAGCAGATGCGGCTCCAGCTCGCGCTGGTTCACGCAATAGCCGGGGATGCGATGGAAGTTGAGGTTGACGTGGATGTCGTAACGGCGGCCCCAGGCGATTGCTTCGTCGATCGGCGCGAGGGCGGCTTCGTCGATCTTCATCCAGTCCTTGGGGTCCGACCATGCCCAGTAAGACATGGGAAGGCGGGCGAAATCGAATCCCCAGCCGGCCATCCACTCGAAATCGGCTTCACGGAAGCGCTGGCCGCGCCGGCCACTGATGAGTTCCGTGAGGTTGAAGCCGCGCCAGCGCGGGATCCGCGGTTGCGCGATGGACGAGGCGGAGCGGGCCAGCGCCTCCGATGTCAGCGCGGCCGTGGTGGCGATCGTCGAGGTTTGAATGAATTCGCGGCGGGTCATCGGGAGGGGTTGGGGGAGCGTCGGAAGTCGAAGGCCTCAGGTCGAAAGGGCGCTTCGCTCGTTTCCGGGAGCGCGCGCATTCGACCGGGGACTTTCGACTTTCGACCTGCGATTCGAAAGGGACAGTTTACGGGGCATTCCGGTCCGCGCGAATGAGTTCGCTTGCTGCTCTATTGAGAGCCTTTTCGAGATGGCGAACCACGGATCTCACGGCGCGGCGCCGAATTGCCCGCGGAAGCGTTCCTCGAGCGCCTTCCGTTCCGCCTCCGACACGCGGGGCTGGCGGCGGATGCGTTGAAACCACGCGCGCGCCGCGGGCGCGTCTCCGGTCTCGATGGCGTGAAATGCGAGGGACGAGAGCGCGACCGGGTGATCCGGTTCGGCGACGAGCGCGCGCTCGAACTGCCTCACGCCTTCGGCGATGCGATTCTGTCCGATGAGCAGGACCGCCAGAGCGATGAAAGGATCGGCCTCGGTCGGGCGGACGCGGATCGCGGTTTTGAGATCCTGCTCCGCTTCATCCATCCGCCCGGCGGATTTCAGCCGCTGCGCGCGCATCATGTGCAGGCCGTAGGAATCCGGGCACCAGGCGATGCCTTCGGCGAGGACGCGGTCGGATCCGGCGCCGTCGCCGACGGTCATGAGCAGGCCGCTGAGATGCGCCCATCCATCGGGAAAGTCGGGGGCGAGTTCGGTGCAACGCGCCAGATGCTCGCGCGCCTTCGAGTACTCCTTCAACGTCACGAGGATGACCGCGAGCTGGAACCGCAGTTGCGCGGTGTCCGGCGCGAGCGCGACGGCGCGCTCGAGCTGTCGCCTGGCCGTCGCGATGTCGCCGACGCGTTTCGCCGCGCCGGCGGCGAGCGAGAGTCGATAAGGATCGTAGCAGGAGCCCAGCAGCTCGTCCATCCACGGGTCCGGCATCTCGCGAAAGGCGTCCGATGCCTTCATCTGCCTGCGAATCGCGGCGGCGCGCTCGTCGAGCCCGAGCTGCTCGTAAACGGTGACGATCAAGTCGTTGGCGAGCGCGTGGTTGTCGCTGGCGGTGATGCGCTCGAGATGCGCGCGCGCGGCCTCCCAGTTCCTGTTTTCCATCTCGCAACGCGCGAGTCCGAGCAGCGCGTGAAGGGTGTCGGGCGCGACGGCGAGCGCGGCGTTGAAAGCCCCGGCGGCCTCCTTCGCCTCTCCGTTCTTCAGGAGGATCTCGCCGAGCCGCACGCGCGCGGGCGTGTATCCGGGATCTCGATACAAGGCCTCGCGCAGGAGTTTGCGGGCGGTTTCCGATTCCCCGAAGCCGGAGAGGATCATCGCATGACGATAGGCCTGGCGGGGCTCATCGACCCCGAGCGCCTCGAGGCCGCGGTAGCATCGCTCCGCCTCGGGGAGGAATCCGTTGGCGTGATAGAGCCGGCTCAGCTCATCGAGCGCGGCCACCGCGTCGCGGTCCGCGGCGATGCGCTTCCCGGCCGACTCGATGCGCGCGCCGAGTTCGGGCGCCCACCCGGCGAGATCGGGCCGCGGGGGAACGGAGGCGAGCAACAGCGTGTGCCGGCGCGCCTCCGACCAGAAATGGAAACCAGCCGCCGCGGCGACCGCGATGACCAGAAGCGCGCCAAGGAAGCGGGGGGTTCGACCGAGTGATTTCATAACACAATCCTGGCGGCCTGATTCTCAGAAGCATTGAACCACGGGGACACAGAGGGCACGGAGAAAGATAATTGCACAGAAGGAAACGAAGGCGCCGGATTCATTCCTCCATGGTTGGATCCTTTCTTCGTTTCCTTCGTTACCTTCTGTGTAATTCCGGTCTCTTCTGTGTCTCCGTGGTTCAGTTCTGTTCTCCTGTGTTGTCGGTGTGGCGCCAGAGAGTGACGCGGCCCATGTTCACGTGCGGGGCGAAGACGTAGAATCCACCCGTCACGAGCGACGGTTTCCCGGAGCCGTCGAAATCTCCGGCGCAGACCGTGATCTGGTCCTTCGGCGTGTAGGCGAGGGCGCGCGGCGTGAAGCCCATGCGGCCGTCGTTTCGAAACCACATGAGCGAGATCACGCGCGGATCCTTGCGGTCCCAATCGGAGTAAGAACTGACCGCGACGACGTCCATGTGCCCGTCCTGATCCAGGTCCACCCCGAGCGGGCTGTAGGCGCCGGGCAGATGGCCGATGCGGTGAAAGCGAAAGAAACCGCCGCCGGTGTTTTCGAGCCACTGCGCGCCGTGCCACGGTCGCGGGCCGGGAAGCGCGGCGGGGCCGAAGCCGTCGCCATTGGTGTAGAGGATGTCCATGCGGCCGTCGCCATTGAGGTCGCACATGCTGATCCCGCTGCTGCCGTAGTCCTCGTTCGTCGAACCCCAGATGCGCTTGCGCGCGAAGGCGCCGCCGCCCTGGTTTTCGAAGAGGTAGAGTTCCTCCCACTGCTGGGAGATGAGCGCGACGATGTCGGGCCTCCCATCGCCGGTGAAATCGGCCACGCAGACGTTGATGGCGCCGGAGAGATTGAGCAGCACGTGCTCCCTGAACTCCCACGGGCCGGTGCGCTCGAGCCAGCGGATCTCGCCCTGATCGTAGCCGAACTGGGCGAGCGCGAGGTCGAGCCGGCCGTCGCCGTTGAAGTCGGCCGCGCGCACGTCGGTGACGCGCGAGGTGTGATCGAGCACATGGCGCGGCGTGAAGTTCTGGTTCCCGTCGTTCTCGAGGATGACGACCGAGCCGATCTTGTCGTTGTTGGGAAAAACATAACCCATGGAGGCGACGAGCAGGTCGAGGTCGCCATCGCCGTCCATGTCCGCGGGTTCGACGCGCACGGGGGCGAGGAGGTTTTCCGCGATCGTCTGTTCGGCAAAAACTCCCGGCGCGGTCTGGCGGATCCAGATGATTTTATTCTCCTGCGACTCGCACGCGACGATGTCGAGCAGGCCGTCCCGGTCGAGGTCGACGGCGTTGGCGTGCGCGATCCACGGCGGCTGATCGATGGGCGCGCCGATCGGCGCGGGCTCGAGGTAGTGAAGGTGCTCGGAAACCTCGCGCGCGGAGGCCTGCAGGGACGGCGCGGGCGGCGGGATCGAGGGCTTGCAGCCGGCCGCCAGCAACCCCGGCAGGGCGAGCGCGGACAGAGCCGGCAACCGGCGCAGGACTTCGCGAAAAAACGGGGGCATGCGTGCGTCGTGGGATTCTGGATACAAAGAGGGGAGGCGGATGCGCGTCGGATCGGGGAGCGGCGGGCGCGAAGGCCAATGTGAGGGATTCGCGCGCGACCCGAAAGATCGGAGTTTTCACAAAAGGCAACGAAAGGAGCAAAGAAAAGGCCGCGCAGAAGAGTCTCCCTGCCTCCTGTTTGCCGCCCGTCCCGCGTCCGAAACGCCGCCCAGAGGCCGGCGTCCACCGTCTGGCCCGGGTGGACGCGGGCGTCCACGACCGCGTTGTTCCTCCGCGCGATCCCCATGCGCGGAGGTCGTCCCTCCACGCGCGCTGAAATGGAGGGGCCGGCTCCGCCCGGTCCGAGAACAGCGGCAGACCCCGCCCCGGGGCAGGGCGACAAAAGAAAAGCGGCGCCGGAATCAAGTCCGGCGCCGCTGAAGGTGTGCGTCTTCCGTTTCTCCTCGCGCACGGGATCGGCCGCGCCGCGGAGAAACAAAAGGGCGGGATCAGAATCTGAACGTGTTCGTGATCGTCCAGACGGTCGGTTCGGGAATGCGACCCGCGGCCATTGTGCCGTCCGGCTGGACCGTAATGGGGATGAGGTCGTCGTCGCCGAAAACGTTGCGAATATTCAACTGAATGCGCCAGTCGATCTTGTCGCTGAGCCGTCGGCTGTAGCCAACCCAGAAGTCAATCGCGTCTTCGCTCGGTCCCATATAAGGGTTGTCGAGGTCGAACGCGCGCGGGTCGTCGATGGTGGCGCCTGGGAGCACCGGATAGCCGACCACGACACCGTCCTGCCAGCGATAACCGCCACCGATGTTGGCTCCCTTGAATTTCCCTTCATTGAAGCTGTAGTTGGTGATGAGGTTGAAGCGCCACGGACGGAGTTCCGGAACATCCGAACCTTCCTGAATGCGGTAGAGGTTGTAGCCGCCCATGAACTCACGGCCAAACTTGCCACGAAGAGACTCACCCGGGCTGTAACCGCCGTTCCAGAAACGGAGGTCGCCGATCACCGCCTGACGCGTGTCGCCTGTTTGAGGCGTGCGTTCGTCGGAGACCATGATGGGCTGGCCATTGAGTGTGACGGGCGTGTTGAAGGTTTCCCAACGGTTCTCGACCCACTCGACCAGCGAGCCGGCCATGTTGATGCGCTGGGCGCTCGTCTTGGAGGCGTTGATGGCGATATTCCAACCGTCGACCGGATTCGCCGTGAGTTCGAACTCAGTGACCTGCGAAAGCGTGTCACCCGGGATGGTGAAGCCGGACGGAAGGTTGCCGGCAGTGAAACCGCCTTGGTCCGCCAGCGCCGTGTCAACGCCATAGAGGGCATACCATCCCGCCGACGGACGAGTATCCATATAGGCTTGAGCGATCACGTCGCCGACTGCCTGTGCGTAGGCGATGTCCTCATTGGTCCAGCCGCTCGCGGGTTCGAACTCCGCAACGATTCCAGTCGGATTGTAGCCTTCGGTGAAGTCGGCCCAGCCACCCACGGCTACACGGTCGAGATTGCCGCGACCGAAGGAATACGCCCAGGATTCGGAGCCCCAGAGCATGTAGTCGCCGTTGAAACCTTGAAGCGCGTCGTTGTTGACCGTGGTTTCGTAGCGGTTGATGCGCAGTGTCAAACGATCGTTGAGCGTGGAAATCATGACACCATAGTCTTCCGTTTCACCTTGAGGCGAAGCGATCAGGTTGCCGACGACATCGATACGGCCAGCGGCTGGCTTGAAGTTTTCGGACTTGTTGTAGAACAAGCTTAGTCCCGTGCGCCAAGGCAGCTTGTCGCGCCACGAATTCGGGGTGTGCAGCACCACGCTCCAGCTCTCCGAGCGACCTTTTTGCACATCGTCAGGGGTATCGGGCAGTTTATAGTTTGGCGAGGTGAGATCAATCGTGTCGCTGCCGTCAGGCATCCGGGGGATCTGGCCGGTGCTCAGCGCGTATGATTTCTGCTTGTCGATCCGGAAGCCGAAACTGGGGACGAGCACGCCATCGAAAAGGTAGGCCTGCCAGTTTCCGGCGTAGGAGCTGGTCACTGATCGCTCGAGGCTCGCGCCGTCGGTCAGTTGATTGCGCATCCCTGCCTCGTCGCTGATGAGACCGATGCTGCGTTGGGCACCGTTCCAGCCAACGTAAGAGGCCGGGTTTTGGGCCTGGGTTTCAATCCCTCCGTAGGGGTTGGTCCAAGGGGCGTCCAGGTCCACGCCGTCGAGGGGAACCCGGAGAAACTGATCGAAGCTGCCGGAGCTCGGAATCTGAACCGCGCGAATGCGGCTGATGTTGGCGCGGGAAAGGTCGGAAAGGCCGGCAATGCTTCCGCTGGTGAGATAGTTGAGGGTGTTGACTCCGCGTTCACGCAAAAGGTCGCTCTGGAGAACTTCCTGGCCATAGGTCGCGTCGGCTGCATAGCGGAACCAATCGCGTTTCTCGACGTTGTGCTCTTCCTCGCTGAGCAAGCCGGTGAACATGTGGCGGCCGAGAATTTTGGAAAGCCGGCTGTCTCCCATGAAGTCCTCGGCACGAACGTCGCCAAAGGCCGTGAATCGTTCGGCGTCTCTCTCGGACCAATAAGCGTTGTTGGCAAACTGATCGGAGATCGTCGCTGCCTTGCCGTAGTTCGGATTCACCTCGCCGTTCGGAAGGTGGTTGTTCATGTCGATCGTGATCGCCTGCCCGAACTCGGAAAGGAGATTCACCTGGCCCCGCTCGTAGTTCTGGCGATCGACAACGGCCTCGAATCCGAGGCGATTGTTGAAAAAGGTCTGTGCCACGGAGGCATTGAACGCTTCGTGATCCGACCATTCCCGCTTGTTCGGTCCGTCGAGGAGGTTGTTGTAGTAGTCGAAGATCCCGCGGTCCTGAAGCGTTTCGTTGCGGTAGAAGTCATAGTTATCCAGCACCTGGCGCGAGCCTTCGAAGTCTTTGCGCGGGATGACGCCCGACATGATCGTCCACGGCATGGTGAGGGCGTTGCTCGCGACCTTCGGAATGTCGGTGGTCATCAAATGATGCGCGCCGCTCGTCGGATTCGGGAAGACCGCGACGATGCCACCATAGTTCCGGCCGAAGGATCCGATCGCCCGATTGAAGTAGTTCGCATTATCGCTGCGGACGCCGGCGCCCAGATCGCCCGCGGCGCGAAGGGCATCCACGGCCGGCCCGTTTCCCTCGGCGAGGGTGAGCGGATTCATGCCGCCCGCCTCGCGGATGGCCGCGAGAGACGGATTGGTCCACCATGGCGTGATCAGATCGCCCGGAGGAATGATGCGGGGACGATTCGCGGTGATCTCGCCCGACTCGTATTTGACGTTGATCGATGTGCTTGCCCCATCGAAGCGCAGGAAGCTCGGCTCATAGCGGAGGGCCGTGTAGTAGCGCTTATCGCGATTGAAAGCGGGTTCCTGACGGTACTTGGTTTCATCCCAGAGGCCGGCCACCCGAATGGAGAGTTCATTTTCGAGCAGGACGTGGTTGTAGTCCAAGGACGCGCGCGCGCTACCATAGCTTCCGAAGCGCACCTCGGCCGTGCCTTGCTGCTCGAAACTAGCCGCGTTGGTCGAGGCGTTGATGATGCCCGCGGGGGAGCCGATGCCGAAGAGGATGGCGTTGGGGCCACGCTGCATGTCGACGCGGCCGACGTTGTAGGAGTCCCATGGAATGTCTGTGAGGAAAAAGTCCCGGGTGTTGTCGGCCTGCCCCAAGCCGCGCACACGCGTCGTCTCGTGTGGCGCGAGCCGCTGGTCGGTGTCGTCGAGGTTCTGGGTGTTTCCCATGCCTCCGAAGTTGCCGTGAATGCCGCTGACCTCGGTGCTGACCGTGTATTGCAGCAGGGTCTCGTTGTTCGTCGCTCCGGTATCGCGGAGAAACTCGGAGGTGACGACCGAGATCGCCGAACCCACATCGCGCAGATCCGTGCGGATGCGAGAACCGGCCAGAGTGGCTTCGGCACGATATCCGACGTCTTCTGATGCCTCGACCGAGAAGGGCGAGAGTTCGATGACCTCATCGTCGGGATCGCCAACGCTCGAGGTCGTTGTCGTGGAGCTTTGCGCGAAGACCGGGGTGGTCGCCGCCGCAAAGACCGAAAAAGCCACGCAGCAGGGTCTGCGCAGCGAACGGGCTAACGTCAGTATCTTCATAGGGATTAGGGGCGAAGAGAGCCCTCGTCTCGGGGCGCCTCTTGGTTCTTGTAGTCTGGGGATGGAAAATCCGGACCTAGGGTAGGTCGGAGGGTGAGAGAGTCTAGGGGCGGAAACGCGTTTTGTGAATGAGTTCGCTTCCTCGAAAATGTAGAATGATTGCCGGGGAAACCGGCCCCGGTTGTCGATGTCCCGCCCGCCGGGAAACCCGCCAAAGGACAAAACCACCCGCTCGCCTAGCCTTCGCCGGCTTGTGTTCTCTTGCGGAAACTTCCGGGTGTTTCACTTGTGATCCGCTTGAACACGACACACATGTACTCGACGTGTTCGAAGCCCGTGATCTCCGCAATCCGCTTTAACGGATAATCAGTTTCGGTCAACAACTGCTTCACCCGCGCCATTTGCACCCGCCGGATCTCGGCCTGGGGAGACCGCCCGATGTAGCGCCGGAATTTCTTTTCGAGCTGGCTGCGCGAGGAGGCGGCGAAGCGCAGGATGTCGTCCACCGAGATGCCCGAGCAGGCCTTCTCGCGGATGTAGCTGAGCGCGGCGGCGACGTTCTTGTCGTTGACCGCGAGCACGTCGGTCGAATGCCGCGCGGTCACGCCGATCGGGTCCACGCGGACATCGACCGCGCCGGGCCGCTCGCCCCGGATCATCTGGTCGAGCAGCTCGGCCGCGAGGTAGCCGGATTGGAACGCGTTGGGCGCGACGCTGGAAAGGGCGGGGTAGGAAAGCTCGCAGCGCGTTGAGTCGTTGTTCACGCCGAGGACGGCGACCTCCTCGGGCACGAGGATGCCGGTGGCGTGCGCGGCCGAGAGGACCTGAAACGCCCGCACGTCCATGCACGCCATCACGGCGGCCGGTTTCGGGAGCTTGCGCATCCAGGCGCCGAGCGCGGCGGACTGCGCCTCGTCCCACAGCGGGGTGATGTCGCCGGGATATTCGACATCGAAGACGTCGCAGGTGTGCCCGGCGAGCTGGAGGGCCTCGACGAAACCATCGCGCCGCTCGCGCGACCACAGGTCGTTGGAAAACCCGCAGAAGCCGAAGTGGCGGAACCCGCGCTCGAGCAGGTGCTCGGCACCGACGTGGCCGATGCCGACGTTGTCCGGCCGGATCTTCGGGACGCCGGGAAAGGCCGCGCAATCGTGCATGTCGACCAGTGGGATGCCGAGTTCGGCGCAGCTCCCGACCAGCTCCGGTGTCGTGTGCCGGCTGATCACGCCATGCCATTTCTTGCTTCGCAACCAGCCCGGATCGCGCTCGGCGCGCGCCTCGTCGTCGAGAAAAATGGCCCATTGCTGGTGCGAGCGCTCGTATTTCGCGATCGCCTGGAGCATGGCCGAGGTTTCCTCGAAGCGCGTGAGGAAAACGAGCAGGACGTGGGGCCGCATCGAAATGGAGTCTAAAAGTCTAAAAGCCGAAAGTCGAAGGTCCAGAGTCAGAGAAAGGGCGACTGGCGCGCAAGGGCAGAAAGAACGCCGGAATATCTCGGAATCGAACAAGCCGGCCCTCCGCGGCTTTCGACCTTCGACTTTTAGACTTTCGACTGCCGAGGCCGGGTTTGATCCCGGATCAAACCCGGCCTCGGCGGGCTTCGAGCTGGGCGCGGATCCCGGCCATGCGCTCCTGCGTGAGGCCGAAGCGGGAGAGCGCCCACATGGCGAGGAGCAATCCGCCGACGGGGATGACGGCGAGGTAGAGCCGGATGTTGAAGAGCGCGCGGGCCGTCTGTTCGCCTTCGCGCGCGGCGTCGAAGCCGGTCCCGGAGAGGATGTATCCGGACGCGCCGACGCCGATCGCCATGCCGACTTTCATGATCCACGATTCGCACGCCTTGAAGGCGCCTTCGCGCCGCTTGCCGTTCTCCAGCTCGTCGTAATCGATCACGTCGGCGCCCATCGAGCTCCACAGCATCCAGAATCCGGCGCCGGTAAACGCGATGAAGCCGGAGGCGAGCGGTTGCAGCCACGGGCGCTCGGGATCGTAGAGCCACCATGTGCCGATGAAGACGAGGATCGCGAAGGCCTGCATGCAGAACATCGCGTGCCGTTTTCCCTGCCGCCGGGCGATGAAGGCGAAAACGGCGATCCCCGCCAGCCCCAGCCCCATGTTCGACCAGCCCATGATGAAATTCCACCAGGCGCCCCTGGCGACGTCGCCCCGGCACACGTAGTACACGGTGGCGTAATAGCCGAGCGTCCCGACCATGCTCGTGCCCATGCCGTAGGCGAAAGCCATGGCGAGCTGGGAGCGGAACGGCCGGCATGTCAGCGTCATCCCGAAGGCGTCGAGGATCGGAACCTTGTCCTGCCGGTGCGCGACGACCTTTTCGTAGTAGCGCTCGCGCGTGCCGAAGAAGGTGACAAGTCCGGCCCCGATCATGAGGGCGCCGAGGATCGCGCAATAGACCTGCGCGCCGAGCAGGAGGTTCGGTTCCCCGCTTTCCGGGTCGTTGAACCAGCTCAGCGTCGTAAACGCCGCCCCAAAAAACAGCGCGATCTCGAACGGCCGCTGCAGCGCCTGCCGGATGGCCATGACGCTCGTGCGCTCATGGTAGTCCGGCGTGAGTTCCGCGCCGAGGCTGTTGAACGGCGTGCTGTAGCCGCTCATGATTGATATATAAAGCGTGGACGAGATGAGGATGAACCAGAAATAGGTCATCTCGCTCCAGTGGGGGGAAACAAGAAACAACAGCGGCAGGAACAACCCTCCCAGGATCGAGAATATCAGCAGGTAGGGCCGCCGGCGGCCGAAGCGCGTGCGGGTGTTGTCCGACATCCAGCCGAAAAGCGGATCGGTGACGCCGTCCGCCAGCCGGTTCACCATCAGGGCCGTGCTGATCAACGCCGGCGAGACGTGCAGGTAGATGTTGAAGACCTGGTTCACGAGCCCGGGATAGAGCCACGTGCCCCATAAATCGGGGACCGAGCCGATGCCGTAGGCGACCTTCTGCGAAAGCGGCACGCGGTCCTCCGGCGCGGTGGCGTCGTCATTTTTTGAATACACTTTCGTCGAGGAGTCGGTGTCGGGCATGGGAAGGGGGCAGGAGAGCGCAAGTGTTAAGAGCGCAGGCTTCGGATCGGAAAGAGGACGGGGCTGGATTTGCCTGCGCTCTCGCGCGCTCAATACGTGTCGACCAATGAGTGAAACCGGAGGCGCTTGCGCGCCTGCGCGGCGGTGATGGGGCGCGCGAACTCCACCTGCACGCGTTTCGGCTTGTCGGGATGGAGGTCGAAAAAGTTGTCGCTCGACTGGTGGGCGAGGTTTCCGAACCCGAAGGAGAAGCGGTGCTGGAAGGCGGACGATTTGAAGGTGATCTCGAAGCGCTTCGGCCCGGTCTCGCGCACGGCCGGCGTCGTGCGCGCCTTCGGCAGCGCAAGGAAACGCGGGCGCGTGAGCAGCACGGTGTCCTCGCTCACGGTTTCGCCGCGCACGTCCAGCCCGATGCGCAGGTGGAGGTGGTCGCGGCCGTGGCGGTCCATGTGGGGGCGCAGATCGAGCGTCTTTTGCTCGACGCTTTCGCCGCAGCGGAGCGTCACCGCTTTCCTTCCGCGCAGCAAACGGCGGCCGTCGAGATGAAAGAGATCCCACCGCAGCGTCCCGCGCGCCGGCTCGGGCGCGTCGTGCACGGTGTATAAATGCACGAGGCCGACGGTCGTGCTCCGGTAGTTTCCAATCGTGGGCGATTCGTCGCCCGGCACGTGCGCGGTCACGAGCGTGGGCGCGAAGAAGCGGCGCGCGGCGTGGTGCAGCGCCTTCCAGTGGCCGGTGAACTCGATCGAACTCCACGAGGCGACCGGCCAGCAGTCGTTCAACTGCCAGTAGAGCGCGCCCATGCAATGCGGCATGTTGCGGCGCCAGTGCTCGACGCCCGTCTGCATGCAGTAGGCCTGGTTGAGCTGCGAGAGATAGATCAGCTCGTCCTGCCCCTTCGGAAAACGATAGCGGCGCGAAACGTAGTCGAGGATGATCTGGTTGCCGGCGCGGTTCTTCTGATGGTTTTCCATCGTGGCCCCGAACACGTTGGGATCATCCGCCGGGCAGAACGTGGCCTGCGTCCCGGGCGAGCAAAAGCTCTGCATGCCGAACTCGGAGCAGAAACGGAAACGATATTTCTCGTAATCCTTCACCGGGTGGCGCGCGTGCCAGACGTCCCAGAAATGCGTGTCGCCGCGCTTCTCGCCGGCCTCGTGCCCCGGCTCGGGGTCGCCGCGCCATGGCGAGCCCGGCCAGTAGGCGGTCGCGGGATCGTGGGCCTCGACCGCCTTCGGGAGCGTTTCGTGGAAGAGCGCGTAATAGTCCGCGATGATTTTTTTGTCGGTCCGGTGCTCCTCCGGATTGCAGTGAAACACCTCGTTGTTGCCGCACCACATGGCGAGCGAGGCGCGATGGCGCAGCCGGCGGATTTGATATATCGCCTCCCCGCTCACGCTTTTGAGAAATGCCCGGTCGGCCGGGTAGCGCGTGCAGGCGAACATGAAATCCTGCCAGACGAGCAGGCCGAGCTCGTCGCACAGGTCGAAGAAATCGTCGCTCTCGTAGATGCCGCCGCCCCAGACGCGGATCATGTTCATGTGCGCCAGCGCCGCGCTGCGCAGATCGCGCGCGTAGTCGCGGCGCCCGAGCGTGGCGACGAAGCTGTGCGCGGGAATCCAGTTCGCGCCCTTGGCGAAGATCGGGCGGCCGTTGACGACGAAGCGAAACGCCTCGCCGCCGGCGTCCGCCGATCGGTCGAGCGCGATCGAGCGCAGGCCGATGCGGCGCGTCCACGCGCCGATGACGCGGCCGCCGCCCGCGACGACCTCGACGCGGAGCCGATAGAGCGGCTGCGCGCCCTGGCCGTTCGGCCACCAGAGCCTCGGCGACGGGACTTCGACGCGCGTGCCTTCGCCGTCCAGGCGCGCGTGGCGCGCCGGGACCTCGGATTTTGGATCTGAAGTTTGAGATGCCTCCAGCTCGAGCGACCAGCGGCAGGTCGCGCGGTCGTCCTTGCGCGCGAGTTCGGGGACCAGGTCGATCGCCACGCTGCCGTCGGCGCGGTGTATTTGTTTCACCACCACGCTTTCGACGCGGTTGCCGCTCCAGCCCTCGAGGCGGATGTCCCTCCAGATGCCGGCGGTGACGAACCGCGGCCCCCAGTCCCAGCCGAACTGGCACTGTTGCTTGCGGATGACCGTGCTGCGGCCGACGGGATCGTTGGTCTCGCGCGGGCGATGGCTTTTGCGATGCGCGCGGATGTATGCCATCGCGCTGCCGAAGCGGATCGCCAGCTCGTTGCGGCCGGGGCGGAGCAGGGGTTTCACGTTCCAGCGGTGGCCGGTGAACATGTTTTCCGCGCGCGCGACCCTGGCGCCGTTGAGCGTGACCGTGGCGATGGTGTCGAGGCCGTCCGCGACGAGATCGACCACCTCCTCCGCGAGCAGGTCGTCCGGCGCCGTGAACGTCGCGCGATAGTCCCAGTCCCGTTCCTCGATCCACTGGAGATCCAGCTCGTTCGTGCCCCGGAACGGGTCGTCGATGAGCTTGTTCTTCAGCAGGTCCGCGTGCACGCAACCGGGCACGGTGGCCGCATGCCATTTCGACTGCCCGGCGGCGTCGCGAAACTGCCACGCCAGGCTGGAGAGGGAAAGGTTCCGCATATGCTTGGCGCAGAATCCGCGCTACAACGAGTTCGCCTTGACGAAGTCGATGATCTCGCCGGCCTGGCAGAAGCAGAGCGCGGTAAACGTGTCCGCGGCTCCGTAGTAAATCGCGATTCGACCGGTTTCGCCATCGCACAGGCAGCCGACCGGAAAACAGACGCCGGGCACGAATCCCGTGAGTTCGTAGGGCGCCTCGGGGCAGAGCAGCGCCTGGTTCGAGCGCGCGATCACTTTCCACGGTTGCTCGAGGTCGAGCAGCGCGGCGGTGATCGAATAGACGAAGCCGTTGCAGGTCTGCGTGACGGCATGATAAAACAACAGCCAGCCCTCGCTCGTCTCGATCGGCGAAGGGCCCGCGCCGATCTTGGTGCCCTGATACCACGGCCAGCCCCGGCCCATGATGTGGCGGTGTTTGCCCCAGTGCGTCATGTCGGGGCTTTCGCTGTAGAAAATGTCGCCGAAGGGCGTGTGCCCGGTGTCGCTCGGGCGGCTGAGCATGGCGAACTTGCCGTCGAGCTTGCGCGGGAAGAGCACGCCGTTGCGGTTGTAGGGCAGGAAGGCGTTTTCCAGTTGCTCGAAGTGAACGAAATCCCGCGTGCGCGCCACCCCGATGGTGGGGCCGTGATAGCCGTTGCACCACGTGATGTAGTGATCGCCGTCGATCAGCGTCACGCGCGGGTCGTAGGCGAACTCGAAGCGCCGCACCTCGTCGTCGTCACAACGCAGGTCGATCGGCTTCGGCTCGAAATTCCATTTCAACCCGTCCGGGCTGCGGCCCACGTGCAAACGCGGCAGCCGGTCCATGCCTTCGGTGCGAAACACGCCGATGAAGGCGCCTTCGAAAGGCGCCACCGCGCTGTTGTAGATCCCGGTCACGCGCGGCAGCGGGCGGCGGCCGATGACGGGATTTTCGCTGTAGCGCCAGATCAGATCCTCGAGGCCGGCCGGCTTCGGCTGCCACGGGATGTTGGGCAGCGCATCGGCCGTGATCTCCAGTTCGGAAGGCAGGCGGTTCTTCGCCTGGGCGACAGGGGTCTGCAGCATGAGTTGAAAAGTGGGATGGTTCGATTTCGAGATCGGCGCGGGCGTGGCGGCCAGTCCTTGAGGTAAATCCGCCGGCGTGTGACCGGGCGTCCCTGGGGCCGGACATACTAGCCGGAGTTCACCCGCTTTGGAATGAGAGTGCTTGCGCGCGAATGTAGAATCGTTTCCCACCCGGGCGGTGGCGTTTTCCCGGTGAAACGCGCGTCCGGGCGCGACCCGGCTTGGAGGCTGTTGCCCACCGCGGGCGCGAGTCGCTCACGCGGGCGGGGACGCCCGTGATCACCTTGATTCGTCTCTCGCGCGGCTATTCCAGCCACGGGAGAATCATCGGCAGCAGGGCGAGCGCCCAACGCCGGTAGCCTTCCTCGGAAAGGTGCAACGCGTCCGGCATGATGGCGGTCGAGATGGAGCCGTCCGGCTCGAGGAAAATGCTGCCGATGTCGCGCACGAAGACGCGGACGCCGTCATCCAGCGACTTCAGGCCGGCATTCGTCTCTTTGATCTGCTGCCGGATCACCGCGCCGGGCGAGGCGTCCCGCGGGAAGATGCCGAGCACGAGGATGCGCGCCGATGGAAACGCCTCCGCGAGCCTGCCGGCGATCGCGCCGATGCCGCGCGTGACATCGGCCGGGCCGTCGCCGTTGCGGCCGAAGTTGTTCGTGCCGATGAGCAGGACCACCGCCTTCGGGCGAAGGTTGCCGACCGCGCCGTTCTCCAGCCGCCAGAGCACGTTCTGCGTCGTGTCGCCGCCGACGCCGAAATTGGCCGCGCGCAAGGGCGCGATGCGCGCCTTCCACACTGGCTGCGCATCCCAGCCGTCCGTGATCGAGTCGCCGACGAAGAGCAGGTCGATGTCGCCTGCCTGGGCGATGGCCATGTCTTCGAGATGCTTCGCCTTCCACTGCTCGACCGACATCCACGAGAAGTCCCGCGTGCGCGGCTCGGCTTCGGCCGCATCCGCGCCCGGCGCTTCCGGGACAACAGCCAGCATCGCAATGAGAACAAGAACCGGGGCCGGGACGTTGCGTCGCATGGTTGCACAGGTTTGGCCCGCGCCCGCGCGAAGGTCGAGAATTTGGTTGCTCGTCGATCCGGGTTGGCCGCGCGCGTCGTTGGACGCCCGCAGGCAGCGCGGGGATCCAAGCGGCAGACGCGAGTCTCACGCGCGGCCGGGACGTCCACGACCACCTTGAATCGCGCCCCGGGCAAAAAAAACCGGGCGGCCACGCCGACATCGCCTTGAACTTGGGGAAGACACTTGCCGATCTCGGAGACATCTCAGTCGTGGAGCTCATCCTCCTCTGCCACGCCCGCCGCCGCGCCGATGCCGCCGCCGCCGCCGCCGTCGCGCGCGGCATCGGCGTCGCCTTCGCGCAGGATGCCGATGGCCAGCGCCTGCGCGCCGGCCTCCAGCGCGACCTCACGCGCTGATATCAGGCATCAGGAACCAGGCGTCAGAAGTCAGAAGGAGCCGGCTCGGGTCTGTCTCCTGGTCCCTGTCTTCAGGCTCCTGGCTCGCGCCCGCTTCCGGTCCGCCCAGATCGCCAGCGGGGCCAGCACGAGCACGGCCGCCAGCCACACGGGCAGGAAGCCGTTGCGCCATATGTCCGGCAGCGCCCCCCAGATGGGCGCCGTCAACAGCAGGAGGCTGAGCCCTCCGATAAAGACGTAAAAAAACGCGAGCATGGCGACGACGACTCTCAACATCATCCTCGGTGTGACCGGCCTGTCAACCGTCGTGGGGGGGCTGGGCCAGGTGGCCGCCGCCGCGTCGGCCGCCGCCGCATCCTTCGGCGTCGGCGCCGGAGGGCTCACCGGCGCCCTCACCGAAGGCCTCCAGTTGGGCAGCCGCCTGCACAACCTCTCCCTGCGCACCGGCCAGAGCGTGCAAGAACTCGTCGCCCTCGAGCGCGCCTTCCAGCGCGCCGGCATCGAGGGCGGCAACATGGCCGGGGCGCTCGACCTCGTCTCCAAGGCCTTTGTCCAGCAGCGCGCGCTCCTGCGCGGCTATGGCGTCGAAGTCGATGCGCTCCTCGGGGCCACGCCCACCGAGAAGCTCATGGCCCTGGCGGAGATGTTCGAGCGGATCGAGGATCCCGCCCGGCGCACTGCCCTCGCGATGAAGCTCTTCTCGGGTTCCGGCGCGCACTACTCCGCCGGGAACTTCCCGATCACGCGCAGCGTGTCGCCGGTGTCCTCCATCTCGAAAAGCTGGATGCGTTCGCGCGGGGGCTTGTTCGGGAGGTGCAGGGTCATCATGAGCTGGCCGTCGAAACGCTCGAACATCATGGCGTGGCCGCCGTCGTCCTTGAAGACCGGCTCGGCCTGCTGCGTCCACGGGCCCGCGAGTTTGCCGGACTCGGAGACGGCGAGGCCGACCGTGTAGCCTTCCGGACCGCCGCTCGACCAGAGCATGAAGAGTTTCCCGGATTTGCTCGTGTGCAGCCAGGGCCCGTCCGTGACCCAGCAGCCGTATTGATCGGAGCGTTTCGACCACGGGCCGTCGTTGCCCCAGAAAAGGCGCGTGGGTTCGCCGACGGTTGCCGACAAATCGTCCGTGAGCTGGATCATTTCCACCGTGCCGTTCACGATCTGCACCCATTCGTGGCAATAGATCATGTAGGGCACGCCGTCCTCGACCCAGAGCGTGCCGTCGAGGGTCATCATGTCCTCCGGCAGCGTGGGCTTGTCCGCGAAGGGCTTGAACGGGCCGAGCGGCGAATCGCTCACGAGAACGCTCGAGGCGCGCTTGACCCGCGGCAGCCAGTCGCGCCACTGCTCGGGAAACTGCGTCGTCGTGTCGAAGGTGAGGAAGAGGTAATACCGGCCTTTATATTCATGCAGCTCCGGCGCCCAGATGCCGCGGATGTCCGCCTCGCGCCAGGTGTCGCCGGTCGCCGCGAAGACGGTGTGGGGGCCTTCCCAATCGACGAGATCCCTGCTCGTGTAGGCGCGCACGGTCGCGCCCCGCCCTGCGGCGACCATGACGTAGCGCTGCCGGGCCTCGTCCACGAGCACGCACGCGTCGCGCATCCGCACGTCGGGCAGGCGCGCGGCGCGGATCTCGTCCGCTGGCGCCTCGCCCGCGCGAGCCAGCGCGGCGAGCGAGCAAAGAAGAACAAACACAGACGCAAGACGGGGAGTTTTCATGGAGAAAGTTAACCACGCGCGGACACGAATGCACAGAAATTCAGAAAAGCGGAAACCACGGATTGCGCGGATCAACACAGATAAGAAACCGGGAATCTGAATCTGTGCCCATCCGTATGGTCCGTGGTTCTTCCTTCCGATCATTCGCGATCCGGCGAGGTCCGCCCGCCTCAGGACGCGAGGACCCGGCGGTAGAGCGCCTCGTAGCGCGGGACGACCGTCGCGACGGAGAAGAGATCCCGCGCGCGCTTCCTC
This sequence comes from uncultured Opitutaceae bacterium, assembly GCA_964517665.1. Classification (GTDB taxonomy): domain Bacteria; phylum Verrucomicrobiota; class Verrucomicrobiia; order Opitutales; family Opitutaceae; genus Congregicoccus. The sequence goes on along the minus strand of CAZFCY010000026.1, from coordinate 6,883 downwards.
GCCGCGGCGCCGAGGGCCTCGCGTTTCCGCCCGTCCGCGAGCAGCGCGCTCAACGCGTCCGCGAGCGCGTCGACATCCGCCGCGGGCGGTATCAGGATTCCGGATACGCCGTCCTCCACGACCTCCGGGATGCCGCCGACGGCGCGCGCCACGCTCGGGCAGCCGAAGCACATGGCCTCGAGGATGCTCACGCAGAAGCTTTCCGTGTCGGAGGCGAAGAACCCGATGTCCGCGATCTGCAGGTAGTCCTCCACCTCGACCACTTTCTCGCGCACGATCACGCGATCCTCGATTCCCAGTTGGCGGACGGTTTCCCGGTGCGGCGCAAAGTCCGCGCCCGCGAGGATCAGGAACTTGAAGGAATCGGCGGGCCGCGCCCGCGCGATCGCGCCGAGCAGCAGGTCGAGCCGTTTCACCGGCCGGAGATTCGAGGCGTGGACGATGACGCGCTCGTCGCGCAAACCGAGTTCGCGGCGCGCCTGTTCCGGCGTGCGCTTCGGCTCGTGCGGATCGAAAAAGTTGTGGATGACGTCGATCGGTCCGTCGAAGCCGAGCAGGATTTTCGTCTCGCGCTCGAGAAACGCGGAGACGGTGGTGACCGCGTCCGACCGCTCGAGCGCGTGGCGGATCGCCGGTCCGTAGCCGGCGTCGCGGCCGAGGAGCGTCGTATCGGTGCCGTGCAGCGTCGTCACCACCTTCGGGCGCAGCGCCTCGGGAAGCATGTCGCGCGCGAGGATCGCGGCGGTGGCGTGCGGGACGGCGTAGTGCACGTGCAGGACATCGAGCGAGCGCTCCCGCGCCACCTCCGCCATCTTGACCGACAACGGCAGCGTGTAGTCCGGATAGCGAAACAGCTCGTAGTCGTTGATCACGACCGGATGGAAAAAAATCCGCGGCGTGTTCTCCGGCAGCCGGAACGGGCGGCCGTAGCTGATGAAGTGAACCTCGTGCCCGCGCGCCGCCAGTTCCTCGCCGAGCTCGGTCGCGACGATGCCGCTCCCGCCGACCGACGGGTAACAGGTGATGCCGATGCGAAGCGGGCGATCAGTCATCGGATCCTCGTTGTGGCAGCCGGGTGGTTGTGGAGCGGCGCGAAACAGCGCGGGCGGGGACGCCCGCGGCCACCTTTCAATGCGACGACGCTCCACTGCGTGCCGGTCATCAGAAATGCCGCGCGCCGCGCGCGAGTGAAGCGAGCCCGTCCGTCACGAGCGGGTCCGCGGGAAAGAGCGGCGTCGCGTGCTCCGCGCCGCAACGCGCGCCGTTGAGCTTCGCGCGCGCGAGCTGCATGCCGGCGTAGTCGCGCGTGCGCTGCTGCGAGGCGTGCGCCTGCATCGCCCGCGTCCACGCGGCAATCACCGCGGGAGGGGAAACATCCACGAGGATCTCCGCGAGGTCGCGCGGCTGCGCGTCGGGCGTGACGGCGTAGAACAACAACTGCCCGATCGCGTGCGCCGGCTGGTCGCGCAACGCCGCCACCCCGGCATAGCGCGCGAGCCGCGCCGCATCCCGCGCGAGCTGCCCGACCACGGCATGATCCGGGTGCTGGTTTTCCACCAGCGTCGGCGCGAGGACGACGCGCGGCTTCACCCGGCGGATGATCGCGGCGAGGGCGAGCGCGTGCGCGACCTTGCGCTCGATGCGCGCGTCGCCGTCGAGATCGACGAACTCGACGGTGGCGCCGAGGGTTTTCGCGGCGTTTTCCGCCTCGGCCACGCGCTCCCCGGGCGTGCCGTTCGAGGCCGATTCGCCGCGCGAGCAGACGACGAAATGCGCGCGATTGCCGGCGCGCGTTTCGCGGGCGACGACCGCGCCGCAGCCGAACTCGATGTCGTCGGGATGCGCGCCGAAGGCGAGGATGGAAAACGCCTCAGAGGGGAAAGTCGACGAAGGCTTCATCGGAACGGTCGATGGGGTCGCGGTTGACGTATTCAATTTCTGGACACGCTTCCTTGTTCAGGTAGGCCTGCTCGCCCGCGCCCGCGATGTAGTGGGTGCAATGCAGGACGGATTGCATCCAGGGCAGGCGCGTGTCGCGCGCCGGGCTGATCTGCTCCTTCGTGAACGCGCAAGGCGCCACCGCGATGTGGCGGTCGCCGCCCTCGTGCAGGGTGAGTTTTCCGTCGCAACATCGGGCGCGCACGATCTCGCCCTCGTGCGGGACGTCGGCGAAAAAGTCCTCCACCTCGCAGGCCGCGCGGCGCACCGCCGGATCGCTCGAGCGCATCACGCGCACGCCGTCGAGCAGCCCGAGCCGGCGGTAGAGTTCGAGGCAGAAATCGGCCACGTGGCCCGCCTCGACCGCCTTGAACGCCTCCACGCACGGCCCGTCGACATAGGCGGGAAGCTGGCGCGCCATCCGCGCGTGCCAGCCGGGCGCGATGCGCTTGAGGCACAGGGGGGAATAACGGCGTTGCAGCTTGTTCGCGACCTCGAAGTTGAGCTGCGCGAGCGTGTCGAGCGCGCGATGCCGCAGCGTCGTGCGCGTCTCGCGCGGATCGTGATCGCTGTCGTGATAGAAGAACACGACCTCGCCGCCGATCTCCCGCTGGAGCCGGCGCGCGGTCAGGACTTTCGCGACGAGAAATCGCTTCGGGAAAATCCCGCAGGGCTGCTGCCCGAAGGCGATGACGGGGGACGCGCTCATGTCGTGGGCAGGGGCGCGGCGCGATCGCGCGGGCCGAGAAGCGCGTGGAGCGCGAGGCTCAGGATCACGGTGGCGGCGCAGCCGATGAGGTTGAACCACAGGTAGCCGATCGTGATCCCCGGCGAGAACTTGCACACGAGCACGATCGTCTGCGCCGAGATCGCGGCCCAGAAGACGGCCGTGCCGCCGATCTTCTTCAGAAAGAAGGCGACGAGGAAAATGCCGAGCACCACGCCGTAGAAAATCGAGCCGATGATGTTCACCGCCTCGATCAGGTTTTCGACCAGGTTGGCGAAAAGGGCGAAGCCGATCGCGACGGCGCCCCAGAGCGCGGTGAACCATTTCGAGGCGGCGACGTAGCGCGCCTCCGTGCCCTCCCTCCGCATGAGCACGGGATAGATGTCCACCGCGGTGGTCGAGCCGAGCGCGTTCAACTCCGCGGAGGTGGACGAAAGCGAGGCGGCGAAAATGACCGCGAGCAGCAGCCCGATGACGCCGTGCGGCAGGTAATCGAGGATGAAGGTGAGGAAGACGAAATCGGAGTCGGTCGTCTTCGCGCGCGGATCGGCCGCGAGGAGCGCCTCGCGGGTTTCCTCGCGGATGCGCTCGCTCTCGGCATGGGCGGCGAGCATGGATGCCCGCGCGGCCTCCGTCACGGCCGCGTCGCCCGAGCCGCGCGCGGCGAGCCAGGCGTCGATGCGCTCGCGCTTCTCCGTGTGAAGTTCCTGAAAGCGATGCTCGAGCGCGCGCAGCTCGCCGCCGTTCTCCCCGGCCGCATGCGCTTCCCACGCCGCCTCGTTGAAAAAGACCGGGGGCCGCTCGAACTGATAGAACACGAACAACAACGCGCCGAGCAGCAGGATGAAGAACTGCATCGGGATTTTGAATACGGCGTTGAACATCAGGCCGAGCCGGCTGGCGCGGAGCGATCCGCCGGCGAGGTAGCGCTGCACCTGCGACTGGTCCGTGCCGAAGTAGGAGAGCGAGAGAAACAGGCCGCCGAAGATGCCCGACCAGATCGTGTAGCGCTTGTCGAGATCGAGCGAGAAATCCACCGCCTCCAGCTTGCCCAGGCTGCCCGCGACGCTCAGCAGATCGGCGACCGAGTGGGCGCCGGGCAGTTTCGCCAGCAGGATGCCGAAGGCCGTCGCCATGCCCACGAGGATGACCGCCATCTGATGCTTTTGCGTGAGCGAAACCGCCTCGCTGCCGCCGGTGACGGTATAAAGTATGACGAGCGCGCCGCTGAGCAGGATGGTGAGATCGAGGTTCCAGCCGAGCACGGTCGAGACGATGATCGCGGGCGCGTAGATCGTGATGCCGGCGGCGAGCCCGCGCTGGAGAAGAAAGAGGGTGGCGCCGAGCAGCCGCGTCTTCACGTCGAAACGCGCGCCGAGAAACTCGTACGCGGTATAGACGTTGAGCTTGCGATAGAGCGGCAGGAAAACCGCGGCGACGAGGATGAGCGCCAGCGGCATGCCGAAATAATTTTGCACGAACGCCATGCCGCTCTCGTAGCCCTGGCCGGGCGTGGAAAGAAACGTGATCGCGCTCGCCTGCGTCGCCATGACGGAGAGCCCGATCGTGCCCCAGCCGGTGGTTTGGCTGCCTTTCAGGTAGGTGCTGAGCCCGCGCGTGTGGCGCGTCTTCCACGCGCCATACACGGCGATCGTCACCATCGTGCCGAGCAGAACGATATAGTCGATCCACGTCATGAGAAGGCGCGCGTGAAAAGAGCGAGCGCCACGACGAAGACGACGAAGCAGCCGAGGACGAAAAAGTACACGCCGCGCCAGGTCTTCAACCCGGGCACGCCGGGACGGTCGATCTCGGGCGGAGGCGGCTCATGAGGGACGGGCTGGATCATCGGAGGAAGGAAGAATTATGAATGTAGAATGCAGAATGGAGTCAGCGGCGCGGCCACCTGAAACCTCATCTCGGTCCCGCGCATCAGTTTCCGAGCGACACGAGGTTGGCGAAGAGACGATACGCGCCCGGCACGCCGGCGGGAAGCTGGCGAAACCACGACAGGCCGGTGTAAACGAACCAGCCCTCGCCCGCCTGCGCGACGAGCAACGCGCCCTCGAGCGGCGCTTCGCCCGGATCGTTCATCGCGAGGATCGGCGTGAAGTGTTCATCCCACTGGTCGGGAAAATACAGCCCTCGCTCCTGCGCCCAGCCTTCGAAGTCGGCGGCGGTGATTTTGTTCGGAATGTTCAACACGGGGTGGTCGGGCGCGAGAAAGCTCACGGGCGCGTTCTCGTCCGTGACGCGCCCGCGCGCGAGCCGCAATGGAAACGGCGCGAGCGTCGCGCTCTTCAGCTCCCCCGTGGTGTTGTACTGAACAACGACCGTGCCGCCGGCTTTCGCGTAGGCGAAAAGCGCGGGAAGCCGCGCCGCGATGTCCGGGCGCGTGTTAAAGGCGCGCACGCCGAGCACGACGGCATCGAACGGCTTCAGGCCTTGTGGCGTCAGATCGCCGTTGGAGAGCGTGGTCACCGCGAGCCCCATGCGCGCGAGGCATTCGCCCACGAGATCGCCCGCGCCCGGAAGGTAGCCGATGCTTTTGCCGCGGACTTTCAGGTCGAGCGCGACGGCGTCCAGCTCCGCCCGCGGCTGCAGGAGCACGGGCGGAATGTGATCGTGGGCGATGTCGATCCGCCGGTTGCTGAAGCGCTGCCCATCGACCTCCGCGACGGCTTCGAGAAACCCCTTGTCCGCCCGCGCGGGCGCGGTGACCTCGAAGGAGAAGCCCGCCCGCTCGCCCGCCGTCTTCAACTCGAGCGGGCGGCTTGCGGGATTCGCGGACCAGCCCTTCGGTAGTTGAAGTTTCAATACACCGGCGACGCCGGCGCGCGCGGCCGCGGCCTCGACCGTCACGACGCGCGCCTCGCCCGGCGCGAAGAGCGCCAGCTCGTCGGCAAAGGCGAGCGTCACCGGCGGGACGACCTCGAGCGCGCGCCGGATCTCGCCCTTCACCGGATCGTCGATCACCTGTGCTGGAATATCGGATGCGACAAACTCCTGCCCCTCGATCTCGAAGACGTGCTCGACCGGAAAGGCGGGCGGATTCCACGGCCGCGTGAGCAGCGCCGGGTCGTCCACGCGGTAGGTCCCCGGCGTGCCCGGCTCGCGCAGCCAGTAGGGCTGGCTCAACGGCGTGTCCTTCGGCAGCGTGGCGGAGGTTTCGCGCGACGCCGCGCGGTTGGGCGCGAGCGCGATTCCGGTCGCGATGGTCTCGCCCACCGCCGGAAGACGAACGAGCTTCCACGTCAGCGGAACGTTCGCGCGCGCCATCACGGTGTGCGCGAGGCTGATCTGCTGGCCGGGAAACACCTCGGCGTTGCGCACGGTGGTTTCGACGTAAAGGCCGAGCGCGGATTGGAGGATGCGATCGAGCTGGCTCCGCTTGCGCGCGACGAGCGGATCGGCCGGCAGCGCCGCCATCTGCTTTCTCAACGCGAGCAATGCCGGCACGCTGGCCGACGGATCGATCGGGTCGAAGCCCGCGATGACGGCTTCGATCCCGCGGCCGATCGTATCCGCGCCCCGGATACGGCTCCAGCCCGTGTTCACGCCGTCCATGATGTCCGTCGCGGCCGGCTCGCCGGCCAGCAGCTCGAAGTGCTCCCAGGCCGCGCCGCGCGAGCCGACGGCGCCGAAGCCCTGGCTCTTGTGCATCGTGCGCGAGCGCGCGGCGATCTCGCCGTAGGATTCGCCGAGGAGCGCGTTGAAGCCGCCGACGTCGAGCCGCAGGCCCTCGGGCTCGACCGCGCCGGCCGCGCCGCGCCGAAAGCCGTTCCACAGGACGCGCGTCGCCTGCCACGGCTCGAGCCTGTCGAGTTGTTCGGGAAACGCCTTGGGATCGGCCGCGCGCTTGAAGGCTTCGACGGCGAGGATCGCGGACGCGGTGTGATGGCCGTGCGTGCGGCCCGGCTCGGGCGAGAAGCGCGTGACGATCACGTCCGGGCGGAAGCTGCGGATGACGCGAACGATGTCGGCGAGCACCTGCTCGCGATCCCAGAGCCGCAAGGTCTCGCGGCTGTCCTTCGAGTAGCCGAAGTCGTTCGCGCGGGTGAAGAATTGTTCTCCGCCGTCGATGCGACGCGCGGCGAGCAGCTCCTGCGTGCGAATCACGCCGAGCGCCTCGCGGATCTCGGAGCCGATGAGGTTCTGGCCGCCGTCGCCGCGCATCCGGACGACGAGAACACGCGGCTCATCGCCTACCTCGCCCGG
>CAZFCY010000025.1:5784-36718 GCA_964517665.1 uncultured Opitutaceae bacterium | reverse complement strand
CCTCGCCCGCCTCTTCGGAGAAGGGAACGCCGAAGCCGCGCGCGGCCTCGCGCAGGACTGTCTCGGCTTTGTCCCAGTCCGTGGCGTTGCCGGTGTATTTGGTCGAGTCCGGATCGCGCAGGCCGACGCGCACGCGGTAATCGGACATGCCGAGCGTGGTGAGGACAGTTTTCACAAGCGAGAGGCAGCCGAGAATCTCGGCCGTCGCCTGCTCCTCGGCGCAGAAGATGTGGGCGTCGTCCTGCGTGAAGCCGCGCACGCGCGTCATGCCGTTGAGTTCGCCCGATTGTTCCCAGCGATAAACCGTGCCGAACTCCGCGAGGCGCACCGGCAGATCGCGATACGAGTGCGGCTGCGAGTCGAAGATCTTGATGTGAAACGGGCAGTTCATCGGCTTGAGCAGGTAGCCTTCGATCTCGCCGGCGCCGAGGCGGTTGGAGAGTTCGGCGCAGGAGCAGCCTTCGTGCGCGAGCGACTCGAGCTGCTCGCGGTCGATCACGGGCGGATACTGGCTGTCCCGGTAATAGGGGAAATGGCCCGAGGTCTTGAAGAGTCCGAGGCGGCCGATGTGGGGCGTGAAGACCTGCTGGTAGCCCTGTTTCGAGAGTTCCGCGGAGATGAAGGTCTGCAGCTCCTGGCGGACGATCGCGCCGGCCGGGGTCCAGAGGATGAGGCCCTGGCCGACGGCTTCGTCGATGTGGAAGAGCTTCAACTCGCGCCCCAGCTTGCGGTGGTCGCGCTGCTTCGCCTGCTCGAGCTGGTCGAGATGGGCGGCGAGTTCCTCTTTCGTCTTGAAGGCCGTGCCGTAGATGCGCTGGAGCTGCTTGTTCTTCTCGTCGCCGCGATGATACGCGCCGGCGATGGCGAGGAGCTTGAAGGCGCCGGTCCGCGCCGTATCCGAAACATGGGCGCCGGCGCAGAGGTCGATGAACTCGCCGTTTTGATAAAACGAAATCGCCTCGCCCTCGGGGATGTCTTCGAGGCGGCCGAGCTTGTAGCGTTCCTGGCCGACCTTGTGGATGATCTCCACGGCCTCGTCGCGCGAGACCTCGCGGCGCGTGAACGGCTGCTTCTCCGCCGCGACCTTGCGCATCTCGTCCTCGATGCGCGCGAGATCCTCGGCCGTGAGCTTGTGATCGAGGTCTATATCATAATAAAAACCGGTGTCCGTCGGCGGACCGATGTCGAGTTTGGCATCGGGAAAGACGCGAAGGACGGCCGTGGCCAAAACGTGCGAGCACGAGTGGCGCAGTTCCTGGAGGGGAGTCATCGACATGGCGCGGGAAAAGTGGCGAGGAGCGGGTGGTGAGTGGCGAGGAGGAAATCGGGCCTTGAAACAGGTCGTCGGCCCCGTGGAGGCAGGTTCATGCGGGCGTCATTGGAAAGACTGTTTGGGCGGCCGATGAAGTCTTGACGGCTTCATCGCTTCACGGGCTCGAGTTTGTAGCCGTCCTTTCCGTCCAGCATAGTCCAGCCACCGGCCTGGATTTCGCCGCGCAGCGCGTCGGCGGTGGCGAAGTCTTTGGCCTGTTTGGCGGCCCAGCGCTTTTCGGCGAGGGCGGTGATTTCGGCGGGCGTTTCGACTCTGGCGGATTCCGATGCCGTGAGATCGAATCCGAACGCCTGCATGACCCTGTCGAAGGCCGCGAGCGAGACGCCGGCCGGCCCGCGATGGACCGCGGTGAACAACGCGCCGAGCGCGGCAGGCGTGTTGAGATCGTCATCCAGCGCGGCAAAAACCTCGTCGAAGACCGACGCGTCGCCTCCCTCCGGCGCGAGCGCGGCGCGAAAATGACGCCAGCTCGCGAGCGCCTTCTCCGCCACGCGCAACGAATCCAGGGTGAAATTGAGCTGCCTGCGCGGATGTCCCGCGAGGAGCGCGCAGCGCAGCGCCGCCGGCGAGTATCCCTTCGCGCGGATGTCGTCGAGGGTGTAGAGGTTGCCGAGGCTCTTGCTCATCTTCTTTCCGTCCACGAGCAGATGCTCGTTGTGATACCAGTGGCGGGAAAACGCCGCGTCGTTGCAGCACTCGCTCTGGGCGATCTCGTTTTCGTGGTGCGGGAAGAGCAGGTCGACCGCGCCTGTGTGGAGGTCGATCGTTTCGCCGAGGTGCTGCCTGGCCATCGCGCTGCACTCGATGTGCCAGCCCGGGCGGCCGCGACCCCACGGGCTGCCCCAGGCGACTTCGCCGTCCTCGGGCTTGTGCGCTTTCCAGAGGGCGAAATCGCTGCCGTCCTCCTTCTCGTCGGAATCGGCGGCATGCGTCTTGAGCGACGTGCCGGGCTGCAGCTCGCGCTCCTTCAGACGCGAGAGCCGCCCGTATTCGGGGAACGAGACGACCTTGAAATAAACCGAGCCATCGCTGGTCGCGTAGGCGTGTCCCTTCTCGACGAGCCGCGCGATCATCTCGACCTGCGCGGCGATGTGGCTGGTCGCGGTCGGCTCGAGGTGCGGGCGCAGGCATCCGAGCGCGTCGCAATCGGCGTGGAATTTTTCCGTCCAGAATCGCGTGACCTCCCCGAGGCTCTTCCCTTCCTCGCGCGCGCGGCGGATCGTCTTGTCGTCCACGTCGGTGATGTTGCGCACATGCCTCACCTTGCCGGCGCCGAACTCGAGTTCGAGCAGGCGGCGGACGACGTCGTTGATCACGAACGTGCGGAAATTCCCGATGTGCGCGGGCGCGTAAACGGTCGGACCGCAGTTGTAGAAGCGAAACACGCCGTCGGCCTGGCCGGGCTTCAGCTCGCGGACTTCGCGGGAGAGGGAATCGAAGAGTCGGATCGCCATGACAGGGTGCGCAAGAGGGGGCAGGTAACAGCTTTTCGCCAGAGCGGAAACGCGTTTTTGCTGAAAATGCGGTTTGGCTCATCCCGAAGCGCTGTCGCGGTGCTGCCGGCGGAAGTGACGGAACGCGGTCGGGACGTCTGCGTCCACCGGGAGGCGCGCTGCCGTCGTTTCGGCTGGAGGATCTGCTCGAAGTGCGCGAGTTGATCCGGCGATTTTTCCGTGGCGATGCATGGCACAGTTCCGCAGCGAGGCGACAGGGCAGGCCTTCGGTCCCTGCGCGTCCCCTTGTGAACCCTTCCGCTTGATATGAAAGGCTGGCTGGCAAAAAACTGGTTCGTCGTCGCGCTGCTCGGCGCGGTCGGGCTGGCCTTTGTGTTTCCCTCGCCGGGCGCGGCGGGCGGGTGGCTGCGTCCGGAAACGAGCACGAAGGCGGCGATCGCGCTCATCTTTCTGCTGCAAGGGCTGGCGCTGGCGCTCGGCTCGCTGCGCGAGGGGCTTTTCCGGTGGCGGCTGCACCTGCTCGTGCAGGGGTTCACCTATGTCGCTTTCCCGCTTGTCGGCATCGCGCTGGACGGGCTCGCGGGACGATGGCTGCCGGCGGAGTTGCGGCTGGGTTTTCTCTTCCTCGCGGTGCTTCCGACGACCGTCTCGACGGCGATCGTTTTCACCTCTCTGGCCGGGGGAAACACCGCGGGGGCGGTGCTCAACGCCACGCTCTCGAACGTGCTCGGCGTGATCGTGACGCCGCTCTGGGTCGGCCTGCTGTTGGAGGCGCGCGGCGAGGCGGTGTCGGCGCTGCCCTTGATGCGCGAGCTGGCGCTCCTGATCCTGCTTCCGCTCGGGGCGGGGCAGGCGTTGCGACCACTGGCGCGGAGGTGGTTCGGCTGGTGGATCGGCCACGGCGGGGTGGTGAGCAGTTGCCTCGTGCTCTTCATTGTTTACGCGGCGTTCTGCAACTCGGTGCAGGCGGGCGTCTTCGTCGAACACGGCTGGCCGCCCGCGTTGATCGCCGGCGGCGGGGCGATCGTGTTTTTCACGGTGATCGTCCTCCTGACCATCCTCGCGTCGCGACTGTTGCGGCTTCCGCCCGCGGACCGGACGGCGGCGCTGTTTTGCGCGCCACAGAAGACGCTCGCGAGCGGGGCGCCGATGGCGAAGTTGATTTTCGCTGCCCATCCCGGCCTCGGGCTGATTTTATTGCCGGTAATGTTCTACCATCCGTTGCAACTGTTGGTGGGCGGGTTTCTGGTCAATGCCATCAACGCTCGAAACCACCATGCCGACTGACGCCGCCGCGGCCCTCGTGAACGAAAGTGAAAGCGCGCGCCCGCGGCTTGCCGGAGCGACCGCCGCGCTGCGCCAGCGTCTGGGAGCGCGCGTGCGCCTCGATCCCGACGCGCGCCACCGGGCTTCATTTGACGGGAGCAAGCTGTCGTTCATGCCGGAGGCAGTGATCGCGGCGCGCGCCGAGAGCGACATCGCGGTCGTGCTCGAGCTGGCGAACGAACACCTCGTGCCCGTGACCGTGCGCGGCGGAGGCACGTCGTTGACCGGCTCGGCCTCGCCGGTGCATGGCGGCTGGGTGGTCGATGTCACGGCGCTCAACCGCATCGTGATCCACGCGGGCGAGGGCCTCGGCGAAGTCGGCGTCGGCGCGAAGATCGCCGATGTGCAGCGCGCGGCGGAGGACGCCGGCTGGTTTTACCCGCCGGATCCGTCGTCGCGCGACTACAGCACGATCGGCGGAAACATCGCCTGCAACGCCGGCGGGATGCACGGCGCGAAATACGGCGTCACGCGCGACTTCGTGCTCGGTTTGCGCGGCTTTCTCCCCACCGGTGAAAAGGTCCGCTGGGGCGGGCGTTTCAAGAAGTTCGCCTGCGGCTACAATCTCCGCGACCTCTGGATCGGCAGCGAAGGCACGCTGGGGATCGTGACCTCCGCTGTATTGCGTCTCGTCCCGAAACCGGCCGCGAAGTGGACGGTGGTGTGCGCCTTCGAGGACGAGGCCGCGGCGCTCGCGGCGGTGCAGGCGCTGGTCGGCCTGCGCGTGCTTCCGTCGATTCTGGAGTTTCTCGACCGGCACAGCGTGCAATGCGCGGAGCAGGCGACCGGCCACTCGCTCTTTCCGGAGCGCAAGGGCAGGCCGTTGCTCCTCGTCGAGGTTGACGGCAGCGCCGCCGACGTGCGCTCGCAACGCGCGATCGTGCTCGAGTGGGCTCGCGAACGCGCGATCGCGAGCAGGGAAGCAAAGTCCGATTCCGCCGCGGAAAAACTCTGGGAGGTGCGGCGCAAGTGCTCCGGCGCGATGTTCGAATTGGGCGACGCGAAGCTGAACGAGGACGTCGTCGTGCCCATGACGCGGCAGGTCGATTTCGCAAAGTTTCTCGATCAACTGAAGCGCTCCTCGCGGCTGCCCATCGCGACGTTCGGGCATGCGGCGGATGGCAATTTCCACGTCAACATCATGTATCACCGCGCCGACAGAAAGGAATCGCTGCGCGCGCAGAAGGCGGTGGAGCGCCTGATGAAAAAAGTCGTGGCCCTGGGCGGAACGATCACGGGCGAACACGGCATCGGCCTGGCGAAGACGCCCTTTTTGCGTTTCGACCGATCCGAGCCGGAAGTGCGTGCCATGCTCGCGATCAAGCGCGCGCTCGACCCGAACGGCATCCTCAACCCCGGGAAAATCTTCGACCGTTTCGAAGTCTGGGAGCACACGCCGCTCGCGGTCCGGCTGCCGTGGGATCACAAGTGACACCGGCTCCGCTCGACCCTCCGCGTGTTGGTGGGCCGCTTTCTGCTTTCGTGAGGCCATATTTCTGTCTCGTACGAGACAGAAATGTGGCTTTTGAGGGCGGGGGTGGCTCCTGTGTTGACTTTGTTTTTTGAGGCCGGCTGGCTCATGGGTCCGATGAGGGCCGTTTCTGGCTGTTGCGTCCGTGAGAAATCATTTGCGGGGTCTCAGGAGCCGGTTTCACTTGTCGATCGGACTTATCAAACGAAACGCCAATGATCGCGACACACTGAGCAGGCAATGGTCACCAAGGTTTTGGTTCAGCAGACCAAAAACCCCGACTACCCCTTCCTCGACACGTCGCGAATCGACGCGGTGGCGTCATACCTGTCCGCCAGGAACCTGCTCCGGGAATCCGAGAGCGTCGTCCGGCTGGAGCCGATCGGCGCTCCCACGCGCAACGCGCTTGTGCGGGTGGTCACGCCCGAGCGATCGGTCGTGCTGAAGCAGTTCACCGAGTGGCCGTCGAACGGCACGACCGCCCCGGCCGCGGGCGATCGGTTCAAGGCCGAGTGCCAGTTTCATCGCTCCTCGCGCATCGCCGAATGTCCGAAATCGCCCGTGCCCGCGCTTTTGCACTACGACACGCGTGGACGCTGCCTGCTGATGGAGGACGCCGGTTCTTCCGTTGGCGAATTCGTCGCGCCGACCGCGGCCGATGCGCAGTCGCTCGGCTGGATCTTGGTCAACCTCCACCATCACACGCAAAGCGTGCCGGCTTGCGCGCGCTACGACAACTGGGCGGTGCGGCAGTGGCTTTCCTCGCACCTTTTCGTCGCGTCGTCCGGCGCGAGCCGGCCGGCTCCGTGGCTCGATCGTTTGACGCGCGCGAGCGCGAAGGCGCGCGAGACGCTGAACGACGCGCGCCGGGCGTTGGGGGAGGGCGGGGCGTGTCTCATCCACGGAGATTTTCTGCCGCGCAACTGGATGAAGATCGGCGGGCGCTGCCAGGTCGTCGACGCGGAGTTTTCGTTCTTCGGCCGGCCCGAGTTCGACGCGGGTTCGTTTCTGGCGGGCCTGATGTTCAGGAAGGCCTCCGCCGACACCCTGCGCGCGGCGCTGGCGGTGCTCGAGTCCGGCAGCATGCGATACGATCCGCGTTTCGTGGCGGCATTTGCCGGCGTGCACCTCGCCGGGTTGCTCGACTCGGCTCCGAAAGGCGGCGGCGCGCCCTCTGGATCGACGGCCTCGGCCTTGTTGCGGCGGATCACGCGCGCGATGGAAGCCAGGTCGCTGACGGCGTTAAGTGAATAAGAGCGCGAGGAAGACGACGCTTGCGCTCTTGCTCTCTTATTCACTTGCCTACTCCCGACGCGTGATCTCGCGGGCGGTGGTCTCGATCATGGCGGGCGCGGCGAGTTCCTTTGCGCCTCTGGCTCCAAGCTCGGCGAAGCGGCGGGCGCTGGGGAGAACGGTCTGCTCGAAGGAACCGACGGCGGAGTTGTAGCCCTTCATCGCGTTCTCGAGGTTGCGGCCGATCTTCTCGAGGTGTTCGGCGAAGATGGCGATGCGGTCGTAGAGTTGACGGCCGAGGGCGCTGATCTCCTCGGCGTTTTTCGAGACGGATTCCTGACGCCAGCCGTAGGCGGCGGCTTTGAGGAGGGCGATGAGGGTCGTCGGCGTGGCGAGCAGGACGCGGCGGCCGATGGCGCGCTCGAGCAGCGAGGCATCGCTCTGGAGCGCGGCGGTGAGGAAATGATCGCCGGGCATGAAGAGCACGACGAATTCCGGGGCCGGTTGAAACTGTTCCCAGTAACTCTTGGCGCTGAGCGCGTCGATGTGGCCGCGGACCTTTTGCGCGTGCTGGGCGAGCAGGGCGGCGCGGGTCGGCTCGTCGGGCGCGTCGGCGGCGTCGCGGCAGCTCTGGATCGGCGACTTGGCGTCGACGACGATGTTCTGTCCGCCGGGCAGGCGGATGACCATGTCGGCGCGGAGGGCTCCGGAGGTTTCCTGCTCGATGAAGTCGACGTGCGGCATCATGTCCGCCATCTCGACCACGCGCCGCAGTTGCAGTTCGCCCCAGCTTCCGGCGTAACTGGTCGAGCGCAGGGCGGTGGAAAGGCGCGCGGCCTCGGCCTGGAGGCGAAGCTGGGCGGAGCTGAGCTGCTCGAGTTGCTGGCCGAGCTGGCCGTAGGCGCGGGCGCGGGCGGCCTCGATCTCGACGATGCGGGTGTCCACTTTCTCGAGCGATTCCTTCAGCGGCTTGATCACGGCATCGATGGCCTGCTGGCGTTTCTCGAGATCGCCGGTGGACTGCTGCTGGAGTTTGCCGAACGCCTCGCGGGCGAGGTCGAGGAAGGCCGCGTTGTTGCTCTTGAGCGCGTCGGCCGAAAGGCCCTTGAACTCGGTGGAGAGCCGGGTGTGGGCGTCCTTCAGCTCGGCGAGTTTTTCTTCGCCGCTGCGCCGCTCGTGCTGGAGCTGCGTCTCCAGTTGAGCGATGCGCGCCTGGGCGTCGCCGGCGAGCGCGCGGGCGGTGTTCAAGGCGTCTTCCGCGCCGCGCGCGCGCGTGGTCAACTCCTCGATGTTCTGGAGCGCCGCGCGCTCGCGTTCGGCGGAGGTGGCGGCGGCCTGCGCGTGCTCGCCGCGCTCGATCGCGCGCCGGGTGGAATGACGGAGAAACGCGATCCACGCGCCCAACGCCGCGCCGATCAGCAGGCACAGGACGCCAGCGACGGTCAGCAGCCAGACATCGCCCACGGCGGGGAGGATCAGGAAATTCCCGGGGGGTTGGCCGGGATGTGGAGGGTGATCGTCGTGCCGGCGCCGGCGATGGTCTCGAGATGGACGAGGCCGCGGCAGTTTTTCACGAGGCGCGCCACGATGGACAGGCCCAGGCCCGTGCCGCCCTGCGAGCCTTTGGTGGTGAAGTAGGGTTCGAAGACGCGGTTGAGCACCTCCTCGTCTATCCCCTTGCCCTGATCCTTCACGGAGATCGAGACGAGCGGGGCGCGGTTGAGGAAGGCGCCGTCGTTGAGGACGAGCGAAGTGGCGGACTGGGGAATCCTGGAGATGTCGAGCGGCTCATGTCTCGCCTCGGCCCGGATCTCGACGGTTTGCGGCTGGTTCGTGCTCTGGAAGGCGTTGACCGTGAGGTTGAGCAGGATCTGGATGAGTTCGGTGCAGTTCACGCAGGCGAGCAGATCCTGCGCGAGCTGGGTGACGAGGAGCTTGCTCGATTTCGCCGCCGGATGGGATTTCAGGAGGGAGACGAGATCCGAGAGCACGAGGTTGACCGAGACGGACTGCGTATCGAGGTTGCCCACGCGGATGAGCTTGAGGTAGCGCGCGATGATGGCGGAGCAGGTGCCGATCTGCTTGGTGATGATGCCGACCTTGCTCCGGGCGTCCTCGAGGCCGGGGCCGCTCAGCGACGCATTGCGCGTCATCTGGATTTCCAGCATCTCGACGATGCCGCTGATGACGGTGAGCGGGTTGTTGATGTCGTGCAGGACTCCCGCGTAGATCTCGCTCGCGGTGCGCGCCATCTCCTCGCGAAGGGTGGCGTCCTGAAGCTCGTCGGTGAGCTGGTGGAAGCGCTCGAAGGTCGATGAAATATTGTCCGAGATGGTGCGCAGGCGGATGGCGCGGGAGACGGCATCGCGGATGGTGGGAAGGTCGAAGGGCTTGCTCAGGTAGTCGCACGCGCCGAAGCGGATCGCCTGGCGCGCGGTCTCGAGGGTCTCGTAGGCGGTGAGCATGATCACCTCGGTCTGGGGCGAGGTGGCCTTGATCTGGCGGAGCACCTCGATGCCGGAGATGCCGGCCATGCGGATATCGACGATCGCCGCATGCACGGGGTTGGACCGGATGAACTCGATCGCGCGCTCGCCGCTCTCGACGGCGTGCACGTTATAGTCGTTGCGAAAGACCATCCGCAGCGACTGCCGCGGACCCTCTTCGTCATCTACGACGAGAAGCGTTCTCTTGACCGGCTCAATCATGGCTTCCGGCCGTGAACCTTCGATGCGGTTTTCCGGACGGGATACAGAGGCAATGGTCATGCGCGGGAGCGAATGTGGGAGAAGCAGAAGCGGCAGCCTCCTGCGCAGGCGAAACCGGACAACTTCCGGTCGGGAAAGCCACGAAGGACGTGGTCAGCGGCCTAACTCCAGTTGCGCAAGTGCGCAGGATTAGCGGGACTTGTATCGGTCGGAATCCATTTTCCAACTCCAAAACATGACTTTGCCTCAAAACTCTCATCTCGAACGTCTCCCGTTCCTTTCTACAGGGTTTCGACCGCGGGTAGTTGAATCTCCACATCATGATCGGCCGGATTGGCGCGGACATGGATGAAAAGTTTGCCGTGATGATCCTCGATGATCTTGCGGGCGACCGTGAGGCCGAGGCCGACTCCGGTGTTGCGGGTGGTGAAAAAGGGCTCCATGGCGCTCGCCGCGGCCTCGGCCGTGAAGCCCGGGCCGCTGTCGTGGACGGTGAGCTGGAGCATGCCTTTGGACGCCGGGGCGATGCGCGCGGTGACGACGGCCTCCACCGTGTTCGCCTGGAGGGCGTTGGTGACGATCTCCTGCAGCGCATGCTCGAGCGCGGCGCGGTGGCAGCGGACGAGGGGCAGGTCGGACTCGCAGGCGAGATCGAGCCTTCCGGCCGGGGCGACCGCGCCGCAGACATTGTGAAAACAACTCTCGACGAGGTCGCGCAGGCTGGCCGTTTCGTTGGCCGTGCGCGGGGGCTGGGCGAGGAAGAGCATCTGCTCGGTGAAGCGCTGGATGCGCGTCGTTTCGCGCGAGAGGGCGGTCTTCAGCGACCGGCGGAAATCGTCGTTCTGGTATTCCGACTCGAGCAGTTGCTCGTGGGTGGCGAGCGGCACGAGCGAATTCCGGATCTCGTGGGCGAAACGCTTGGCGATGAGCGAAATCAGTTTCGCTTTCGAGGCCTCGATCTCGAAGCGCTTCGCCGACTCGATCTGCGTGAAATCCTCCATCACGAGCATCGCGCTTTGCGGCATCGTGGCCGAGGCGGCGTGAAACGGGATGATGGAGATGCGGAAAAGGTTTTCGCCGCCGTGCCCGCCCGTGAAGAAAAACGGCTGCGTCTTCGCGCCCTTCGCGACGGTGTCGTAAAGCGGCCCGGCGAGGTTCGGCGGCAGGTCGGCGAATTCGAAGTGGCTTTCGCGCGCGGACGCGCCCTTGAGGAACGCGACGACCGCGCGGTTCGCGTGCAGCACGTTCAGCTCCTGGTCCACGACGAGGCAGCCGCTGCTCAACGTCGCGAGCACGTCCGCCAGCAGTCGATGGCTCGACGAAAGCTGCCGGTGCAACCACGTGTTTTTGATCGCCGAGCCCAGCTCCTCCATCAACAGGAAGAGGAGCTGCAACTCATCCGCGTTGAACGAGCGGCCGGTGACGTGGCCGCCCAGCACCGCGACTCCAATCGTGCGCGTGCGATCGCTGATCGGCACGGCCACACGGCAGCCGAGGATCTCGAACTCGCGCTGGATCTTCTGGTCCGCGGGGCTCAGGCCGTGAAAGGAATCGTGGCTGGCGGAAAGGATCTGCGGCGCCTGGCACATCCGCGCGCCGATGCCGGCATTGCGCGAGAGTTCGAAACATTCGATCACGTCCGGCGGCACGCCGACCGCGGCGACGCACGACAGCCGCGGGCTTTTCTCGATCCCGCTCACGGCGGTCGGCGGCTTCTCGAGATAGACCGCGATGCGGGAGACGCCGACGATCTCGCGCACCTTCTGCACGAACTGCTCGGCGAAGAGTTTGTGGTCGAGCGAGTAGCCGAGGATGTGGGAAAAATCGCGCAGGATTTCGAGCGAGCCGCGATGGACCGTGGGCAGCGTCGGCTGCGGGCCCGGAGGCGGGGCGCCCGCGCCGTTGGCGACGGCCGGCGCGATTCTCTTGAACGCGCCGAGGATGTGGGAAATGGAGACAGGCTCGCGCAGGATCACGTCGGCTCCGGAGGCGAGCGCCGATTCCTCCCACGGCAGCGGCGTGGAGCCGCTCACGACCAGCGCGAGCGGCGCGTCGCGACCGGATCGCCGGATGGCGCGGATCTCGTCGAGCGTGTGCTCCGAGGCGGTCGGGGAGAGCATCAAGACCGCGTCGAAGACGCCTCGCTCGACCAGGGTGGCCGCCGACATCGCGTCGGGCCTGATCGTCACGCGGCACGCGCCTTCGGGGATCAGCCCGGAGGCCTTTTGCCGCGCGTCGGGATGCGGCGTGATGACGAGGAGATTCAGCACGAGGAGGAGCTTATGGATTGCAGCGGCGCGGACGAAGGATGCAAGCCTGTGGCTTCATCACATCGGCAAAGCGACCAATGGAATCGTGCCGGTCCATCGTCATGCTCAGGTCCATTCAATTTTTCCAGTGGAAATACTTTTACTCTCTTCTTAACGGAATCGGCCCGCCCGGGGTTAGCCAAAAGGGGATTGCCAAGGCAAATGCTCTGACGTCTATCTGCGGCCCGCAGGATGACACGTAATCGAGAGTGAGTCGGCCCGAAAAAACAGGAACGCATCGCACCGCCGAGGTGTTTACCGAGCCGGTGGTGTTTCCTGGCCGATCTGGCTTGAAGATAGCCGCCTGCTGGGACCGCGAGCACGACACGCCCGAAAGCTGCCCTTTCGTGATCATGGCGCCCAAATACGGCGAGACGAAGAAGAGCAATCTTCAGCTCGCCTACATGCTGGCGGCGAACGGCCTCAACGTGCTGCGTTTCGATCACACCTGCCACATCGGCGAGAGCGCGGGCGATCCCGGCATGTTCACGCTCAGCCGCGGGCTCGGCGACATTCTCGGGTGTGTCGATTTTTTGGAGACGCGCTTCGGCTGCAAGACCTCGACCCTGCTCGCGAGCAGCCTCTCCGCGCGCACCGCGATACGCGCCGCGGCGATGGACGGGCGGATCACGCAACTCGTGTGCATTGTCGGCGTGGTCAACCTGCAGTCGACGCTGGGCATCGTTTACGGCGAGGACATCGTTTCCAATTTTCTCGGCGGCAAGCGCTGGGGGCTGACCGACAATTTCTTCGGGCGCCAGGCCGACTGGGACGCGTTTCTGGGCGATCTTTGCGAGGAGCGGTTTCATTCCCGGTCCGAAGTCGAGCGCGAGGTGGAGACGATCCACGCGCCGGTTGTTTTCTTCAGCGGCGACGACGACGCGTGGGTCGACATCGCGGATGTCGAGGCGGTCGTCGCGAAGGCGCGCCACGGCCGGCTGATCCGCCTGCCCGACACGAAACACGAGGTGCGCGAAAACACCGCGTCCTGGGCGAAGGTTTATCAGGATGTCGTGGGGTGCGTGGTCGCGGAGGCCTGGGGCGTGGGGAAGAAACCCATGGCCCTGCGCATGCCCAGCCAGCGGTGCCTGCTCGGGCAGAACCGGACCGAGCGGCTGCGGCTGCGCGAGGCGCTGGCGCGGGACAACGACGAAAAGCAATTCTGGGCGGACTACCTCGGGAAGTACGTCGTCATGGAGCACGTCGGCGACTTCGGCGGTTACCTCGATCTCGTGTGCGACCTGTTGAGCCCGCTCGGCCCCGGCGATGCCGTGCTCGACGCCGGCTGCGGCACCGGTCTTTGGGGCATCTGGCTGATGCGCCGGCTGGCGTTGTTGAAGGAAATGGAAACGCCGGTGTCCTACGTCGGCGTGGATCTCACGCCTGCCGGCCTCGCGGCCGCGTCGGGGCGGCACGCGGCGATCCAGGCGGAGGCGCTCCGGCTCGAACAAGACCTGCCGCGCCGCACGATGGACCTGTTTTTTGCGTCCTCGGATTTCGATCGTTGCGACGAGACCGGCGCGCACGCGGCGATTCCACAGTTTGCCGATGGTTTTTTCAGCGCGGTGTGCTGCAGCCTCGTTCTCTCCTATCTGGAGCGCCCGCACCTGCTCCTGCGCGAGCTGAAGCGCGTGCTGCGGCCGGGAGGCCGGATCGTTGTGTCGAGCATGAAACCCCACTGCGACGTCTCGAACATCTATCGCGACTTCGTGGGCTCGCGCACGACGGAGGAGGAGGTGGAATCCGCGCGCAACCTGCTGGGCGGGGTGCGCGAGATTCTGGTCAAACAGGAGATCGGCATGTACATCTTCTATGATGGAGAGGAGCTGGCGCGGCTTGTCTCGGACGCCGGTTTCTCCAACGTGCAGGTGTATTCAGCTTTTGGTGACCAGGTGGTGGCTGTCTCCGCGAACGCGTGATCTTTTATTGCATCATCTCCGCCATCGTGAACGCCGGCGCCAGCATTGTGCTGGGACTTGCGGTTCTCTCGCGGCGAAGAAAAAACGGCGGGGCGAACGAGCAGTTCGTGCTCTTCGTCGTCTCGGGAGGCCTGTGGTCGGCCGGTCTGGCGAGCTGGCTGATGGCGGCGGACGCGCCGGCGGCGCTGTTCTGGTGCAAGATGCTTTCAGCCGCGGCGATCCTGATCCCCGCGACGTATTTTCATTTCGTCGTGCGGCTGCTCGGCCACCGGCATCCGGTTTTGGTGCCGTTGAGCTACGTGATCGCGACCGTTCTGGCGGCGCTTTCAGCGACGCCGTTGATCGTCCGCGAGGTGGCGCCGTACGGCGGGTTCCCGCACTGGCCGCGCGCGGGCGCGCTGTATCCGCTTTACCTGATCTTCTTTTGCGCGCTGCCCGCTTATTGCTGGGTCAAGCTTTTCGCCGCCATGCGCCAGGCCGCGCACAGCAAGCGAAACCAACTGAAGTTCATCCTCGTCGGCACCACGCTCGGCTTTCTCGGCGGCGGCACGAATTTCCCCTATTGGTACGAGGTTCCGATCCCGCCGTTCGGCAACGGGCTGGTGGTCGTCTATCTCGTGTCGGTCACCTACGCGGTGATCGGCCTGCGCTTGTTGGAGGTGAACTACGTCATCATCAAGGGCGCGGTCTATTTCCTCGTCGCGCTCGGCCTCGCCGTGGCGCACCCGCTGGTGTTTGCCGGGCTGCATTTTTTCGCGGGCTATCCCGTCGCCCCGCTTTGGATCTGGGGCATGGCCTCGATCCCGCTGGCGATGATCGCGCTGACGCTGCTGCCCGCGTTGCGCCGGAGCGTGGACCGCGTGCTGGAGCGCACGCTGCTCAAGCCTTACGTCACGGCGCGCGACCGGCTGAGCGTGCTCGCGCACGAGATCTCCGGGATCAAGGAGGAGCGGGAGATGTTTCACCACGCCGCGCGCACGGTTTCGGACTCTCTCGGGGCGTTGGCGGCGTTTTATTTGAAGGACGAGTTGAATCTCGACTTCCGGCTCTTCGCCGCGGCGGGCCTGCCCGATGGTTTTCTCGTGCCGGAGATCGTCGGTTCGCAGGATCCGCTGTTGAACATCGTGCGGCAGCATCGTCATCCGTTGCTGATGGACGAGATCGCGTCGCTGGAGGGTTTCGACAAGTCGAGCGCGACGGCCACGCGGGAGAAGTTTCATTTCGAGGCGGTCGTGCCGCTCAATGTCGATGGCGTCCTCATCGGCGTGCTCGGCGTCGGGCTCCGCGCGAGGAACCGCGTCTATTCGGATCTGCACCTCTCGCTGCTCGACTCCGTCGCGCTGCAACTCGGCCTGCAGGTGCGCGCGCGCCAGATCGAGCGACGGGCGAATCAGGCGGAGAAACTCATCTCGCTCGGCACGCTCGCCGCGGGACTCGCGCACGAGTTGCGCAACCCGCTCGTCTCGATCAAGACGTTCTCGCAATTGCTGGAGGAGAGCGCGGACGACAAGGAGTTCCGGCGCGAGTTCAGCGCGACGGTCCTGCGCGATGTCAGCCGCATCGAGAGCATCGTGGAAAACGTCGCGGCTTTCGCGAGCGATCGGAAGGTCGATCAGTCGTGGATTCGCATCGAGGAGGTCGTGAAGGCCGCGTTTGGCATCGTCAGTCCGTCCTTCCACACCAATCAGGTGCGGTGCGAGTTCGATTACGAGGAGACGCCGGCGATTCGTGGAAACCACAACCAACTCACGCAGGTCGTGATCAATCTGATGAACAACGCCGTGCAGGCCTTTCGAGACGCGGTCGATCCGTGCGTGACGGTGAGCCTTCGCCACCGGAACACGGATCCGGACAACTCCGTGGTCGAGCTGTCGATCGCAGACAACGGTCCCGGGATCGATCCGGCCATCCGGGAAAAACTATTCGAGCCGTTCACGACGACGAAGGACACCGGCGATCGCCACACGAACGCGGGCATGGGCCTCGGTCTCGCCATCGTGAAGCGGATCGTCGAAGGCCACAACGGCGCGCTTCGCGTCGAGTCCGAACCGGGCGTGGGCACAACGTTCATCGTTGTCCTTCCCAGCGGAGGCACACCGGTGTGAAGAAAGACGCGGGACAGGCTCCCGCCAGGGTGGGGGACGATCTGGCGGAGCGGCTTCGGTGGCTGGCCGTGCGCCTTCGCGGCGCGCGGAGCATGGAGCAGGTTCATCGCGTGGTGGAAACGGCCGTGCGACAGCTTCCCGGCTTCGAGCGGGTGGATCTGGACGCCGGGGCGGCTCCTCATCGTTTTCCGATGGACGAATTGCACGTGCCGCTGGTCGGCGCGGGCGGATCGCTCGGCTCGATGCACCTGCCGCTCACTCCCGGGCGCATGATGGCGCGAAGCGATCTCCGGCTGGCCGGCGCGGTGGCCGATGTCTCGGCTGCGATCATCGAAAAATGCCTCGGCGAACGACACGCCGGGCTCGCCGCGATCCTCACCGCGGCGATGGACGGCCTGAGCGTCGGCGTGCTCTGTTTCGATCCATCCGGCGCATTGCTTTTCTCGAACCTCGCGGCGCGCGCGTGGATGCCGGAGCTGCCGGCGAAGTGGCCGCTGGTCTGGAAGCAGTTCGCGCCGGGCGAGCGCTTTCCGGTCGGAAGCTCGTTTGTTTTCCCTTCGCGCGAGGCGATCATTCACGCGGTTCCGAAGACGACGGATTCGGGCGCGCCGTGCGCGGTCGTGCTCATGGACGTCGCGCCTCAGGCGAGGCTCTTCGCCGACCAGCTCGCGATGGCCGCCTACCGTTCCCTCCACGAGAAACACGGCCTCGTTTTCGGGATGGTCGCGAGCGCGGAGGGATCGACCGCCACGCTCGAGATTCTCGACGCGCTGCCCTCCGCGCTTCCAGGCGGCGCGTTTTCGGGGCCGCTCGACGGCGAAACGGGAGGCGTCGTCCTGCCCGCTTTCGACATCGGGGCGATGCGCCGGCTGCTGGCCGCGATCGGCGCAAACAAGCCGGAGGGCGGCGTCCAGTTCAGCATGACCTCGCTCCGGCGCGCCGGCGACAATCCCGCCATGCTCGTCTCCCGCGCGCGGGAGAGGCTCGAGCCGGCGCCGTCGTGTTTCCGGCCGGAAGTGCTCGTTTTCGACCGCTCGGCGAACGTGACCGACTCGGTGAGGTTGATTCTGAGAAACGCCTGCGCGATCACGGCCGTGAGCCAGGAGGCGCAGCGCGACGAACTTCTGCGCAGCCGCGCGTTCGAGGGGCTCATCCTCGAGCTTCCGCAACAAGCGGACGAGCGCTCGCTCGCGCCGATCCGGGAAATGATCGCGACGCAGCCGGCCGCGAAGACCTTCTTCACCTCGAGCGTCGCGGGGCCGTGGGAACTCGCCTCGCTCGGCCTTCCGCCTTCGCCGGTTTTCAGAAAACCGTTCGCCGTCCGCGACATGCGCAAGGCGATCAGCGAGGCGCTCGAGATCGGCGACGCGTAGGAGCGGCTTCAGCCGCGATGAAGATGCAGGAAGCTCGAGTCTCGAGCTCGAGTTGAAGCGCTCGACATCGCGGCGGAAGCCGCTCCCACATTTTCCTATCCGCTCGCCGAAATGAACAGCCGGTGGATGACATCCTCCAGCGGGACTTCCTCGACGGTGAAGTCCTCGATCATGCCTGTATCCAGAATCTCACGACACGTCGCGACCACGCGCGCGGCCTCGACTTCGAGCGCGATCGAGGTCGGCGTCTGCTCGATCAGCTTTCCCGGCGCGCGCCAGTCCTTCGGCCAGCGGCCCTCGACCGGCCGGAAGCGCACGATCTTGTGCGCCGGGCCGGTGTCGAGGCGCGCGAGGCCGCCGTCGTAGATTTTCAGTCCCTTGTGGATGATGATCACGCGCTCGCAGAGTTCCTTGATGTCGGCCATGTAGTGGCTCGTGAGCAGGATCGTGGTGCGGTGGCGCCGGTTGTAATCGCGCAGGAATTCCCGCACCGCGCGCTGGCTGACGACGTCCAGCCCGATCGTCGGCTCATCGAGAAACAACACCCGCGGGCCGTGAAGGAGGGCGGCGATCAACTCCATCTTCATCCGCTCGCCGAGGGAGAGTTCGCGCACCATCACGTCGAGCTTGGAGGTGACGCCGAGCAGCGTGGCCAGCTCGTCGAGCCGCTCGCGAAACAGATGACGCGGGATGCCGTAGATGTGACGCAGCAGGTTGAACGATTCCGCCGCGGGAAGATCCCACCAGAGCTGGTTCTTCTGGCCGAGGACGAGCGCGAAGAGCCGGCGGTATTCGTTGCGGCGCTCCTTCGGGATGAAGCCGGCCACGGTCACTTCGCCCGAGGTCGGGTGGATCAGGCCGGAGAGCATTTTCAGCGTCGTCGTCTTGCCCGCGCCGTTCGGGCCGAGGAAGCCGACGAATTCGCCCTCCTTGATCGAAAACGTGATGTCCTTCGCCGCCGCCGTCTCCTCGAACTCGCGATGCACGAGCCCCACGATCCCGCCCCAGAATCCGGGGCGTTTCCTGTAGGTGCGAAAAACCCGCGTGAGATGGCGCGCCTCGATCATTGGGGGAAGTAGCGAGTGGGGAGTGGCGAGTGGCGAGAATGAAAGACCTTCGAACCGCGACCGGCCATCGAATCCGCGAGACCACGCGCTAGTCGCTGCTCACTCCTTCCTTCGGCACGCCCGCGGGGACGCCGATGCGGCCGAAGTCGAGGATGGAGTGGCTCGCGCGGCCGGACTCGATGCAGGCGCGGTCGCTCAATCGGTTGCCCTCGCGCTCGTCGCCGATGGCGAAGGAAAAGGTGAAGACTTCGCCGTTCGTTTCCTCCACGGCGGAAAACAGGCGCCCGGCCTGCATCGAGGCCGGCAGCGTGCGCGCCAGCGGCGTGTTGGCGGTGAATCGCGCGGGAAAGTTCAGGTTGTGAACCACGAACCGCCGCGAACGCCGGGTGAGCGCGATCGAGGCCGCGACCTGCGCGCTGCGCTCCGCCGCCGCCTCGAGCGCGGCGCGGACGCCGGCGGGCATCTCCCCTCCGGGCTGGCGCGGGATGACGGCGAAGTCCGCGGGTTCGAGCCGCATCGAGGTCGCGATCGCGTGGCGGCCGAGGAGCGCGCCCTCGAGCGCGCCGCCGACCGTGCCCGAGGCGAGGATGAGAGGGAGCGCGGCGTTGCTCCCGATGTTGATGCCGGAGACGACCGCGTCGACGCGCGAGGCGACGAGATGGCCGAGCCCGAGGTTCACGCAATCCGCCGGCGTGCCATCGACCTCCCAGGCTTCGCATTCGAAAAGATCCGCGCGCTTGCGCACGGCCACCTGTCCGCGCCGGCTGATCGCTTTTCCGATCCAACTTTGCTCGCCGCCCGGCGCGACCACCGCGACCGATCCGATCTTCATGAGCGCGCCCACCAGCGCGGCGAGAAACGGCGAACCGATGCCGTCGTCGTTGGTGACAAGAAAGGAAGGCGTGCGCATGAAGCGGTGAACGATGCAGCCCGCCCGCGCGCGAGGCAAGGCGCGCGCGGGCGGCGGGGATGGCGCGCGCATTCGTTCCCGGACGAGGCGCCCCGCCTGGCGGCCCGGCTGCTCGATCAGGCTTTCGGGGTTGGTGATGGATTCGTTCGCTGGAGCGGGAGGGGCACAAAAAAACCCGCGACTTGCGCCGCGGGCTTGGACCCGGAATCCCGCCCCTTCCGGGACGGGCTGCGGATCGGCGATGAATCGACCGATCAGTTTCCGGCCGGAGTCTGTTCTTCGGCCGGCGTCTCTTCGGCGGGTGTTTCCTCGGACGGAGGCGCGGCAGCGGCCTTCTCCATCGCTTCGAGTTCGGCGAGGGCGGCTTTGCGGCTGAGGCGGACGCGGCCCTTTTCGTCGATGCCGACGCACTTGACCACCATCTCGTCGCCCATCTTGCAGACGTCCTCCGTCCGGCGGACGCGGAAGTCGGCGAGTTCGGAGATGTGGACGAGGCCTTCCTGGCCGGGCAGGACTTCGACGAAGCAGCCGAACTCCTTGATGCCGCGAACGACACCCCGGTAGATCTTGCCTTCCTCGATCTTGCCGCCGACGGCGGTCACTTCGGCCACGGCGCGCTTCATCGCGTCCATGTTGTTGGTGTAGATGTACACCTTGCCGTTGTTGCTCTCGTCGATGTCGATCTGCGCGCCGGTGATCTCGGTGATGCGGCGGATGTTCTTTCCGCCCGGGCCGATGAGGGCGCCGATCTTTTCCGGATCGATCTGCACGGTCTCGATGCGCGGCGCGTGCTGGCTGAGTTCCTTGCGGGGCTCGGCGATGGCGGCCGTCATCCTCTCGAGGATCTGGAGTCGCGCCTCGCGCGCCTGCGCGACCGCGCTGCGAACGAGGTCGAAGGGCAGGCCGTTGATCTTGAGATCGAGCTGGAAGCCCGTGATGCCCTCGGTCGTGCCGGCGATCTTGAAGTCCATGTCGCCGAAATGATCCTCTTCGCCGAGGATGTCGGTGAGCAGGACGTGGCGGGAGATTTTCCCGGAGTCGTCCTTCTCGGTCACGAGGCCGACGGAGATGCCGGCGACGGGAGCGATGATCGGCACGCCCGCGTCCATGAGCGAGAGGCAGCCGCCGCAGATCGAGGCCATCGAGGTCGAGCCATTGGAGGCCATGATCTCGGAGACGATGCGGATGCAGTAGGGAAACGCATCCTCGGTCGGCACGATCGGGAGGAGCGAACGCTCGGCCAGCGCGCCGTGTCCGATCTCGCGACGACCCGGGCTGCCGAAGCGGCCCGTCTCGCCGACGGAGTACGGCGGGAAGTTGTAGTGCAGGACGAACGACTTGCTCTTCGGTCCGCCGGTGAGGCCGTCGAGGGATTGCGATTCCGCGGTCGAGCCGAGGGTCGTGATGACGAGGCCCTGGGTCTCACCGCGCTGGAACACGGCCGAGCCGTGGACGCGCGGGAGCACGCCGACCTCGCAGGTGATCTCGCGCAGCTCATCGGGCTTGCGTCCGCCCGAGCGGTAGCCGCTCTGGAGAATGAGGCCGCGATAGGCGTCCTCCTGGAGTTCCTCGAAGGCGAGTTCGACGTGAAACGGGATGTAGTTTCCTTCACCGAGTTCCGCATTCAGCGCCGCCCTGGCCTCGTCGATGACCGACGAGAGGGCCTTGTTGCGATCCTGCTTGCTCTTGGCCTTCACGGCCTCGGTCACGCCTGCGCGGCTGGTCCGTTCGACGATCTCGAAGACCTTCGGATCGCAGGTGTAGAGGGTGAATTGCTTCTTCGGCTTTCCGAACCTCGTGGCGAGATCCTTGATCGTGCCGATGATCGGCTGGATCGCCTGGTGCGCGAACTCGAGGGCCTCGATGAAGCGCGCCTCGGGGATCTGGTCGCCCGAGCCCTCGATCATGAGCATCTCGGTCTCGGTGCCGACGTAAACGAGGTCGAGATTGGACGAATACATCTGCTCGATCGTGGGATTGGCCACGAACTGGCCGTCGATCTGAGACACGCGGACGCAGGCGATCGGGCCGTTCCACGGGATGTCCGACATGGCGAGCGCGGCGGAGGCGCCGTTGACCATGGCGATGTCCGGCTCGTGGACCAGATCGGTCGTGAGCAGGAGGCCGATGAGCTGGACCTCGTTCAGGAAGCCCTTCGGGAAGAGCGGGCGGCAGGGGCGGTCGCAGAGGCGCGAGGTGAGGATTTCCTTCTCGCTCGGGCGGCCTTCGCGCTTGAAATAGCCGCCCGGGAAGCGGCCGGCGGCGGCGAATTTCTCACGGTAATCGACCGTGAGGGGAAACCAGGTCTGGCCTTCCTTGATTTTTTCGGCGGCGGTGGCCGCGACGAAGACGATCGTCTCGCCGATCTGGACGGTGACGGAGCCGTTGGCGAGCGTGGCGATGGATCCGGTGCTGAAGGTCATATCGAGACCCGGCACCGTGATGGTGTTCTTTTGTTTCATACGGAGTTTCTGTGGTTGAGAAACCCGCCAAGCTGATTTCCGCGGTGAGAGATTTCCGCTTGAAGCCTGAGCGAAACGAGCCGGCTGCAGGCGGAAATGTCCCGACCTTGGGGAATCAGTCCCTGGCGGGAGGGTTGAGGGTTTTCGGGTCGAGGCATGCCGGGAAGTTCGGCCGCCCAAGGACGGCCAACGCGCCCGGCCTGAACGCTCAAAACGCCCGCAGGCCGAAAGCGGCCCCGATCACCGTTGACGAGGTGAGGCCGGGGACGGGCACGGAGCAGGCGCTCGATGAGCAGACGAGCGTGGCGCGAGGTTCGGAAACCGAACGTGCGCTCGCGGCCACGGTTCGTGCGGGAGGGTTACCTGCGCAGGCCGAGGCGCTGCACGAGGTCGTTGTAACGGGCGAGGTCGTTGCGCTTGAGGTAGTCCAGAAGCTTGCGACGACGGCTCGCCAGGGCGAGAAGACCGCGACGGGAGTGGAAATCCTTGCGGTGGACCCGAAGGTGGTCGGTGAGGTGGTTGATGCGCGCGGAAAGCAGCGCGACCTGAACCTCGCACGAGCCGGTGTCCTTCTCGTGGGCCTTGTACTGCGTGATGACGTCCTGCTTGTTGATGATTTCTGACATGTGTTCGGTGTTTGCTGGCTGCGCGACCCATGGCGCCGCGGAAGCGGCGCCGCAGACCAGCCGGTGCCGGTGCTGCCGTTTTCTCCCGGGGAATCCGGAAGGGGCGCGGAAGCGGCCCGAACCGACGGGCCGCCTCTAACGTTGCCGCGGATGTTCAGCAGGGCTCATACCCCGGGCAAGCAGAAAAACCGCGGGCGGCCGCGGCATCGTCGAAGGTCCGGGACCGAAAGCCGGAATTCCCGCCTTTTATCTGTGGGCATCCGCGCGATCCATGGTTCAATTTCCTTCCGGAATGCACCTGCGCGTTTTTTCGCTCTGCGGTTTCCTTTTCGCCGCCTCGTTCGGGTCGAGCCTCGCGGCGCGCGAGTTCGAGATCGTCGTTTACAATGTGGAAAACCTCTTCGACGCCGACGGCGTGAGCCTGTTCGAGGACTATGCGCCGCCCGCCTACACGCCGGGACATCTCGCGCGCAAGCTCGCCGGCATCAGCCGCGTGTTGAAACGGTTCGGCGAAGGCCGGGGGCCGGAGGTCGTGCTTTTGGTCGAGCTGGAGGCGGACCAGACGCCGGACTCGGGCGTCCCGGATGTGCCGGCGTTTCTCGATCGGTGGAAGGCGCGCACGGTCGCCGGCATGCTTTCGCCGCGCGCGCCGCTCGATCCCGCGATCGCCGGCATCCCGTCGCACGCGTGGCTGGCCAAGCAATTGTCGGACGACGGCTTCGCGCCCTACGAGATCGCGGTGGGTCAATGGCGCCCGGATCCGCGCGGGCGGACGGTGGCGCACGTCAACGCGGTGTTTTCGCGCTTCCCGATCAGGGCTTCGCGGACGTTCGACACGGCGCAGGCGCGCGGCATCCTCGAGGTCACGCTCAAGGTGGACGGCAAGCCGCTTCATGTCTTCGTCAATCACTGGAAATCCGGAGCCTCCGATCCATCGACCGAGCCCGCCCGGATCGAAAACGCCAGGGTCTTGAAGCAGCGGCTCGACGAGATTCTGCGCGCCGATCCCCAGGCGGACGTCGTGATCGGCGGCGACATGAACTCGCAGTACAACCAGAAGCAGCGCCACCCGGAGATGGGCCTCACGGCGATCAACGACGTGCTCGGCTCGCAGGGCGACGAAGCCGCGGTCGCGTCGAGCAACGGCCCCGCGCTCTACAACCTGTGGTTCGAGCTGCCCAACGAGGAGCGCGGCAGCGACGTCTATGACGACGAGTGGGGCACGCTCATGCAACTGCTCGTCACGCGCGGCCTCTACGATTTCCGCGGCGTGCAATACGTGGACAACAGTTTCAGCGTCGGCGCCTTCCGCGGGCTCAATGCCCGGCGCTCCACCGGGCGGCCGATCCGCTGGCAGTTCGCCGACGGAGGCCACGGTTTCTCCGATCACTTCCCGATCGCCGCGCGATTTCGCACGGTCGAGGGCGACGCGCCGGATCGCTGGCTCGCGTTGGAGCGTCCGAGCCGGACTGCGGTCGGTCCCGCTCAGGGCGTGCCGTTGCGGCTATCGACCGGCGACATCGTGGATCTTTCCAAATGGCCCGCCGGCCAGCCGCTTCTCGAGGCGAAGCACATCGGCGAGTTTTTCGAGGCCTCGGGCGTGGTCACGAGCACGCATCCGTTCAAGGTCCGGCTCGACCGCCCGGACGTGGAGCTGATGGTCTGGATCCACGACCGCGCGACGCGCGCGGCGTTTTTCAAAAACCACCGCGTGGGCGACCATGTCCGCGTCGTCGGCGAACTCGGCCAATACCGCGGCGACTGGCAGTTGGTTGTTCCTGCAAACCTGGTCCCGCGATAAAGGCCGTATTTCTGTCTCGTACGTTACAAAAATTTGGCCCGTGGGATGCCGGCGAGCAGAGGTTTTTTGTGCTTTCCGCGCCTCTTTGCGGCTGAGTTTCCCTACGGCAATCGCACCACGGCGGTGACCGGGAAGTGGTCCGATGGGAAACGACCGTCGCGCTGTTGGTGGAGGATCCGGGCGGAGAGCACTTCGGTGTCCTCGGGCGCGAAGATGTAGTCGATCTTGCGGCCATCGTCCTCGCCGGTGAAGGCGTGGTAGGTGCCCACCCGCGTTTCGTCCGGATGCCGCGCGCGAAATGTGTCGATGAGCGCGGGGAGCGCGCGGGCGCCGCGCCCGTGGTCGCGCGCGACGATCAGCCGCACGGGCTCGCTCGCCTCGCCGGCGTTGATGTCGCCCATGAGCAGGAAGGGCTCGTCGTGCTCGCGCTCGCGGATGCGCCGCAGGATCAGCTCCACGCCGCGCAGGCGCGCGTTTTCCGACTCGTGATCGAGGTGGGTGTTGAAGACATAAAAGCACGCGCCCGAGTCGCGGTCGCGAAATCGCGCCCATGTGCAGACGCGCAGGTAGTTGTTTCCCCACGACATCGATGGCACGCCCGGCGTGTCGGAAAGCCAGAACGTGTCCGAGTCCAGCGCCTGAAGGCGGCGGGTTTCATAGATGATCGCTGAATATTCGCCCTCGCCGCCGCCTCCGCGGGCCTCGCCGATGCTGGCGCGATGCGGGAGTTCGATGGTGAGAAAATCGAGCTGCGCCTGCAGCGCCTCCTGCACCCCGAGGATGTGCGGATCGAAATCCGCGACCACCTCGCAAAGGAATTCCTTGCGGTGTTCCCAGGCGTTCGCGCCATCGGATGGAGTGGCGAGCCTGACGTTGAAGGTCATCAGTCTCATTTCCGCGTTCGAGGCCCGCGCGTGTCCGCGCGACGCCAGGCTCAGGAGGCCGGCGGTGATGATCAGGATCGGCATCAGGCGGAGGCGGCGCATGTTTTCTGAAGTTTTCAACCCGAGCGGAACGTGACGTCCTCGATGTGATGGCACGCGGGAATCGCCCGCACGCGCGAAAGGACGAGCGCCTTGTGGAACAACAGCTCCTGCCGCACGACCGGGTTGCTCACGCCGACGATCAACACGCGGTCGCGATCGATCCGGAGCGGGAAACAGAAGCCGGCGTTGGGCTCGCCGACGATCTCCTTCCACGCGTCGCGAATCGCCTCTTCCGGCGTGCTCATGCCGATGCGATATTTGTGGAGGATCCTGTCCATCAGGCCCGCGACGCCCGCTGTCTCGCGCAAGCGCGAACGGCTCTGGTCGCGCGGCACGCCGCGAAGGTCGGCGATCATGTTTTCCACCCGTCGGCTGAACTTGTGCGCGGCCATCCGCGTGCATGACTAGACCGCCCGCCGCCGGAGCCAACACGAAACTCGGGGGCGGCCGGCCGTGGCCCCGATTTGCAATCCGGGCGCGATTGTCTGAAGGAATTCCGTCGCCGGCGGTGTTGTCCTGAGCACAACCCCGCTTTGGGGCACGCTGAAAGACTTCCGCCATGATGCCACCCGATGATCCCCTTCAACCCTTCGTGGAACAATTGCGGAGGGCGACCCCGCCGCAGCCGGCGTCGGTGACGCGCGAGGTGTGGCTCCGCGTCGCGCGCGCCGAACGCGGAGCCGGCACGCGCTGGTCGCGACTGCTCGATCGGATCGAGGCGGCCTTTGCCCAGCCGGCGTTTGCCGCCGCCTTCGTCGTCGCCTGCGGGCTTTGCGGCCTGTTTCTCGCCGAGGTGCGCGCCTCGCGCAGCCGCGCGGAGCAGAGCGCGCAGATCGAGCGGCATTACCTGCAGTTGGTCGATCCGCTGCTCAATTCGCCGCTCGTCGCGCGGCCGGCCGTTTTCGAGCCATGAAACGCGCCGCCCTCGTTCTCACCCTCGGCCTATTCGCCGGCGCGCTGGCGCACACCGCGTGGTTTGCCGCGCGCCGGCCGCAACCACCGGATCGGCTCGAGGCGCAGCTCGACTGGATGCGCGCCCGGCTCGAGTTGAATGTCGGGCAGTATCAACAAATCAAAATGCTGCACGAACAACTCGGCCCGAAGCTCGGCGCGCTCGCCGACGAGGTGGAGCGGATGCGCCTGCAACTCGCGGCTTACGAACACCAGCGCGTCACCGCGGGCCAGATCGATTTCATCGAGTTCGCCCGCTTCGTCCAGCAGCGGCGCTCGGTCGACGCAGCCTGCTCCGCATCGACGCAGCGCCTCGTCGACGAGACGGTCAGCGTGATGACGCCGGAACAGCGCGCGCGCTACCTCTCGATCGTCGCGCCGGC
This sequence comes from uncultured Opitutaceae bacterium, assembly GCA_964517665.1. Lineage (GTDB taxonomy): Bacteria > Verrucomicrobiota > Verrucomicrobiia > Opitutales > Opitutaceae > Congregicoccus. The sequence continues at coordinate 10,301 of CAZFCY010000025.1, read as the reverse complement.
ATTGAACGACACCGGCCGGACGGTGTTTCACTGATCGCGAATCCGGTGTCCCGCCGGGCGATCCGGCCCATTTTGAATCCCGACCCCAATCACGCACTGCTCGCCGCGCTCCGGGCGGGCGACGACTCCGCGCTCGACCGCCTGATCGCGCGCTGGGAGCAGCCGTTGTTTGCGTTCGCGTGGCGCTACACCCGGAATGCCGCGGACGCGCAGGATGCCGTGGCCGAGGTGTTTGCGCGGTTGTATCACAAGCGCGAGGGTTTGCGGGCCGACACCAATCTTTCCGCGTGGCTCTTCACCGCGCTCGCGAACCTTTGCCACAATCAACACCGTTGGAAACAGCGCCATCCCTCGGTGAGCCTCGATGAGTTGCAGGCCGGCCGGCACGCGCCGTTTCCCGAGCCTTCCGGCTCCGATCGCGCGCCGGACGCCGCGGTCGAACACGACGAAGCGCTCGGGCATCTCTCGGCCGCCCTCGACCGCCTGCCGCACGACCTGAAGACCGCGCTGCTTCTTTATTATTTCGAGCGCCTGTCCTACCGCGAGATCGCGGCCATCGTCGGCTGCTCGGAACGCGGGGTGGAAACGCGCCTCTATCGCGCCCGCCGCCGCCTCCACGCCGATCTCGGCGCGTGCGAGCAAACCTTGCCGGCGACCTCGTAGCAACCGAGGTCGGCTGGCGCAGAGGTCATGGAGGTAGGAGCGGCTTCAGCCGGCCGAGCGCTTGCCCCAGCGCCGGGGCTCGGCGGCCTGCACGGGCTTGGTTTCGGCCAGGTAGCCGACGACGGCGCGATGGCGCCTGAGTTTCTTGAACGTCGGCGGATCGATCTGGCAGCGCAGCGCGCCCGACAGCTCGGCGATGGCCACGAAGTCGTCGTCGCCCAGGAAACCGATGTCCATCGTCGTCCCGCCGGGATTCGCGTCGATGGCCTCGCGCAACGCGCCCATGAACTCGTCCGCCTCCGCGCCCGGGCGCACGATCCACGTGATTTTCCTGACCAGACCCGGCAGCGCGCGCTCCAGACCGTGGATCTCGCGCACGGAGTAGCGCACATCGCCGTCGCGGTTGAGCACCGTGCCGACCAGCATCACGACGCGTTCGTTCTCGAGCGCCGGGCCGTATTCGGCGTAGGCATCCGAGTAGCACTGCACCTGAAGCGTGCCGGTGCGGGTGGCGAGGTTGAAGAACGCCCACGGCTGGTTGTCGCGCTTGGAGAGTCGCTTGGTGATGCCCGAGGCCACGCCGCAGATGCGAAAATCGGTCCGGTCGGGCAGGGTGGGCAACTCCTCGGCCGTCGCCGTGCCGGCCGCCTCGGCGAGGCCGGCGAAGGCGTCGAGCGGATGGCCGGAGATGTAGAAGCCGAGCAGCTCCTTCTCGAACTGCAGCATCTCGGCCTGCGTGAAGGCCTTCGTTGTATCCACATTTTCCCTACGCTTCGGCGCGGGCGGCGTCGCGGCCTGGAGCATGTCGAAAAACGATTCCTGTCCGAGCGAGAGATCCCGCTGGCGCGCCGCGGCGTCGCTGATCAGCTCGTCGAGCCGCTGGAAGATCGAGCCGCGCGGCTCTTCCGTGAAGTCGAAGGCGCCCGCCTTCACGAGGCACTCGAGCACGCGGCGGTTGACCGCGCGGCTGTCCACGCGGTTGACGAAATCGCGGAAGTCCTTGAACGGCCCGTTCGCGCGGCGCTCGTCGATGATCTTCTGCGCCGCGGCCTCGCCCACGCCCTTGATGCCGGCCAGTCCGAAGCGGATGCGCGCGGCGGTCGCGCCGGCGTCTTGTAGTTTTGAGTTGGAAGTTGAAGCGGGGGCGGCGGTCGATGGCTCGATCCCGTTGGCCTCGACTTCGGACTTCAACTTTTCACCCTTCACGCCGCCCGACACGACCGGCGTGAAACTCATCCGCGATTCGTTCGCGTCGGGGCCGAGGACGGTGATGCCCATGGCCTGGGCCTCGTCGATGAAGTGCGAGACCTTGTCCGAGTTTCCCAACTCGGCCGAGAGCACGGCGGCCATGAACTCGACCGGGTAGTTGCTTTTCAAATACGCGGTCTGGTAGCTGACGAGCGCGTAGGCGGTGGAGTGCGATTTGTTGAAGCCGTAGCTCGCGAACTTGTTGAGCAGGTCGAAAATCTCGTTCGCCTTCGACTCGGACATGCCGTGTCTCTCCTTCGCGCCGGCGACGAATTTCACGCGCTCCTTCGCCATCGCCTCTGCGTCCTTTTTGCCCATGGCGCGCCGCAGCATGTCCGCGCCGCCGAGGCTGTAGCCGGCGATGATCTTCGCGCACTCCATCACCTGCTCCTGATAGACGATGATGCCGTAGGTCTCCCGCAGCGACTGCTCGAGCAGCGCGTGGGGGTAGGTGACGGTGGACGGATCGCGTTTGCCGCGCGCGTAGTCGGGGATGAACTGCATCGGCCCCGGGCGGTAGAGCGCGCCGATGGCGTTGATGTCGTTGATGTCGGTCACGCCGACCTGCTTGCAGGCGCTTTGCATGCCGCCGGATTCGAGCTGGAACACGCCGATCGTGCGGCCGGCGTTGAGCATCTCGTAGGTCTTTGGATCCTCGAGCGGAACCTTCTCGATGTCGAAATCCGGGTCGGTCGTCTGGCGCACGTTGTCCACCGCGTCGGCGATGACCGTGAGTGTTTTCAGGCCGAGGAAATCCATTTTGAGCAGGCCGAGCTTGCCGACGGCGGCCATGTCGAACTGCACCGTGACGTCGCCTTCCTGCGAGGTCAGCGGGACGAACTCGTCGAGCGGCTGGTCGGTGATGATGATGCCGGCGGCGTGCTTGCCGGTGTTGCGCACGAGGCCTTCGAGGACGCGGCCGGCCTCGATGATTTTTCGCGCGACGGGATTCGTCTCGATCTCTCCGCGCAACTCGGCGGATTTCGAGACGGCGTCGTCGAGCGAGATGTTGAGCTCATCCGGAATCATCTTCGCGAGCCGGTCGGCGTCGGCGAAGGGCAGGTCGTGCACGCGGGCGACGTCGCGCACGACCATCTTCGCGCCGAGCGTGCCGTAGGTGATGATGTTGGCGACACAGTCGTTGCCGTATTTCTTGCGCACGTAGTCGATCACCTCGCCGCGGCGCCGCATGCAGAAGTCGATGTCGAAGTCGGGCGGCGACACGCGTTCGGGATTGAGGAAGCGTTCGAAGAGCAGCTTGAACCGGATCGGATCCACATTCGTGATCCCGAGCAGGTAGGCGACGAGACAACCCGCGCCCGAACCGCGGCCGGGGCCGACCGGGATCGCCTGTTGTTTCGCCCAATCGATGAAGTCCCAGACGACGAGAAAGTAATCGACGAATCCCGTGACGTTGATGATCGCGAGTTCGAAGCTCATGCGGACGACCAGCTCCTCGTCGTGCGCGAGATCCGAGTAGTCGGGCGCCTGCGGCTTTTCTCCGGCCGGAACCTCGAGCGCGGCGAGCTTCTCCCGCGCGGCGGGCCGCGAGGCGACGGCGTCGAAGTCCACATCGTAGCGCTCGCGCAATCCGGCGACGCACAAATCGCGCAGGTAAGCGCTCCGGTCGGTCTTGACCTCGGGCGGCAGCGGGTAGCGCGGGTAGCGCTCGGAGCCCTTGGGAAACGGGATGGCGAGATCGACCATCTCCGCGACCGCGAGCGTGTTCGTGAGCGACTCGGGCAACTCGCCGAAGGTCCGCTGCATTTCCTCGCGCGACTTCAAAAAGAACTGGTTGCTGTCGAACTTGAACCGGCGTTCGTCGGCCAGCTTCGCGCCCGTCTGGATGCAGAGCAGCGCCTCGTGTGGAAGCGCGTCGGAATCGCGCACGTAGTGGACGTCGTTCGAGCAGATCACCTTCAGGCCGAACTCCGCGCCGAGCTTGAGCAGGTCGGGGATGATCTTGCGCTGCTCGGCGAGGCCGTGGTCCTGGATTTCCACGAAGTAGTTTTCGCGCCCGAAGATCTCGACATAGCGCCCGCAGGCGCGGCGCGCGTCGTCGAACCGGCCGGCCATGAGGTGCTGCGGCACTTCCGCGGCGAGGCAGCCGGTGAAGCCGATCAATCCACCCGCGTGGCGCGCGAGCGTCTCGAGATCGGCGCGCGGTTTGTAGTAGAACCCGCGCAGGTGCGCGTCGGAGACGAGTTTGAGCAGGTTCTGGTAACCCTCGAGGTTTCGGGCGAGCACGCCCATGTGGTAGAAGTTTTTCCCTTCCTCGGACTTGCCCGATTTCTCGAGGCGCGAACCGATCGCGAGGTAGAGCTCACAGCCGATCAGCGGCTTGATCCCGGCGCTCTTCGCGGCGTTGTGGAACGCGATCGCGCCGAACATGTTGCCATGGTCGGTGAGCGCGAGCGCCTTCATCCCCAGCTCCGTCGCGCGCGTCATCAACCGATCCACGCGACACGCTCCGTCGAGCAGGCTGTAGTCGGTGTGAACGTGAAGATGGACGAAATCGGAAGGCGCGCCGGACATGTCGAGTCACCTGAAATCTGCGCTGTCCCGCTTTCAACTGCAAACGTGGCGCGGTGGCGGGAAACCGACGC
>CAZFCY010000025.1:0-5774 GCA_964517665.1 uncultured Opitutaceae bacterium | reverse complement strand
ACGCATGATGAAAACCGTGCCGGGGCGCGCCGGGGCGCGCCCGATCGTTGCGCGGTTTATCCGGCGCCGAGGGCCTGCAGGAGTTTGTCGATTGCGTATCCGAAGATGCCGGCGATCGGGATCGTGAGCACCCAGGCCCAGACGATGCGACCGACGACGCCCCATTTGACGGCGCTGAAGCGCTTGATCGAGCCGACGCCCATGATCGAGGTGGAGATGACGTGCGTGGTCGAGAGCGGGATCTTCAGGTACGAAGCGGTGAGGATCACGGCGGCGGCGCTGGTCTCGGCGGCGAAGCCGTGCACGGGTTGGAGTTTCACCATCTTGTGGCCCATCGTGCGGATGATGCGCCAGCCGCCCCCGGCGGTGCCGGCGGCCATGGTGAGCGCGCAGGACACGATGACCCACGCCGGCACGTCGGTGCTGGTCTGGTGGAGGAAGTCCGCCCACCTTGGGAGATTGTCGAGCGAGCCGCTTCCATTGGCGGCAAAGAGCGCGAGGGTCATGATGCCCATGGTCTTTTGGGCGTCGTTGGATCCGTGGCTCAGGCCCATCAGGCCGGCGCTGACGACCTGCGCCTTCCCGAAGACCCGGTTCACCACGCGCGGAGTCAGGTTGCGCAACAGCATATACAACAGCGTCATCAGGGTCGCGGCGACGATGAAGCCCACCACCGGCGAAACCAGCATCGGCATGACGACCTTGGGCCAGAGCCCCATGTGATGTCCGGCCGCGTCCACTGCCGACCAGAGGAGCACGCCCCAGTCGTTGCCGGCGGCGGCGAGCGCGGCGCCGCACAGGCTGCCGATCAGGGCGTGACTCGAGCTGGACGGCAGGCCCAGCCACCACGTGATCAGGTTCCACGTCACGCCGCCGAGCAGCGCGGCAAGGATCGTGCTGGTCGGGATGGCGCCGATGACGAGTCCGCTGCTGATCGTCTTGGCCACGCCGACGCCGATGAAGGCGCCGATCAGGTTCGTGATCGCCGCGAGCGCGATGGCCTGCCGCGGGGTGAGCACCCGCGTGGAAACGACCGTGGCGATGGCGTTGGCCGCGTCGTGAAATCCGTTGATGTATTCAAACGCCAGCGCGACGAGCAACACCAGCAACAGAGTCGTCATGGGGGGCGGCTCAGGAGTATTTCAAGACGATCTGGAACACGACGTTGCCCACGTCGCGGCAGCGGTCGACGACTTTCTCGAGCATCTCGTAAAGCTCGCGCAGCACCACGAATTCCCTCGCGTCGTAAGGGCCGGTGTAGAGTTCGCTCATGAAATCGAGCATCATCTTGTCCGCTTCGCCCTCGGCGTGCTGGAGGCGCAGGTTTGCGTCCTGGATCTCGTCGAGATCCGTGCCGTGACGCAGTTGCTTGACGAGATAGATGATCGCATCCGCGGCCAGCTCGAGCAGAGCGACCTGCCGCAGGAAATTCAGGTGAGGCACGCGGCCGGGATAGATCGAGAGGCGCTCCACGACCTTTTCCACTCCCTTCGGGATGCGATAGAGCGCGAGCGACAACGCCTCGATGTCCTCGCGGTCGAGCGGCGTGACGAACGTGCGGCACAGCTCCTCGGTGATTTGCGAGGTGATCCGCTTGTCCTTGCGACGGCTGAGGATGAACTCGTCGAGTTCGTGGCGCCGGGCGGGATCGTCGGCCGTCTCGAGGAAACGCGCGAGCAGGGCGGTGCTGGTCTTGGCCTCCTCGGCGCTGGCTTCGAGCAGGTCGTAGAACTTTTCGTCTTTGCCGAGGAGTTTGCGCAGGGACATGCCACGGAAACGTAACAATTGCCCGGCCGCCGCGAAGCGCATTATTCAAGAAAATGCGGGTCCGGAGGTTGATGAGGCGGCGCGTCGCTGTGCGCAATGCAGGCTGCCAGCTCGCTGGCGCACAGGGGCGGACGCGGGGAAGTGTCTGCCCCCGACAGGCTTGGGGTCTCTTGGTTGCCGAACGGACAAACGCCCCTCAGCCGCGCAGCTTCGCTTCGAGGAGGCCCGCGACCTTCTCCACCACCTCGTCGAGCGTAAGATGGGTCGAGTCGATCGGGATCGCGCCCTCCGGGCAGACGAGGGGCGCGGCCTTGCGCTGGGTGTCGAGGCGGTCGCGTTCGTGGATCTGGTCGACATGGCCTTCCGCCGCGCGACGCCGGGCGCGGGACTCGGGCGACGCCTGCAGGAAGATGCGAAGATCGGCGTCGGGGAAGATGACCGACCCGATGTCGCGGCCCTCCATCACGAGGCCGGCGAGGCCCGCTTCGCGCGCGACCCGCGCCTGGCCGCGCTGGTAGTCGAGAAGAAACTTCCGCACCACGGGCAGCGCGGCGAAGCGCGAGACGTGCTCGTTCACGGTCGCGCCGCGTATTTCGTCGCCGGGGATCCAGCCGTCGATCTCCATGCGCGCGGAACGCCCGTCCACGCGCGTGCCGGGCTTCAGGCGGCCCAGCGCGGCGGCGACGGCGTCACCAGAATCCGGATACACGCCGGCCTCGAGCAGCTTGCAGGTGATCGCGCGGTAGAACGATCCGGTGTCGACGTGCAACAGGTTGAAGCGGTCGCTCAGGGCGCGCGAGGTGGACGATTTTCCGGAGGCGGCCCCTCCATCGACGGCGACGATGACGAACGGTTGTTTTTGCATTCAGGGGAAGGGGAGCGAGGGCGTGAGGGAATGAGGGAGGGGGACAAGGCTCTCTCGAGTAGATCGCGGGGCCGGCCTGCGTGCTCCAGATTTCCGCCCATTCATTCCCTCATGCCCTCTTCCCGCACGCGCTCGAGGACTTCGAAGAAGCGGGGAAAGGTTTTCGCGCAGCAGCCGGGATCGCGGATGGAGAGCCACGGGCGTCCGTCGCCATGGAGATCGTGGCAGCCGAGGATCCCGAAACTCATGGCGAAGCGATGATCATGGTAGGTCTCGATCTCGACTCCCGGCACGAGCGGCCGGGGATGGATCTCGAGCGCGTCGTGCTCCTCGATCACCTCCTGGCCGAGTTTGCGCAGCTCGCGCGCCATGCCGGCGACGCGGTCGGTCTCCTGCTTGCGGGTGTGCGCGATGCCGGTGACGCGGGTGACGCCATCCAGCAACGGCGCGATGGCCGCGAGCGTGAGAAACGTGTCGGAGATGGCGTGGAAGTTTTTCTGGATCGCGACCCGCCGCGCGCCGTTTTCGAAGGAGCTCGTCAGGCCGGCGGCCGGTCGTGTGATCTGCGCGCCGATCGCGGCGAGTCTGGCCGCAAACGCCGCGTCGCCCTGGAGCGAGTCCGCCGGCATTCCGGGGAGTTGTATCCAACCTTTGGTGACAATGGGAAGGGCGAGAAAATAGCTGGCCGCCGACGCGTCCGGCTCGACGACGTAACGCGGGCCCGGACTGCGATAGGGCACGCCGGCGGGCGGCTCCACAAGCAGGCCATCTTCGCTTATCGTCGCGGCGGGTTGCCCGAACTGTTCCATCATGCGCAGCGACATGGAGACGTATTCGCGGCGATAGCCGGGATCGGCGAGCCGGATCCGCACCGGGCCGCGGGCGAGCGGAGCGACCATGAGCAGGGCGGAGAGCAACTGGCTGCTGCTGGTCGCGTCGAGTTCGACCTCGCCGCCGGAGAGCCCGCCGGCGTCGATCTCGAGCGGGAGAAATCCATCCGCCGACTGGATGCGCGCGCCGAGCGCGGAGAGCGCGTCGAGCAGGCTTTTCATCGGGCGCCTGCGCATCTGCGGCACGCCGTCGATCTTGTATCGGCCTTTTGGAGACGCGCAGCAAAGCGCGGTGAGGAAGCGCGCCGCCGTCCCGGCGAGTCCGACGAAGAGTTCCGCCGAATCGGAGCGGCCGGAGCCGTTGCCCGCGCCGATGTGGATCGCCTCGTTCGCGGCGTCCTCGCGAACCGAAAATCCGAGGCGCCGGAGAGACTCGGCCATGATCACCGTGTCCTGGCTGAAGAGGGCGCGCTCGAGCGTCGTTGCGCCGTCGGCGAGCGCGGCGAGCATCATCGCGCGATTCGTGATGCTCTTTGATCCGGGCAGCCGCACGCTCGAGCGCGCGGGCGCGGTGAAGGGAGGAACGGGATACGGATCGGCCGGCATTGAAGGTTGGTGTTCGAGCGCGAGCGCGCTCAGGCGGAACGAGGCCGCGGCTCGAGGCGGCGCGGGCAGGGACGCTCGCGCCCACCTTGCAGTGGCGCGGCCTTGCCCGGGAATGCGTGTTTCCAGCGCATGGGCGCGGATCAGTCGGGAAGGCCGGCGCGATATTCGCGGCCACGCTCGAGGATGGCGCGAACGGCGAACATGTCTTTGTTTGCGAGGGCGGCGTGAAAGGCCTCGAGTTCATCCTGAAACGCGCGGATGCTCCGCAGCGCTTCGTCGCGGTTCATTTCGAGGATGGCGCGCCACAGATCGGAATCGCTGGCGGCGATGCGCGTGGTGTCGCGCAGGCCCTGTCCGGCGAGCGCGCGCCAGTTGCGATCGCGAGCGGCGAGGGTGGCGCAGAGCACGGAGGCGATCGCATGCGGGAGGTGGCTCACGTGGGCGACAATCTCGTCGTGCCTTTCGGGGTTTTCCGTCACGACGACGGCGTCGAGAGCCTTCCAGAATTCCACCACGGATTTCACGGCGTCATCGGCGGTGTCCTGCAGCGGCGTGACGAAACAGGGCCGCCCGCGAAAGAGATCCGCATCGGCGTGGGCATGACCGGTGCGATCGGAGCCGGCCATGGGATGACTGCCGACGAAGTGCGCCCGTCCGCGCACGGCCGCGGCCGCGTGGCGCGCGATCGCGCCCTTCACGCTGCCGACGTCGGTCACGATCGCCCCGCGCTGGAGATGCGGCGCAATCTCCTCGACCAGTGGAACGATCCGATCGACGGGCGCGCAGACGAGGACGAACTCGCTGCCGGCGACCGCGGCGGCGGGTGTTTCGTGCGCCTCGTCGCACCAGTCGAGATCGCGCAGCTCGACGCGCGTCTCGACGCGGCGGGCCCAGATCCGGATCTTGCGGGCGAGTCCTCGCGAGCGAACCGCCTTGGCGACGGAGCCGCCGAGAAGGCCGGGAGCGAGGACGGTGAGGGAGGCGATCACGCCGGGGTTTAGAATATCATCACCCGGGGGTTGTCCAGTTGGATTGAACCGCCTCCCGTTGGGACGTTTGTTTGGATGTGGATTCGTGGCCCGGCCCGCGGGGACGGGCTTCGGGATCGGCGCCGCCGCCGTCCCGCGCGCGCATGGCGCGGGGGAAAAACAGGAGCGCGGCGTCGATGCGGCGCCGCAGAAACGAGCGGTGCGCGAGGGTCTCGCGATTGGCGGCCGGAGCCGCGGCCACGAGCGAGCGGATCTCCTCGAGCTGCTGCAAGGCCATCGCGCGGGCCGTGGCGCGGTGGTCCGGCGTGGTTTCGCGATCGAGCATCTCCTCGAGGCGCCGCACGTAATCCGACTGCAGGTTCTGGCGCACGGTGTTCACGTCGCCCGGCGTGTCGTCCGCGAAGAGCGCGGCGGTGAGGTCGGCGCCGTAGTCGGCAACTGGATACGCGCCGCCGTAGAGCCGGGCGTCGGTCATGCGCGCGAGCATGCGCGGGTGCAGGAGATGATCGAGGATGCGGCCCTGGATCGCGGCGATCGCCTCGTGCAGGCGCGGCTCGTCGGGCTGTTCGAAGGCGTGGAATCCGCGGCGGCGCCTTTTCAACTGCGCGACCAGCTCCGGCGAAAGCTGAAGCGCCGACGGCGCGAAGACGTGCTCCCGGAGGATGGCGAGCGCGCGTTGTTGTTCCCCGGGCGGCACGGGCGTGAACGGCCGCGCGC
>CAZFCY010000024.1:0-37101 GCA_964517665.1 uncultured Opitutaceae bacterium | reverse complement strand
CATCACTTGCTGGCCATGGATAATGAGTCTCATCTTGAAAGCTAATTAGAATGAGCGCGGCGGATTACGCCCGGCTCCTCCCGCGGCATCCGAACCTGGTCGCTGTGAAGGCCAGCGTCTCCGATCCGGCGCTGATCAGAGAATACATGGCGCTGCCATCTCAGCTGAGGTTCTATTTCACCGAGCGGGGTTATGTGCTGGGCCGGCAGATCGGCGATTGCGGATTGTTGATTTCCATCGCCTCGGTCAATGCGGATCGCGCGAAGGAATTCGTTGCGGCTGACGATGCGACGCGCGAGGCGATGCTGGCGGACCTGCTGCGCGTGGGCGCGGCGCTGAAGCAGGCCTGCGGTGGTCGCTACCACATCGATGGCGCGTTCGACAAGATGCTGTACCGCGTCACGGACCGCAGTTTTCCGCTGCGACTTCTCCCGCCGTACGAAGGAGCAAGCGAGGTCGATTTTGACGTCTTCCAAGCTGCGCTGCCAGAGACATGGAAGCAGTGACTTGATGAAGGCCATAGGATCCCGTAAGTCTTTTCAATAGCACTGGGACAGCGTTATGCGCTTACGAGTGGATTGATGCCGACGCGCGACGGCCGGGCGTCGCAGACGCGGATCTGCGCGCGCTTCTCGATCGATTCGAAAGCGGCGAGATTGAACGCCACTGCGCGGATTCCCTCCTCCAGGGTGGCCAGCATGGAGGGCTTCTTTTCGCAGAGATCGAGGAACGAATGCGCCTGGGCGGCGAAGAGGCTGTCTCTTGCGAGCAGGGGATGCTCGTGCCAGTCCCATGCGGTTGCCCCCTTGGGGAGCGTTCCCCATCGGTTGGCGGCGAACTCGATCCTGATGCTGCCCTTCCCGGCGTTGAACTGCAGAATCGTTTCGTTCGGAGCCTGAAACTGGTTCAGGGCGTAGGAAACGATCGCGTGTCCGTTTCGCGCAATGACGGCCACGGTGTCCTCGACCTCGACACCCGGCAGCGCGAGATGATCGGCCGCGCAGAAAACGGATTCGGTGGGGCCGAGGATCCATTCGATCGCGTTCACCAAGTGGGTCAACGCATCCTGGATCGCCCCGCCTCCGGTGGCGCGGTCGCGATAATAGACGTGTTGATATCCAGGACGCAGCGCGGCGAAATCCTGCCCCGAGATCGCCGTTGCCTGCAGGATTCGCCCGAACGAGCCGCCACGAATGAAATCGGACGCGGCCGTGAATGCGGGACGGAATCGTTGGACATACGCAACCGCCGCAATCCGTCCGCTCCGGTCGCGCGCCATCGCCAGTTCGCGAACGCCCTCCAGATCGATGGCCAGCGGCTTTTCGATCAGGCAGTCGAGGCCTCGATCGAGGCTCTCGCGCGCCAGGTGGACGTGGCTGTCGGCCGGCGTGGCGATTATCGCGGCGTTGATTCCTCCCGCGGCGAGCGCTTCCTGCCAATTGGCGACCGTGGCCACACGGTAACGGCTGCGCATGGCCGCGCGCACCTCTTCACGAACGTCGCACGCGACGACCCGGCAACGGTCGGTTTGCTGAAACGTTCTGATGTGCCTTTCGCCGATGCTGCCGCATCCAATCACCAAGACAACGGGAAGTGAATTCATCAAAGAATGAGAAAGTGTTCCGGGGAAAATAAAGTATGCAAAATGTTGGACCGTGTGCTGGCCGCAAGCGTTATCCACGGAATCGCGCGCTTGCATCGCGGGCGTGGCCGGGCTGCTTGCGCTCTTGGAGGCTTCGAGGGAAACGTTTTCCTCAATTTCGGTTGACACTGCATGCGTAATTAAAAAAGTGCATGCAATTCGGATCCAAGTGGCCCCCCGCGTCTCGTGCCGCCGGAGTGCTGGCCGAATCAGGCCCGGCAAACTGGACCCGAGTTGCTTCCATCATGAACAAACTACCCAAGAATGTCGGTCCCACCCGGGGGGTGTCTCTGAAGACGCTGCTCCTTTTCGGCCTCACGTCCGCTGCCGTCTCTCTCGACGCCCAGACATCGACCGTTGCGGCGAGCGAAGAGACGGACGAGTCGAATGTCTATGTTCTTTCTCCGTTCACGGTCACGAACGACGGCAGCTCCGGATACCACGATCAGCAGACCCTGATTGGAAGCCGCTCCGCCAAGGACCTGCTCAACGTTCCCGCCGCCGTCTCCATCATCAATCGAGAGCTGCTCGACGACCTCGGCGCGGTTTCGATCACCGAAGCGGTCACATACGGCGTGAGCGGGGTGACGGCGAACTTGCAGTATGACGATTTCAACATCCGCGGCTTTCGTGTGAGTGGAAACCTGCGCAATGGGGTAAGGGTGAAGTCGTTCAAGGGGCAATCGATGTACGACATCGAGCGGGTGGAAGTCATCAAGGGTCCCGCGGCGATGCTGCTGGGCGTCAACGAGGCGCTGGGAGGCGTCGTGAACCTGGTGAGCAAGAAGCCCACCGCCCAATTTGGCGGGCAGGCCAGGGCCACAATCGGGGACAATGGCTATATGCGCGGAGAGGTCAATGTATCCGGGCCCCTCCACAAGTCCGACGATCTGGATGTCATGTACCGGCTGACCCTCGGCGGAACAACGGGCGATCGAAAGAAGGACATGGAATCGCTGGACCAAGCCTTCATCGGTGGCGCATTCCTCCTTTACCTCGGCAAGGAAAAGAATTCGAGCCTCAACGTGAACTGGTATTGGTTTCAGGACGACAGCTATTTATATGCGTCCGATTTCCTGGACCTGAGCTCCACACGCTTCGCCGTCCTGAACGAGTATTCGACCAAGAGCTTCAGCGCGGCTCGGGAAAAGGATGTGTTTTTCAACGCCAGGGAGTTCTATCTGAGCGCCGAGTATCTGGTCAAGGTGACCGCGAATTCCAATCTGCGCATGTTTTACACCCACGCTGACGGAAAGCAGAACAGCCGTCTGATTCGCGGGATCACGCTGGCCGCCGACGGTCATACCCTCGCCAGGCAGGACATACCCCTGGACGTCATCGAATTCTCGCACACCTTCCAGCTCGACTATCTCCATCGGTTGCGCCGGACGGCTTTCACCAATGATTTTTCGTTCGGCGGCGACTACCGCAGGCAGTCCCAAGGGCAGGACCAACTGGTGCTCTCCCTTCCGGCCATCGATGTCCGGGCCCCCGATTTATCCGCCGACGACGACGCCGTGATTCCTGTGGGCAGTCTTCCACCTTTCACCAGCAGCAGCCGGACGAAGACCGATTCCGTTTCGTATTACGTGCAGAACAGTGTCTCGTTCTGGGACGAGCGGATCTCCGTGATCGGAGGCCTGCGCTGGATCGATTCCACGTCGCGAGGCGTCAATCGCGTGAACGGCAATCAAAGTGAAACGGCGAACCCCGTGTTTCGCACGCACAAGTACGGGGCTCTTTTCAAGGTGTTGCCGACGGTTACGCTCTATTACACGAACGCGGAGAATCTGTTCCTGCAGAGCGGATTCACCAACGAGGAGGTCCCCCGGTTGAGAAGAAATCAGGAGGGACAACTGGACGAGATTGGCGTGAAGATGGACAGGCGATTGTCGGAAAACATCCATGCCTTCGGCGCGCTCACCTATTTCGACATGGCGCTTACGAATGTCGAGGTCATCACCGGCGAGTTCAACTCGCGAGGGGAGCTGATCAAGGCGCAATCGGCGCAGAACACGAGCAAGGGGTGGGAGGTGGATTTCGGCATCAGCGCCACGGTGGGCAGTGGACGCTTCGACTCCGTCGTGACCTATTACAATGCCGACACCATCGACGCGAGCACCAACGCCCCCAGCAAGGACTCCGTCAAGGAAAGCTACAGCATCATGGGCAAGTACGCCTGGCTGGACGGACCGTTGAAAGGCTTGATGCTCGGAGCCGGCTTGTACGATCAGGGGCCGAAGATCAACAGCCCGTATCTGATCGATTTTCCAACCACCTACAACGTGTTCGGCGCGTATCGCTTCAACGACAACTGGCGCGTGCAGTTGAACGTGAACAATGTCACGGACAAGCGTTATGTCATCGGGTACGCGGCCACTGGCCTGGTGGCGGCCTCCGAGGGGCTTTCCGTTCGGGCCGCGCTCGACTATAAATGGTAAGCCCGAATCCGCTCGATGACATGAGAGCCGCCTTGAATGAGAACGCGCGCCATGGCCTGGAGTAAACTGACGGACGGCGTACTGGCATCGTTTATGCGGGGAAGGCGCAACATCATCGGATTGTTCATCTTCAAGATGGGATGCATGGCCATGGTGGCGGCTCCCCGGCAGCCGGTGGATTGGGAATATCAGGTGTCGGCGGCAAAGGGGCCTTACTTCCTGTGCGACACCCGCGTTCTGGAGGATCGGTGGCTGTTGAATCGCGTTTCACCTCCCTTTCGAAAGCATCCGGCCAATCCAGTGATGGTGAAGGCCTTCGAATGGGAGGGGACGGGCCTTTGGCCGGCGGTGGCGCGTTACGATGCCGCGCACGGGCTGTATCGCATGTGGTACGGCGTATGGGTCAAGGAGCGATACTACAGCAAGGAGCCCTTCGCCTACAACGTGGCCTATGCCGAGTCCGAGGACGGATTGGTTTGGAAGCGCCCCGTGCTCGGCGTGTTCGACCGGTTGCCCGAGGATCCGAGAAACAACCTGATCAAGCTGGGGCGCGAAAAGACCCAGGGGATCGACGTGGAGTTCAATCCCAAGCCGGACGTCTTTCCAGGGCGGTTCATCGCGTTGCACAATGAGGCGGGCGGGTTGAGGATTTCGACCAGCGACGACGGGAAGGCCTTCACCTGGTTGCAGGAGGAGCCCACGCTGCCCTATCACAGCGATACAGCGAACAATCTGGTATATGACGAAGTGCGGGACCGCTGGTTGATTTATTGCCGCCCTCGCGCCTACGCGGGCGATCACAAGCGCCGGGTGTCCGTGCAAATAAGCAAGGATCTGAGGAACTGGACGCACGAGCGCACCATCCTCATTCCCGACGAGGACGAGGCGCCCGAGTACTATGGCATGACCGTTTTCCGGCGCGCGGATCTCTTCTTTGGCATGCTGCAGGTTTTCGATCGGACAACGGGAAGCATGCATATGGAACTCGCGTGGAGCGAGGACGGGCTGGAATGGCGCCTGATCGGCGATCATCCTGTCGCGCTCGCCGTGGGCGCGGAAGGGGAGTGGGACAGCGAGATGGTCGTTCCTGCTGAAGGCCCCGTCCCGGTTGGCGACGAGCTTTGGTTCTACTATGCCGGCGCTCGCGAGCCGCATCTGCTGGCGGATCAGGCGCCCGCTGCCGGATTGGCCATCGCGGATCGCGATCGATTGATCGGACTGAGGCCGGCGCAGGACCAGACGGGATTTGCGCTGACGCGGCCATTCTCAAGGCCCACGGCTGGCGATCTTGTCGTGAATGCCACGATCGAATTTCCCGAGGGTTCGGTGCGGGTCGAGCTGCGCGACGATTTCGGCGATCCCATTCCTGGATTCACGGCGGAGGAGTGCGATCCGGTTGCGGCGTCCGGATTTGAAGCGCCCGTGCGCTGGCGAGGGCGGTCGATCAGCGAGGCGCCGGTCGGAGAGATGCGGCTGAGGTTCGAGATTCGAGACGCCACGCTGTTCACGTACGACTTTTCCGAACAGCCGGGGAAGCAGGACGCCGAATGATCGACTGTCATACGAATATTGCTCATCTGCGATATCCGGCAGGCGATTGAGTCTGCGCATTTCAAATGACCCCCGCGATCGATGTGCACGGACACTATGGGAAGTGTCGGCGCGGCGGCGCCGTTCAGTTTGCGAACGAGTTCATGAGCGCCGCGGCAACCGAGGTGGCCGCGCGCGCGCGGGATTGTGGGGTGGAGCGGACGATCGTGTCGCCGCTCGCGGCCTTGCTTCCGCGAAACAAGGCGGACGTGCCGGCGGCCAACGATGCGGCATTCCGTGATGTTTGCGATGTGCCCGGGCTGTTGCAGTACGTGGTGGTGAATCCTCTCCAGCCTCGCACGTACGATCAGGCGCGCGATATGTTAAATGCCCCCTGGTGCGTGGGCATCAAGATTCATCCCGAGGAACATGGGTATCGGATAGCCGACCACGGCCCGGCTTTGTTTCGCTTCTTCGAGGAGGTGGCCGCTCCGGTGATGACTCACAGCGGTTGTCCGAACAGCCTGCCGGCAACGTTTGTGCCGTTTGCCAATGCGCACCCCGGAGTCAGGCTTCTGTTGGCGCATCTCGGAAATGGCGCGGGCGACAATCAACGGTTGGATCTCCAGGTCCGGGCCGTGCAGCAGGCCAGGAACGACAATCTCTGCGTCGATACTTCCAGCGCGCGCAGCATCATGCCCGGCTTGATCGAGTGGGCGGTGAAGGAGATTGGAGCCGGGCGCCTGCTCTTCGGCAGCGATACTCCGCTTCATCATGTCGCCGTGCAGCGAGCGCGCATCGATTCCGCCGCCATCAGCGCCGGGGATCGGGAATTGATTCTTTCGAAGAACGCACGGAGGTTCTTTGACCTGCCTTCCACTGCATGACGATCGCTCGCCCGCGCCATCTGCCCGTCCTGATATTGCTGTTTCTGTCTCCGTGCATCGCGGAAGCGACGCGGATCGACGTGCGTGAGCATGGCGCGGTGGGTGATGGTGTCACGCTCGATACCGCCGCGGTGCAGGGCGCGATCGATGCCGTTCACCATGCCGGAGGCGGAGTGGTCGTCGTCGCCGAGGGAACCTATGTCATCGGCTCGGTCGAGTTGCGCTCCCATGTCGCTTTGCGCGTCGAGGAGAGCGCGGTATTGAAAGGCCGCGCGCCAGCGGAAGGGGCCTATCCCGCCCATGAGCTGGCGGCGCGCCGCATGAACAGCGCGGAGGAATCGGGCCCCACGGCCCCGCCGCAGGCCGCGGGCATGATCTTTGCCCGCGGTCAGCGGGATATTGCGATAGAGGGCGGCGGCGTGATCGACGGCAATGGCGGCATGTTTCCGTCGTCGGGCGTCCGGCCGAGCATCATCTGCTTTGTGCGATGCGAAGATGTGCGTGTGGAGAACATCACCACCCGCGCCAGCGCCGCCTGGACCCAGCATTATGTGCAATGTCGCCGGGTGGACATCCGAGGGACTCGAGTGGAGGCCTGTCTGCCGGATCGCAACAACGACGGCATCGATCTGGTCGAGTGTCATCAGGTGCGATTGGCGGACTCCACGATCATTGCGGATGATGACGCCATCGTGTTCAAGAGCAACCTGACCGCGGATCACGGCACGCGCGATATCGTGGTGGAGAACTGCACGGTGTTTGGCCGGAAATCGGCGGTGAAGATCGGCACGGAGAGCTTTGGGCCGTTCGAGAACATCGTCGTGCGGAACCTCACGGTTCACGGCACCCGGGGGATCAATATTTACAGTGTGGACGGCGCCCAGGTGCGAAACGTGACGATCGAGAATGTGATTTTGCGCGACGCCTACGCGGCGATTCTCATCCATGTGGGCGATCGGCTCCTATACACGGAGCCCGGCGCGACCAGTCCTCCCTCGCCGGGTTCCATAAGCAACGTCGCCATTCGCAACCTCGATGCGACGTTTGCCGCGCTCAGGTTTCGTCGCTTGCTCGAAGCCCACGGCATGTCGTCGCTTGGCCCGGCGCACGACGAGGTGATGCCCGTGGCCGACAATTTCATCAGCGGCCTGCCCAACCATCCGATAACGAACCTCGACTTGCGCAATATCACTTTGCGCGGATTGCCCGGAGGTGGCGTGCGAGCGGATATATCGAACGACGTCCCGGCCAATAGCGACCGATACCCCATGCACGGCATGTTCGGCCGCCTGCCGGCCTGGGGGCTCTATCTGAGGCATGCCGGCAACGTGACGATTGACGGCCTTGTTCTCGAGTCGTCGAGTCCTGACGAGCGTCCGGCGGTGTGGGCGGACGGTGTCAGGCATCTCCGTGTGCGATCCGCTCTTGCTTATCCCAAGGAGTTCACCTTGCTCGACCGACCTGCGACGGCTTCGACCCCATCCATTAGATAAACGATCACACAGGAGTTCACATCATTTCCCCATGGCTCATCTCACTTCCGATCAGATCAAGAAGCGTTACGATGTGATCGTCGTCGGGTCTGGCGCGGGCGGGGCGCAGGCCGCCTACACATTGACCATGGAAGGCGCGCAGGTGCTCATGCTGGAGGCGGGGCGCAATTACGACCCGGTGAGCGAGACGCCGATGTTCCAGGATCATTCCCAGGCTCCGCTGCGCGCGGCGGGCACGCCCGACAAGCCGTTTGGTTTCTACGACGCGACGGTGGACGGCGGCTGGCAGGTGCCGGGCGAACCCTACACGAACGCGTCGTCGGATCCCGCCCGCCAGTTCGATTGGTGGCGCGCGCGCATGCTGGGCGGCCGCACGAATCACTGGGGGCGCATTTCGCTGCGCAATGGCCCCTACGACTTCAAGTGTCGTCGTCGCGACGGGCTCGGTTTCGACTGGCCGATCGACTACGAGGATGTCGCTCCCTACTACGACCGGGTCGAGCGGCTGATCGGCGTGTACGGCACGAACGAGGGCCTGGAGAACACGCCCGATTCTCCGGCCGGCATCCTGTTGCCTCCGCCGAAGGCGCGCGCGGGTGAACAACTGGCCCGGGCGCGCGCCGCGAAGCTCGGGATTCCGGTCATCCCCATCCACCGGGCCGTGCTTACGCGGCAGCTCGACGCGGATCGGCTGCCGGGCCTGTTGCATCCCGGGAACCCGAAAGCCCAGCGGCTGCTCGGAGAGGCGATGAGACAGCGCGCGGCCTGTTTCTGGGCGACGGAGTGCGGTCGCGGCTGCTCGATCAAGGCGACCTATCAATCGACCACGGTTCACCTCCCGCCGGCGCTCGCCACAGGGAACCTCGACATCGTTTCCAACGCGATGGCGCGCGAGGTGACGGTCGACGCCGCCGGCAAGGCCACGGGCGTGTTGTTCATCGATAAAACCACCGGCAGGGAGGAGCGCGCCCGCGCCCGCGTGGTCGTGCTGGCCGCGAGCGCGGCCGAGTCCGCGCGCATCCTGCTCAATTCGGCTTCGCCCCTGTTTCCCGACGGACTGGCCAATCGCAGTGGCAAGGTGGGCAAATATATCATGGATACAGTGGGCACGAGGCTGTCCGGTCAAATCCCCTTGCTGGAAAATCTGCCGCTCCACAACGAGGATGGCGCGGGCGGCCACCACGTATATGCTCCATGGTGGCTTTACCGCGAACAACAGGCGGGGGCTTTGGACTTCGCCCGCGGTTATCATATCGAGTTCGGCAGCGGGCGGCACATGCCGTCGCTGCACACCGTCGCCGGGCTGGAGTGGGTCACCGGGGGGAGCTACGGCCGCAAGTTCCGTGAAGACGCCCGGCGTTACTACGGCTCGTTCATCAGTTTTGCCGGGCGAGGGGAGATGATTCCGAACGAGGGCTCGTTTTGCGAGCTCGACCCGACGGTGAAGGACAAGTGGGGCATTCCCGTCCTGCGCTTTCACTGGAAATGGTCTGATCACGAAACCCGGCAGGCGGCGCACATGCAGAAGACGTTCGCTTCGCTGATCGAAGCCATGGGCGGGCGTGTATTGACGCCTCCCCAGGCAGACGGCGCGGATGCGATCGAGCATGGGGGCAGAATCATTCACGAAGTCGGCGGGACCATCATGGGCGACGATCCGGAGACCTCGGTCACCAACGGCTGGTGTCAGGCGTGGGACGTGAAAAACCTCTTCGTCACCGACGGCGGACCATTCTGTTCCAATGCCGACAAGAACCCGACGCTCACGATCATGGCGCTGGCCTGGCGCGCGAGCGACCATCTCCTCGAAGAATTGCGGAAAGGAAATATTTAGCCATGCAGGATCCCGCGCCCAATCGAATCGATCGTCGCGTCGCCATCAAATGGATGCTCGCCGCGGCCGCTTCCATGACATTGTTGGATCGACGATCTCCGGCCGCCGAGAGCCGGTTGCCGTCACCGATCAACGCCCCGGGTTACGGTTCCGATCCCGCGCTGTTCAAGGATTACCAGCCTGGCGATCTCTGGCCGTTGACTCTGACAGCGGAACAACGGCGCATCGTCATCGCGTTGTGCGATGTCATTCTGCCGGCGGACGGCTCCTCGCCCAGCGCCTCGGCGGTGGGGGTGCCGGACTTCATCGATGAATGGATCAGCGCCCCGTACTCCGATCAAGCGGCGGACCGGGCGCTCATTCTGGAGGGCCTGGCGTGGATCGATGGGGAAGCGCGCGAACGGTTTGACGCCGGGTTTGCGGACCTCGGGGAATCCGGGAAGCACAGCATCTGCGACGACATCTGTTATCTGCCCCGCGCGGCGCCGCGTTTCCAGCAGCCGGCCCGTTTCTTCGCACGTTTTCGCGATATCACCGCGGGCGGTTACTACACGCCCAAGGAAGGGATGCGGGACATCGGCTACACGGGCAACATGCCTTCGCTGACCTTCGAGGGGCCGCCACCCGAGGTTCTGCGGAAGCTGGGATTGATATAAGGGCTCGCGGAGAGGGGCGGCGCCCGGGTCGCCCGCCGCTCTGAGCGGCGGGCAGGCGGGCTATTTCACGGTCGACACCGCCACGCGAACGTCAGGTTGCGGGCGGAACATGAGCGAAACCAGCAAGGTGACTGCGGTCGAGGCCGGCGCGACCCATATCACCGCGATCGGGGAGAATGTTATCATCCATCCGGCGCAGGTTCCGAGAGCGAGGCCCGTGAGCGCCATGCCGGGACGCACTGTCCAGTTTGACACGACGACGATCATGCAGCCGCACATCGGACCGAGAAACACCCCCAGCACAGCCTGCGAGATCTCGAACATCGTTCCCAGTTTGCTCGCGAAACCCGCCGCCAGCACGGCCAGCACGCCGATGCCGATGCTGGCGCAGCGTCCGAACCGAAGAAGCTCCGCTTCCGAACGGGGGCGGCCAAAGCGCTTGATCCAGTCGTTGGTCAGCGTGCTGGCCAGGGCGATGATCCCGCTCGTCATGCTGCTCATGGTCGCGGCAAGAATGGAGGCGATCAACAGTCCCGACAACCCGGCCGGCAGCTCCCGCGCGATGAAATAAGCGAGCACCTGATCCGCCTGCCCGGGGAGGCCCGGGTCGTGATGGTTTTGATACCAGGCCCAAAGCAGCAGACCGACCACGACAAGCGTGACGATCAGTATGACGCCGCCCCAGACATTGACGGCGAAGGCGCGGGCCGCGACGCGCGGGGAACCAGAGGCCATGTAGCGTTGCAGCATCATCAGGTCGCCCATGTAGGATCCAAGATTGGCAACGCTCAAACCGATCATCAACCCCCAGAAGGTAAATGAATCATAAGGGTTGAACGAGAAATCGAAGATCCTCAAATGGCCGGAGTCCGCGAGTTGAGTGATGATTTCGCCTCCCGGGACGCCGATTTTCCAAAGGATCGCGCCGATGATAAAGACAATCCCGGAAACCATGACGACGAACTGGATCGCATCGGTGACGATCACCCCGCGGATTCCGCCGATGGACGTGTAGAGTGTGCAGACCAATCCGGTGATGGCCACGATCGGCCAGAACCACGCGGGGCCCAAGCCCGCGGCGCCCATCAGGATGAGCGTGGGGGCGACGAGCATGACGGCCATCCATCCAAGCCGAAGGAGGATGAACATGGCGGACACACAGAGGCGGACCTCTGCGCCCAGCCGGCGCTCGATGATGTCGTAGGGATGGGAGTCGTCGCCTGCCAGATAGCGGGGCAGGAACCAGAAGCGCAACACGAGCCAGGCGATTGGAAGGGTGACCGCTCCCAATATGATGGCGGCTCCATCGCTGTAAGCGCTGCTGGTGTAGACCACGAAACTGATCCCGCTGAAGAGCGTGGCCACCATGCTGAGCCCGACCAGAATCATGCCGAGCCTTCCGGTGAAGGCGCCCTTGGCGGTGAAAAACGAGTCGGCATCCTTCTTCTTCGATCGGCTCCGAATGCCCGCCCAGACAATGCCCGACATATAAACGGCGATGACGACGATGTCCAAAAGCTGCATGAGTGCGCAAAGACGAGGATCTGGATTGGCTGAGGGCGTGATGCTTTCGTTTCGCCCGAAAGGCGGAACTCGTCGGAACGAAAGGCCAGGGAAGACCGCGAAAGGAAGCGGTCCGTCAATCTGCGTCGTTTTGCATGCAAAAATCAAGGACCTTTGTCGGCAAATCCGACTGCGGCAGCCAACGCGGGATGGCTGGCCCAACCGACGCGGTCGTCATGGGGCCGAGCGCGCGACTCCTTAGAGATAATAAAGCTCTTTGGGAACTTCGTCGGACTCGGGGGCGCTCCTGGCCAGCGCCGCCGCCATGACCACATTGTCGATGATCTTCTGAATGTGTTCCTGCATCGCATCGCGGGCCTCGCGGGGTCGCCGGTCGCGGATGGCTTCGAAGATGCGTTTGTGTTCGGCGAAGATCGACTGGCGCCTTTCGTCCAACTGTTCATCGGTCAGTCCCATGTCGGGACGTTTCCCGTTTTGATCGGAAGCGATGCGGTTGATCAAATGGAGCCGGAAAATTTCCTCCTTGATGGCTGAATTCTTGGCCGCGGAAAGAATGGCGACGTGGAACTTGATGTCTTCGTTGGCCAAAGCGGTCTCCATGCCTGGAGAGCTCGGCTTGCCGGCATGTTCGCGGGTGAGGGTTTCCAGCGCCGTCAGGCTGCGGGAAAGCAGCGCGATATCGGTTTCGACGCGACTGTTGGCCGCGAGGTATGCCGCATGCGCTTCGAGCGCGAGACGCAGTTCGCATATCTCCTTGAACGCGTCCACGCTCATGCTTTTCACCCGTGCTCCCTGGCGCGGCTTGGTTTCCACGAGGCCCTCGGTCTCGAGTTGCAGGAGGGCCTCGCGGATGGGAGTGCGGCTCAGCCCCAGTTCCTCCGCGAGGAGCCCCGTGGCGAGCTTGGCTCCCGGCGGGAGTTTGCCCTCGAGGATCCGTTTTTTGATGTAATCGTAGGCGAGACGCGAGTTTACTTCACTCATGGCGGCAAGGCAGGAATGCATGCAAAATAAATGCTGCGCTCGCGTGCGTCGAGATCAATCGTGTCCGGGCGCTGCCAATGCCGCCCGCCGATGCGCCGGGGTGCGCGGCGCGGGACTCCAGCCAGCAAGTCAGTAACCCCTGTCCCAGCGGGGCTCGATGTTTGCCGCCGCGGTCTCGGAAACCCACACATCGGTCCGAAGCGTTTGGAGCAGGGACTCCGGGACCGACGGCGTCACGGGACCATGGAGCACAAGTCGCGTGGTGAGCCGCTGCCAGGAAGTGAAGGTTCCGCCAACTGAAATGGAGTGGGTCTGGATGCGATGCCTGGCGGCGACGACTTCCGCCGGTCCGATGGTCGCGGCCTTGGGCGGCACCGCGGCGACGTCTCCGCTGGAGCCGAAGCTGCCGTGGAGGGAGTTCTGCGCGATCGTCAATGGATGCAGCGCGCAAATACGGGGCCCCATTTGTTTCCATTCCTCGAGCGAAGCGGCGGTGAACTCCGGAGCGCCGGGATCGATGAACGCGAGGTGGCCGGTCCAACCCGGACCGCTATAGCAAATATCGGCGCCGCCGAGGTCGGCCAGCATCTTGCCATAGACTTTGATGTTCCTGTTGCTCGGGCCGCGCACCTGCTTCGCGGGCGGTCGAAGCTTCGGCTCGAGCTGCGACCAGAAGTGCTTCTTGAAGGCGTGCATGAAGCCGAACTCCCACGACTCCGGCGCGATTTCGCCGTGCTCGTTGGCATACTCGTCCATGTTGAACGTATGCAGGCGGCGGCAGTCCACGCGGTGTTTGTTGAGCATGTAGGCAAGCCGCGCGTATCGTGGCCACGGATTGGGCGTGATCATCACGAACTGCCTGCCCTCATCCATGGCCGTCTTGATGCGATAAAACATGTCGTTCAGCCACAGGAACTCGATGTCCGCGTCGGGCACGACGGTGATGCGATAGTCGGGGTTCCAATGCTTCGTGATGTCCTCTCGTTTGATCGCGCGGACGCGATCGAGGACTTTCTGGTCGCGAAACGGAACGAATTCCGCGGGGGCGTGGCTAAATGCGGGGCTTCTCTTTTTCATAAACAAGGTTTCCATTCACCCACGTCATGGCGGGCGTGAGATCGTCCTCCCACAACACGAGATCGGCGTCGGCGCCCGGTTCCATCCGGCCTTTGTGATCGAGTCCGAGCAGCCGCGCGGGATTCAGCGTGCCCATGGCCCAGACCTTCTCCGGCGGCAACTCGAGCCAGCGGAGCAGATTGGCGATGCCGCGGTTCATGGTGAGCGCGCTGCCGGCGAGGGAGTTTTTGATCGCGTGGCGCGCGGCGGTTTCCGGAGAGACGCGAATCTGGAATCCCCACGGCGTGTCATAGACGCCCGCCGGCAGCCCGGCGCCGATGTTGGAGTCGGTGATGAGGATGACGCCAGTCCAACCTTTGGCGGCCACGGCGGCGCGAATGGCGGCGGGATGCACATGCACGCCGTCCGCGATGAAGTCCACCGTCGCGCGCGGATCGGCGAGAATGGCCTCGACGGCGCCCACGGGCCGCACGCCGGGATCGGTTTCCGCGGGGGCGTGGAAGACGTCGTAGAAGTGCGTCGCGTGAGCGGCACCAGCGTCGAGCGCCGCTTCGGTCTGTTCCACGCTGGCGCGCGTATGCGTCAGGAACACGCGAATATTCCTTTCCCGCAGCCGCCGGATGACGGGAATAATGTCTGGCGCGTCCGGACTGAGCGACATGGCGGCGATGCGACCCGCGCACACGCCGAATAATGTATCAAGCAGAGCCAGATCGCCGGGCAGGGTGGGGCACGCCGCGCCGCCGACTGCCATGAAGGGCCCTTCGAGATGCAAGCCCGGTATATGGACTTCCGTGACCGATGGAATCGCCGCGGCGAGTTCCGCCAGACGCCGGAACGTTTCCTCGTCGGGGTGGGGGATGATCGTCGGCAACACCGTGGTGACACCGAACCGGCCGAGTTCGCGCGCAGCGGCGCGGAGGCCCTGCCCGCCGGATTCGTAGAGGCTGCGCATGATCCCGTGCGTGTGCACGTCGATCAGCCCGGGTGTGAGCAGACGGCCTTTGCCCGCGATTACACTGAGGTCTTCCGCCTCGTTCGCCGGCCTCGCGCCTATCGCGACGATTGTGCCGTCCCGCACGAAGACGTCGCCCACGACGATCCGGCGGCCGGGCTCGACGATGCGCGCGTCTTGGATGAGCAGGGACGACATCGATGCGGAACGAGGAGTTTCAGGCCGTGACGAGCGCGAGCGCGGCGTCGACGTCCAATCCATCATGCACGATCCCCATGAGCGCCTTCGTGATGGCGGCAGGCCTGGCGTGTTGGATGATATTGCGACCGTAAACAATGCCGGAGGCGCCCTGCGCGAGGAGGGCGTGGGTGCGCTCGAGGATCTCGCGATCGCCCACCTTGCCGCCGCCGCGCACAAGGATGGGCACGTCGCCTGCGACCTCGATCACTTCGTGGTATCGGCTCACATCGTCGGTCGGGTCCGCCTTGATGATATCGGCGCCGAGTTCGACCGCCTGCCGCACGAGCGGAACGATCTTCTTCTCGTCGCCGTCGACCATGTACCCGCCGGCTTTCTCGTTGGGCTGAAACACGAGCGGCTCGACCATCATCGGCAGGCCGAAGCGCTGTGCCGCGGGCTTGAGGCGCAGGATATTGCGCACGCATTCCTCGCCGACCTCGGGTTCACCGGGAATCTGAAACAGGTTGACGCAGAGGCAGGCTGCGTCGAGGCGGAGCGCCTGCTCCACGGGCTCTTCGATCATGCGGCTGTAGAGCTTGCGCGGCAATGCGCGGCCGTAAACGTTGGCCACGTCGACGCGGAGGACGAGCGAAGGTTTGAAACGCCCCGGAAGCTTCTGGAGATGCCGCGCCTGGCCGACGGTCAACTGGATGGCGTCCGGCGCGGCGTCCGCGACGATGGCGATGGCGCGATCGATGTTTTCGATGCCGGCGAGAAATCCATGCTCGTTGAAGAAACCGTGATCGATGGCCACATCGAAGCACCGGCGCGAGACGGGATGAAACAAACGATTGAGACGGGGTGAGGTCATAAACGTGGGTCAGTTGTAACCGAGTTCCCGGGCTGTTTCGCCAATGGCCTCGTCGATCAAATCGAGACCCTTCAGCAACGTGGCTTCGTCCATCACAATCGGCGGGCTCATGCGCAGGATATGTCCCGCGGGGATCCAGGCCAGGCCTTTGCGGAATGCTTTTTGATATACAAGCGTGCCTGCCTGGTTGAACGGATCTTTTGTCGCGCGATCCTTGACCAGTTCGATGCCCATGAGGCAGCCCTTCGCGCGCACGTCGCCGACGATTCTGTGCTCTTCCTTCATTCGTTGCATCCGCTTGAGCGCGACGTTGCCGAGATGAGTGGCGTGCTCGAGCAGATTTTCCTCCTCGATCACCTGGGTGGAAATGAGAGCGGCGGCGCACGCCATCGGGTTGCCGCCGTAGCTGCTCGAGGCCGAGATGCTCTCGAAGCTTTCCTTGAAGGGCTCGCGCACCGCGACGCAGGTGACGGGAAAACCATTGCCGAATCCCTTGCCCATCGTGACGACATCGGGGACCACGCCCCAGTGTTCCATGCAGAGGAATTTGCCCGTGCGGCCCCAGCTCGTCAGCACCTCGTCCGCCATCAACAGGATTTTGCGATCGTCGCAGAATTTGCGCAGCTTCGGAAAGAAATCGTCCGGCGGCATGACCGAGCCGCCCCAGCCCTGAATTGGCTCCAGCACGAAGCCGGCGACGGAGCCGACGGTCGCCTTGTCGAGGTATTCGCCGTAAAACTCGATGTATTTATCGGTGTCGATCGCGCCGTCCGGCTTCGTCCACATCGGCCGATAGGCATCGGGACGCGGCACCATGTGCGAGCCCGGCGCGCGCGTGGCGCCGTATACGTGCGAGCGGATGTGGCCGAGCGACACCGCGCCGTAGGTTTTGCCGTGGAAATCGTAGAAACAGCTCACGGTTTCGTGTTTGCCCGTCGCAGCGCGGAGAACGCGAATGCCGGCTTCAACCGCCGCCGTGCCCGAATCGTAGAGTTGAAAACCCGAGAGGTCTCCGGGAAGGATCGCGGCCAGTTTCTCCATCAGCTCGGTTTTGACCGGCGTGGTGAAGTCATGGGCGTTCATGAGTTGCGACGCCGCCCGGGCGATGCCTTCGCTGATCTTTGGGTGGCAGTGACCGAGCGTGGTCACGTATATGCCCGAGGAAAAATCGATATACTCATTGCCGTCGACGTCGCGCAATACGCAGCCCGAGCCTGATTCGAACGCGACGGGGAAAAGCTTCACCTGGACGCTCAGGCCTTTGAAGTGCCTCGTGCATCGATCGTGAAGCTGCTTCGACCCGGGGCCCGGTGGAGGAACGGGGAGATGGGGAACTCGATCGAGGTCGACGCGGCCCCAGTCCAGAGTGGAAAATATGTCGTTGTCAGGCGCTGATGTTGGCATGGCGGAATATCATGGAGTGACGGTGATGATTTTTGGCCCGAGTCTGGCGAAATGCCGGCGCGCTGCCGCCGGCGCGCCCTTGTCGGTGATGAGAAAATGGACGTCCGCCAGCGAGCCGGAGCGGGCGAGGGCGGTCGTGCCGATCTTGCTGCTGTCGGCGAGTATGCAGCACTGGCGCGAGGCCTTGCGCATCAGCCTGTCGACCCGGGCGAGCCGGAGATCGGTGTTGTACACGGCCCCGTCCGGACCGATCCCTTCGACGCCCTGGAAGGCAATGTCGGCGGAAAAGAGTTCGAGACAATGCTCGGTCACCGGGCCGGTGAGATCCGGACTTCCGCGGCGGATGATGCCGCCGAGCAAAATCACCTCCACGCCGGAGGCGTGTTGCAGCTCGGAGGCGACCGCGAGGCTGGGCGTGATGATCGTGAGATCCTTTCCGTCGTGCAGCAGGGCCGCGAGTTCGAGCGTCGTCGTGCCGGTGTCGAGAATCAGACGCATGCCCGGCTGGATCAGCTTTCGCGCCTCCGCCGCGATGGCGCGCTTGGCGGGGCGGTTCAGCTCGCGGCGGTTGCGGTAGTCGAACTCCAGAATCATCCGCTCTGTCAGCACCGCGCCTCCATGGGTGCGCAGGATGTGGGATTGCCCCTCGAGCGCGTCGAGGTCGCGGCGGACGGTCATTTCGCTCACGCCGAACTCCCGCGCGAGATCCCCAATGGCCACGCCGGGCTGTGCGGCAAGGCGTTCGCGGATGCGCGTCTGGCGCGCGGCGGAGGGAAACTTTTTCACGCGGGATGAGTTTTGTCCTGCGCGTTAAGAAATGTCAACAATGTCTCCAAACGAACATAAAATAACATTTACAGCGCAGGGTCTCTCATCCCATGCTTGTTGCATGCCGCCATCGAACAACACCCGCCCCAGCGTTCCCGTTGCGCCGACGCTGGCAGGCGCAGCCGTGGCCGACATCACTCCCGCCGGGAGCGTCTTTCTTTTCGGTTATCCGCACGTTCCGCGTCACAGCGCCGGCGTGCACGATCCGCTGGAATGCGCCGCGCTCTATCTGCGATCCAAGACCGGGGCGGCGCTTTTCCTGGCAAACGACTTGATCTATTTTTCCCGCGATTTCGCGGCCGCGGCGCGCGAAAGGATCGCAACCGAGACCGGAGTGCCGGTGGAGGCGGTGATGTTGAGCGCGACGCACACGCATTCGGGGCCGGTGATGACCGACAGTCTGAGCAACCTGGCGGATGCAGTCGTGCCGAAGGTGGATCCGGCCTATCTCGAATGGGTCGCGGATCGCATGGTGGCCGCGGCCCGCATGGCCGTGGAGAACGCGGAGCCAGCCGAGTGTGGTCTTGCGGTGGCGCGCGTTGAAGGCGTGGGCTCGAACCGGCGCCATCCGGCCGGGCCGACTGACGCGGAGGCGCCCGTCTTCATGGCGCGATCACTCGCCACGCGCCGGTTCATCGGGTGCATGACCGTGTATGGGATGCATCCGACGGTGTTGCACGAGGACTCGAAGCTCGTGAGCGCGGACTTTCCCGGATTCACCCGCCGGTGGCTGCGCAAGGAAGTGCTCTCCGAAAACTGTCCGGTGATATATCATCAAGGCGCGTCCGGCAACCAGAGCCCGCGGCACGTGACGCGCGCCAACACCTTCCAGGAGGCGCGGCGCATCGGCGAAAACCTTGGCCGCGCCATCGCCGCGGCGATCGAGACGATCGAATACAAGCCTGTTTCATTCATCTCCGGGCGTCGCGCGATGCTGGATGTCGAACCGCGCGTGTTTCCATCCGTCGGGCTGGCGCAGGTCGCGTTGCAGAAAAGTCAGGCGGCGCTGGACCGCCTGCGTGTTGGAGGCGCGCCTCGTCCATCGGTCCGGACTGCCGAATGCGACGTGTTTGGCGCGGAAAAAACCGCGGTGCTCGCGGAGGCCGCCGCGGACGGACGGCTCGCGGCCGCGGTTCGCTGCGCCTCGCCCGCCGAGATCCAGATTGTCCAGATGGGTCCGTGGAAGTTCGTGGGTTGGCCGGGCGAGTTTTTCGTCGAGCACGGCCTCGCGTTGAAGACGCGCGCGCCGGGAACCTTCCTCATCACGCTGGCGAATGGTGAACTGCAAGGCTACATCGCCACCCCCGAAGCGGTCGAGCGTGGCGCGTATGAGGCGACCAATGCGATATTCAAGGTGGAAAACGGGCCGCGTTTCGTCGAACGGACGCTCGCGCTGCTCGGCGAAGTCGGACAGCGCTGAGGGCGCGCAAAACTGAGAGCCCGCTTCAATGTCACTCCTTCTCGGCATCGATCTCGGCACGTCGTATTTCAAGGTTGGCCTCTTCGATTCGACCGGCGCGCTGCGCGGACTGGGCCGGGTCGCCGTCGATCCGGAATCGCCCGCTCCGGGCCGGATCGAGTTGTCGGTCGCAAACTTCTGGGAACGGTTGCGACGCGCCTTGGGAGCGGCGCTGAAGGAGGCCGGCGCGAGCGCCGAGGAGATCGCAGGCATATCGTATTCCTCGCAGGCGAACACGTGCGTGCTGCTCGATTCGAACGGATCCGCGCTCACACCCTTGGTTTTCTGGAATGATCAGCGCGTCGGGTCGCTGGCGATTCCGCTGGTCGAGTTTGGTCATTCGGCGGAGCATCGTCGTGCCACTGGACTCACGGGTGTTTCGCCCGGGCGCGCGCCGGCGAAGTGGCAGTGGTTCGCGCGGCATGAGCCGGCGTTGTGGTCGCGCGCGCGGCACGCCATGACGGTCTCCGATTTCCTGACCTTCGCGCTCACCGGTCAGCGCGCGGGCGATGCCAGCACCGCCGCGCTGACCGGCCTTTACGATCTCGGCGCGCGGGCGTGGTGGTCCGAAGCCCTCGTCGCTTTCGGCATCGATCCTGACAGGCTCTCGGACCCGCTTGCGCCCGGCGCCGTTTGCGGACGCACGAGATCGCAGGCGAGAGAACTTCTCGGTGTGCCTTCCGGAATTCCTTTTGCGGTGGGCGCGCTCGATCATCATGCGGCTGCGATCGGTTCGGGCATCGGAGAATTCGCCGAAGCGAGCGTGTCGACCGGCACCGTGCTGGCCGCGCTCGTGCTCGTCGACGAGGTCGTGCCGGCGCCGCAATGTATCCACGGATCGCATACGGACGGACGACGGTTTTACCGCCTCGCCTTCGATCCCGCCGGCGCGGGGCAACTGGAGGAATATCAACGCCGATCGGCGCCCGGGCTGACCATCGAGGAACTCATTCGCCGCGCGGAGCACGCGGGCGCGGCTTCCGAAGAATCCGCGGACCCGCATGGTGTCGCGGTGCGGGCGTTGCTCGAGCGAATCGTCGCGGCGCAGCAAGCGCTGCTGGAAAGCGTGATGGGCGGCGCGTCGCCGCGAAGCATCGCGGCGACGGGCGGCGGCGCGCGCAGTCCGCTGCTGCTGCAAATGCAGGCCGATCGATTGGGAACTCCGATCGTCACGACCCACTGTTCCGAGCGCGCCTGCCTGGGCGCGGCATTGTTCGCCGGAGTGGCGGCGGGCATGTTCGGCAACCTGAGCGAAGCCACCGCGGCGATGGCGCATCGATCACGCGACTACCGGCCCGGAGGCGTGGCCCGTTAACCGCGGCGGTTTCTCACCAGGCTGTCCAGCCGCCGTCGACCACGAGACTTTGGCCTGTGACGAAGGAGGCGCTGTCGGTGAGGAGGAAAAGCGCGGGACCGGCAATTTCGGAGTTCTGGCCGATGCGCCCGAGCGCGGTCTTGTTCGCGAGTTCGGCGATGAATTGCGGATCGGACTGCTGCACCGTGGGATTCGGAAATGGTCCTGGCGTGACGCAATTGAAGCGCAACCCGGCCGGACCATAGTGCACCGCAAGGTAGCGCGTCATCTGGATGAGTGCAGCCTTGGCGGCGCCGTAGTCGATCGGGTTGGGAGTCATCGGCGCGCGATAGATCCGTGGGTCGGGCGCGACGACGCCGTACATGCTGGCGAAAAGAACGAAGGCGCCGGCGCCGCGGGTTTTCATCCGCTCGGCCAGCTCGCGGCAGAAGACGAAAGTGGGAGTGAGCGCGCGATCGAAAGTCCTGCTGAATTCAGTGGTGGAGAGCGTCTCGACCGTGCGATTGCGTGACGACGCGGTCGGCAGATGCACCAGTCCATCAGGCAGGCCGTGTTTCTCGACAACGGCATCGATGGCGGCAGGCAGCCCGTCGACGTCGGTGACGTCGAGCGCCTGCCCGATCGTGCGCTCGAGACCGCGCTGCCGCACGAGCGAGTCGGCGCGGTCCGCCAGATCGAAACAGATCACCTTCGCGCAGTGCGCGTCGAGCTGGGCGGTGATCGCCGATCCGAGGTAGCCGGCGCCGCCGGTGACCCAGATTGTTTTTCCCTCGAGGGAGTGCCAGGATTTCATGTGCATAAAATTTGTCTGCTGCCTTGCGTGTGTCGCGCCTCGAAGGCGTTTGCGCGGTCCATGTCTTTCGCGATGAAAAACCAGTAGGCCAACAGCAGCACCGCGCCCGCGAGGATATAAATAAACGACGAGGCTCCAAAGATGAGGTTGAGTCCGAGATCCTGCTTGAAGATGCCGGCCAACAAGACGCCGAGCCCGCCGGCCGCTGATCCGCAGGTGTTGAAAATACCGACGGCAGTGGATCGAAACCGGGCGGGGACGACATCGCAAATCAGGGGATGCTCGCTGGGAAGTCCGATGGCGCGGATCAGTGAAGAGAGGACCATCATCGTTATGACCAGCGCGAAGGTTGGAGCCCCGATGAAAAGGAAAAGAAATGGCGCGCTGGCGATGAACGACAGGCCTTTGATGAGGACTCGTCCCCGACGGTTCCGGAGCGCGACCGCATCCGACAGCCAGCCGCCGATTCCGATTCCGACAAAGACGGGAACCTTATAGAGCGCCACGCCGGCAAGCCCGGCCGCGCCCAGGCCCATTCCGTAGTTTTCCGCGAAGAACAAGGGCAGCCAGGAAAGAAATATCCAGGATGCCACGCCTGCCGTCATGGCGGCGAGCAGGAGACAGTAGAACGACGGAACGCGCATCAAATATAGCCACGCTTGCTTGGCGCTGGCTTTTCGGGTTTCGGAAGCGTCGGGGGCGGTTTGCAGCGGTCCGTCGCTCAGAAAATACTTCGAGGTCATCGCCAGCAGCAACCCGAGTCCTCCGAGCACCCAGAATCCCAGTCGCCATCCAAAATGCTCGGCGAGCAAACCCGCGCATGATCCACCGACGACAAGGCCAAGGTTGAGCCCGAGGATGTGAAACCCCATCGCCTTGCCACGCGAGGACGGGCCATGGTGATCACCCAGAAGCGCAGTCGCTGCTGGAAGATAAAAACATTCCGCGAGGCCCAGGGCCACCCGCATGGCCAGGAGCGCCGTCATGCTTTGCACCAGCCCGGTGCAGATCGTGACGACGCTCCATCCCACCAGACTCCATATCACAATCGTGGACCGCGAAAAGCGGTCGGCGATGTTCCCGGCGAATGGCGAGGCGATCGCGTAACACCACAGGAATAACAGACCGGCCAGGCCGATTTGCGCATCCGTGGCTCCCAGGTCTTCGCGCAAGGGCGGGATTACCGACGAGAGGGCCGTCCGGTCCGCATAGTTGAGCCCCGCGGCTACGAAGAGAAAAAGCGCCACGCGCCAGCGTTGTGAAATCATTCCGGGGGATGGGGGGACAGGCAAGGGGAGGAGCGCATCAAGGCGCGACAGACCGCATTCGTTCGTTGGCCGCGATGCATGGAAACTCCCCGAGGTTCTCGAGAAACAACCCGCGCATGCGCGAATTCGCCTTCGCGGTCGAGATCGGTGAAGAGGGGGGCGTCATTCGCGAGGCAACGGATCGTTTGCGATCTCGGTTTTCAATAAGTATACACGAGTATTGTTTCCGTCGGCGCTGTCAACGCCGATGTCCGATTGCTGGAAGGGCCGGGCAAACTGTCTCCGATCAAAAGAAAGGACTTGTCGATCGGCCGCCAACGGGCTCATGGTGTATACACCATCACGCATCCACCGCAGCTCGCGATCCGAGCGGGGCGGGAACCCCGCCGCGCTTTGGCGCGCATGGATTGCCCGAGGAAACGACCATGCTGAAATCCAAATACCCCCTTTATCTGGCCAACCGTCCGTTGCACACCGAGGAGCAGCTGGAGGTCAGGGACAAATATTCCTCGAAAGTGGCGACGTGGGTATCGCTGGCTGATGCCGCGCTGATCGACCGGGCAATCGCCTCGGCTGTGGCAGCCGAACCCGCGATGCGCGGCCTGCGGCCGTATGAACGGCGGCGGATACTCGAGCATTGCGTGCTGCGGTTTGAAGCCCGGCAGGAAGAACTCGCCGAAGCCTTGTGCGTCGAGGCGGGCAAGCCGATCCGGGACAGCCGCGGCGAAGTCTCCCGTCTGATCGATACATTCAAGATCGCGGCTGAAGAGTCCACCCGCATCGACGGCGAGATCATGAACCTGGAAATATCCCCGCGAGCGCGTGGCTACCGTGGCATGTTCCGGCGTTTCCCGATCGGCGCCTGTTCGTTCATTTCGCCTTACAACTTCCCCTTGAATCTGGTGGCGCACAAGATCGCGCCGGCCCTGGCGGTCGGCTGCCCTTTTGTGCTCAAACCTGCCAGCAGCACGCCGGTCGGGGCGCTTATCATCGGTGAGATCCTGGCTGAAACCGATTTGCCGCCGGGCGCATTCTCCATCCTGCCGGCACGCCGGGACGACTCGGCCTTGTTCATCACCGACGAACGGTTGAAGCTGTTGAGTTTCACCGGTTCGGCCGAGGTCGGATGGAAACTCAAGGCCGAAGCGGGAAAGAAGAAAACGGTGCTGGAATTGGGGGGCAACGCCGCCTGTCTGGTCGAGCCGGACTGGCATGATATGGAAGATGCCCTGGATCGCGTGCTGACCGGGGCGTTTTATCAGTCGGGGCAGAGTTGCATCAGCGTGCAGCGGATCCTGATCCATGATTCCATCTACGAGCGGTTTCGTGATTTGATGGTGGCAAGGGCCAGCGCCCTCGTCATGGGCGATCCGGCCGATGAGCGAACGTTTATCGGTCCGATGATATCGGAAAAGGAGGCCAGCCGGTTGGAGTCCTGGGTGCGGCAGGCTCTTCAGGCCGGCAGCACCCTGCTTTGTGGCGGCGCCCGAATCGGCAACCTGTTCGAGGCGACCCTGCTGGAGGGAGTCCCGGATGATGCGATGATTTCAACCGAAGAGGCATTCGGCCCGGTGGCCATCCTCGAGCGCTACACGGATTTCACCGCCGCGCTGGAGAAGGTGAATCGAAGCAAATTCGGCCTGCAGGCCGGCATATTCACGCGCGATCTCTACAAAATGGAGCAGGCCTGGGACACTTTGGAAGTGGGAGGAGTGATCATTGGCGACGTGCCGTCATGGCGGGTGGACAACATGCCCTATGGCGGGGTGAAGGACAGCGGCCTTGGCCGCGAAGGAGTGCGTTTCGCGATGGAGGACATGACGGAGATCCGCAACCTGGTGATTCGCACACCGTGACCGCGCCGCCATCGTCTTTGTAGGAGACCAACCCGGCGACTTGGCGACCATGTCGGGCGCGTGCGGCAACGTGCCGGACGGAGGACGAGCTACGGGCCGCGTCTCCAGATCAGCTACATCAGCCGGCGCGATCAGATTCTTTCTGAAGCTTCACGCCGCCGTCGACCGTGATGGCGGCCGGCATTTGCAGGACCTCCTCGATCTGAAACCCACCGCGTCCGAACTACTCGACGCCGCCAAATGGACGCGCACGCAGGATTCCTCCGACGGGTTCCGGCTCCTCCTCGGCGAGATGCTCAAACACCTCGGCCATGCAGACCTTGTTGCCCAACTCTAGCGAAGAGCTGCGCCGCTCCATCGTTGACTTGCTCTGGCGGCAATGGTCGGCCCTCGGTGTTGCCGGACACGTTGCGCAAGGAAGCAACGCCGCTGTCGACCCCGAGGCGTTGCTGCTGTTCTCGTCTGTATTCGCCCGGCATGACGCGCGGCTTTTCGACGAGATTGCCGACTGGCTTCAGCAGAACGGAGATTGGATCAACCTGCTCCGGATGGCGCGACTTCAGCGCGAACACGAACTCGGCGACGGCACGGTGCTCGGCGCGCTCGCGGAACACCTGACGCGGCGTTCGTCGCATGCGAAATGGAAGGTCTTCGCGAAGAAACCGCCAATGATCGAGCAGCCCGCGCCACTTTTTCGGCGCCTGCCGACGCCCAACCGCACCGACGAAATCTTCCGCCGCTGGGGCTGGCTGCGCCCGCCGCTGGAATCGCGCGGGCTCAGCAAAGCGCCACGTCCCAATCAGCCCGCGTCGTTCCTTCTGAAGCTGCGCGCCCTGTTCGGCATGCAGTCGCGCGCGGAAGTCGTGGCCTGGCTGCTGGCGCACGAATCCGGGCACCCCGCGCAAATCGCCCGCGAAACCGGCTACTTCCGTGGTTCCGTGCAGAACGTTCTCAACGAACTAGAAATGTCCGGTCTGGTCTACGCGGCCCGCGACGGCCGTCAGAAACGCTTCATCGCCCCCCGCGAACACTGGTGCTTCCTGCTGACGTGGTCGCCAGACAGCACAGCGGAATTTCCGCAATGGGTGCCGTGGGCGGTCCTTTTCACGCTCATCCGCCGCTTCCACGACCTGATCGCATCTCCTGCGTTCGCGAAATATTCGCCCGAGCTCCAGTCCATCGAATTAAACCGAGCGCTCACGCCGTTGCTCAACCGTAGCCTGGGTGAAGGGTACAGTCCGCAAGAGTTCGCTTCATTAGGTGCTGCCCTCGCAACTGGACAAATCGTGTCCCGGTTTCAGCGCCTGCTTTCAGGACTTGCCGAGTAATCCCAATTCACGCCGCGACACACTGCGCCAACAACCGGAGTGCCGGGACACTCGCTCAAATTGAGCATCCTGCCGAATTCAGCCGAATCGTGCGGCGTGCGAAACTCGCGCGCATCTCCTTGACCTCGAATGAAAAAGCCAACTTCCGAGGAAGTTGGCTTTTTCTAAAGTGGCGGGATGGACGGGACTCGAACCCGCGACCTCCTGCGTGACAGGCAGGCGCTCTAACCGACTGAGCTACCACCCCGTTTCCGGGTAGGGAAAGGGGAGAAGAAATCGTTCACCCGGGGGGCGAGTCAAGCGTCTATTGGCGCGTTCGCCCAACAAAGCCATGGTCTTTTGTTTTGGCGCTCTTCGGATCAATCCCACGCCGCGTGGCTCGGGCGTCCCGTCCATGTCCGGCGAAGCGGACGCCAAAGCAAAGGGCCATCCCAACAAAGTGAGCCGCGCGTTTCGAACACGATGGGGATGGCCCGCACGACGCGTGAAAATGCGGGTCTCGTTTCGAGCGGGTTACGTTTGCAACGGCAAGGTTACGCGGAGGTTATAAACCCGCGACGGGGGTGATTTGGCGTTGAGGGAGGGGCGGTGGCTTCTGTTTCAACCGCCGCATGCCAAACTCAACCGTTCGATTTTCGCAGGCGCGACGATGGCTTGCGCTCGCCTTTGCCTTGTTGCTGTCGGCCGGCAGCAACGCCGCTGAATCGGAAGGCGGCTCCGGCTCGATCTCGGGACGCGTCATCGCGCTCGATTCCGGCGGAGGCGTCGTGGGCGCGGTGGTCATCGTCCAGGGGACGGGCCTCGCCGCGACGACCGACCTGAATGGCGACTACGCGTTGCGCAACGTGCCGGCGGGAGCCCACACGCTGCTGGTCGAGCGCGGCGACTTCCAGAATTCCACGGTGAACAATGTCCGCGTCGCGCCCGGAAGCGCCACGAGGATGGACCTGCCCTTGGAAGCGATCGTCGCGGACACGGGTGGCGAGGTCGTGGAGATGGCGGAGTTCGTCATCAGCGCCGACGTCTTGGAGGGATCGAGTCTCGCCTTGCTCGGCGCGCGGCAGCGATCGGCGGTGGTGAGCGACGCCGTGGGCGCGGATTTCATCAGCCGGGTGGACGCCAGCCACGCGGCGGACGCGATGAGCCGCGTGACGGGCGCCTCCGTGCTCGACGGCAAATACGTGCTCATCCGCGGGCTCGGCGATCGCTACAGCAACACGCTGCTCAACGGCGCGAGCATCCCCTCCGCGGATCCCGACCGTCGCGCGGTGCAGATGGACCAGTTTCCCGCGGGCCTGCTCGATTCGATCGTCACGAGCAAGTCGTTCACCCCGGACCAGCCCGGCGGGTTTGCCGGCGGCAGCGTGAACATGAAGACGAAGAACTTCCCCGATCACTTCTTTCTCAGCACGAGCTTTTCGATCGGCTTCAACACCAACACGACCGGCGAGGATCTGCCGAGCATTCCCGGCGGCGGCCGCGACTGGCTCGGGATGGACGACGGGACGCGCGCGCTGCCCGCGGGCATTCCCGACCGAATCCCGTCGCAGACGGAGGCCCGCATCGCGGCGCGAAGCGGGAACTTCGGCCCGGCGGAGAAACTCGATCGCGCCTCGAATCTCTTCAACAACGAGACCTATTTCCCGGGCACGGAGTCGGGGAAGCCGGATCTCGGCTTCAACTTCTCCATGGGCGACCGCGTCAACCTCGGGGGCGATCGCATCTTCGCATACGTCGTCAGCCTGACCTACGACCGGTCCTCCTCGTATTATGAAAATGGATACGCCTCCCGCTACGCGCAGGGCGACATCGACCCCGCCGGCGCGTCGTTTCTCGACGGCCTCCTGGTTTACTCGCCGGACCTGGAGGACCTGAGCTACAAGGGGCCCTACGAGGCAAACCCGGAGATTCCGGACGGCGAGCCGCGGTTCGGCGTGACGAGGGCGTCGCGCAGCGTGGACTGGTCCGGCTACGCGCAACTCGCGTATCGTCCGACGCTCAATCACGAGTTCGCCCTCCGCTTCATCCGCAACCAGTCGGCGGAGGATGCCATCAAGCGCGGCGTCGGCGAAAACGCGCGCAGCGACTCGGGGCGCCTCTATCAATTCTACGACCTGCTTTATACCGAGCGGTCCGTGAACACGCTGCAACTCGAGGGCAGAAGCCTCTTCCCGGCGTGGAACGATACGCGGATCGAGTGGCGCGCCTCCACCGGCACGAGCGTCCAGGAGCAGCCGGACTATCGCACGCTCTCCTATTTCTGGGACTTCACCAATCAGGACTACGCGGCCGCCGCCGGGGTGGGCAACAATCGCTTCTTCCGCGACCTGGAAGAGAACGGGGATGAGCTCGGCGTCGACCTCTCCATGCCCTTCGCGTTTCGCGGAAGGAACGCCACGCTCAAGTTCGGCGGCGCCTGGCAGGGCGGCGACCGGACCTACCGCGAGCGCCGCTTCCGCTGGACCCGCGAGGCCACCGGGGCGGGCATCATCCTGAACTACCCCAATCCGGTGGGAATCGTCGATCGCACGGCCGATTCGGTGACGTTTGGAAACACCATCGCCGAGCTGCCGAACAACCTCGTGAACTACGACGGCGGGCAGACGATCTCGGCGGCCTATATCATGGCGGAGTTCGCGGCGACGGACCGCCTCCGCGTCATCACCGGCGTTCGCGCCGAGAAGACCAGGATCTCGACCAGTCCTTTCTCGGCCAACACCAACTTTCGCGCGGCCGACATCGACGACACCGACTACCTGCCCGCGCTGAGCCTCGTCCACGAGCTGGGCAACGACATGAACCTGCGCTTCGCCTACGGACGGACGCTCGCGCGGCCGTTGTATCACGAACTCGCGGACATCCGGGTCGAGGACGCCTTCCGCGCCAAATTCCGCGCCGGCAACCCGGACCTCGAACTCTCGAGCATCGACAATCTCGACCTGCGCTGGGAGTGGTTCCCGCGCGGCAACGAAGTCGTCGCGGTGAGCCTCTTCCACAAGGACTTCACCAACCCCATCGAGGTCGTGGACGTGCCGTCGATCGGCTCCGAGCAGGCGCGGAACGCGGACTCCGGCAGGGTTTACGGCGTCGAGTTCGAGGCGCGCCTCGGGCTGGGCCGCTTCAGCGGGCGCCTTTCGCCCTTCTCCATCGGCGGCAACCTGTCGCTCGTCGAGTCCGAGGTCTCGATCCCGGCCGCCGAGATGGGCTCGATCCGGATCGTGTATCCAGAAGCTGGCGACACGCGCGATCTGCTCGGCCAGTCGCCCTACATCCTCAATCTCGACTTCTCCTACGACGACACGGGTCGCGGAACCAGCGCGACGATCGCCTATAACATCCAGGGCAGGCGGATGCATCTCGTGACCTACGGGGCGTTGCCGGACATCTACGAGCAGCCCGCGCCGCAACTGGACTTCATCCTTTCGCAGCGGCTCAGCCGCAATCTCCGGCTGAAGCTCGCCGCGAAAAACCTGCTCGATCCCCATTTCGACCAGAGCCTCACGCACAACGGGCGCGAGTACTTCCACGAACGCCATCGCCGGGGCCGCGCCTTCAGCCTCGGGCTTTCCTACTCGTTCGAATGAGGCCCATTTCCCCTGTTCAGGAACCCAACCAGCAAAAGCAACCCATACTCATGACTAGAGGACTTCTCGAGAATTCCGCCCTCGCGGGCGTTCTGGCGATGGCGGCGATCACGGCCGACGCCGCCGATGTGGCCGTGCCACGCGTGATCAACGCGAACACGACGTGGACGGCGGACAACACGTATCTGCTCGGCGGATACAGCTTCGTCGTCACGCCCTCCGGCGCGGCGGCTCCCACCGTGCTCACGATCGAGCCCGGCACGGTGATCAAGGGCCTTCAGAAACAGGGAGGCGGCGAGGCCGCCGCCCTCGTCATCTCGGCCGGAGCCCGGATCGAAGCCGCGGGCACGGCTTCGAACCCGATCATCTTCACCTCCGAGCTGGACGACCTGAACGGCAGCCTGGGGGAGGATGACTCCAATCTTTGGGGCGGCCTCGTGATCCTCGGAAACGCCTCGATCAACTCGCGGGCCGACGGCGATGTCGTGCCGGCTCCCGTGAAGGATCAGATCGAGGGCTTCTCGGTCACCGGCGACGAGATCGGCCATATCACCTTCGGCGGAACCGACGACGCGGACAACTCGGGCGTCCTCCGCTATGTCAGCATCCGGCACGGCGGCGACGTGCTCGGCGTCGCGAACGAGATCAACGGCCTCACCCTCGGCGGCGTTGGAAACGGAACGACGCTCGAGTACATCGAGGTTTTTGCGAACAAGGACGACGGCATCGAGTTCTTCGGCGGCACGGTCGATCTGCGCTACGCCGTCACCGCCTTCGTGCGCGACGACGGCTTCGACTACGACCAGGGCTGGCGCGGTCGCGGGCAGTTCTGGTTCACGATCGGATCCGGCAGCACGGAGGAATCGCAGGACAAGGGCGCGGAGTGGGACGGCGCAACCTCCCCGCTGAACGCGACCCCGGTCGGCAGCGCCAGCGTGTTCAACGCGACCTTCATCGGCAACGGCCAGGGCGGAATCAACAACACCGCGATCAACATCCGCGACGCCGCGGACGCGAAGCTCTACAACTCCATCATCACCGAGTACAACAAGGGCTTCGACATCGAGGACGACACGGGCCCGGTCGATTTCGAGAGCAACATCTGGCACAGCTTCGACGCGGCGAACAACACCGTCGCCGGACTCAACGCCCGCCCGGCCGGAACCTTCGATCCGGCCCCGCTCTTCGCCCCCGCCAAAAACAACGTGATCGCGGACCCGATGCTCGCGGGCGTCTCGCGCACGAACGACGGCGGCCTCGACCCGCGCCCGGCGCCCGGCAGCCCGGCGCTGACCGGCCCGTTCAAAGCCGTGCCCGCCGACGGCTGGTATTCACAAACCAACTACAAGGGCGCCTTCGCCCCCGGCGGCCCGACCTGGCTCCAGGGCTGGACCAAGCTTTCCACCGAGGGCTACCTCGCGGAAGTCCAGGGCGGGTCGAACAGCGACCTCGCCAACATTTCGACCCGCTGCTTCGTGGGCACGGGCGACAGCATCGCGATTCCCGGTTTCGTCATCGACGGCTCCGGCCCGAAGACGGTCCTCATCCGCGCGGTCGGCCCGGAACTCGGTGTCGCGCCGTTCAATGTGGGCGGCGCGCTGGCGGATCCCGTGATGGACCTCAAGCAGGGCGGAAACACGATCGGCAGCAACGACGACTGGAGCGCCAGCGACAACGCGGCGGAGATCGTCTCGACGAGCGCCGCGCTCGGAGCGTTCGCGCTTGCGGAAGGCAGCGCGAGTTCGGTCCTGCTCGTCACCCTCGACCCGGGTTCCTACACCGTGAATGTGGCGGGCAAGGCCGGATCGACGGGCATCGTCATCGTCGAGGTCTACCGCGTGGATTGACGGCGCGTTCCCGAAGGGGAGGGCGGGCGCGCTCCGCTCCTGCCCGCCTTTCGGGCGCAGGCGCCGTGGGATCGTCCGGCCCGGGCCGCGACATGAGCGTGTCCGGGCCTTTCCCAGGCAAAAACAGTGAAAATTCAGATCCGAACGTTCCTCCTCTGGTGTTGTTGCGGCGCGCTCTGCGCGTCGTCCGCCGCGCCGGACACATTGACCAACCTCTCCCAATTGGAGTTGTCGGGCTACCTTGTGCTCGGCGACGAGGCGCAGGTCTGCGTGGCTGACCGGCAGACCCGGCGATCCGCCTGGCTCGTCGTCGGCGAGCCGGCCGGTGGCGTCTGGGCGGAGCGGTTCGATCCGGAGGACGAGTCGGTCCTGCTGCGGC
This sequence comes from uncultured Opitutaceae bacterium, assembly GCA_964517665.1. Taxonomy (GTDB): domain Bacteria; phylum Verrucomicrobiota; class Verrucomicrobiia; order Opitutales; family Opitutaceae; genus Congregicoccus. Next base: position 4,969 of record CAZFCY010000024.1, on the reverse strand, counting down.
AGGGCCAGGAGACGCGTCTGTTGAATCTTCGCGACGCGCGGGCGCGGGAGCTTCCGGTGGCGCGGCTTCCGGACGGCAGCGTGGACTGGTTTCACATGAACCTGTCCGAAAAGGAAAAGGAGCACGTGGCCGACTTGATGATGTGGGACATCCTCGAAATCGGCCGACAGGCGCGGCGCGGCAGACGGTAGCCACAAGGGCATCCGGCCTTCCGCCGACGGAATCGTTTTCCCGACAATGGTTGTTGGGTTTGGCTGGCCGGCGATACCGCGGGGTATCGCCGGTCTTTTTTCAGGCTTTTAAGTCGGAGGGTTTCGGATACGTTAACCTCTGTATGAGCGAAGGCGGCGAAGGTCTGAGAATGGCTTTTTGGATTGGATTGGCAGTGTCGTGCATCGGTGGCGCGGAAGCGGCGAACTCCAGCGGGTCTCCGTTCCTTCCCGCCGGGGCGCGCCAGGCCGCTCCGGCCGCGCCGACGATGGACAAGGAGCTGGCCGATCTGCAATTGAGCGGCATCTCCGTGATCGGGGATCAGAAGCAGTTCAACTTCGTCAATCCAGGGACCAGGCAGACATTCTGGCTGGCGCTGGGCGCTTCCGAGAACGGTTTCACGGTCGAGGCTTACGACGCGAAAGCCGACGCGGTGGTTGTGCGCAGGGGAAATTTCACCCGCCGCCTCGAGCTGCGCCAGAGCAGGATCGTGGCGGCCGTGGCGCCGAAGGAGCCGTCGTCGCTTCCTCCGTTGAAAACCGCTCCGGACGTGCCGGATGTCCAGGTCGCCGGGGTGGACGAGATCAAGAATCCGAAGACGCCCGCGGAGATCAAACAGGCTGAGTTCGAGGCGCGGATGCTGGTGAGCGACCTGCTCGAGATCTCGATGCAGGAGCGGGCGAGGCAGCGCGCCCTGCGCGAGGCGAAGAACAAGCAGTAGGGCGCGCCTTCGACAGCCGCCTTCCCCTGGCGCCTACGGCTTGCGGCCGGTGAGCGCGACCCAGGCCTCTCCCCATTGGCGGACGCGCGCATCGACGAAGCCGGCGCGCTTGCCGTAGGCCTCGAGTTCGGGCGCGGACGAGACCATGCTCACGTGCGCCGGACGGTTCTCCGGCGGATAAGCGGCCCCGGCGGAAAACACCTCCCAGCCGTGATCGGTGGCGATATCGACATTGTCGAAATAGCAGCGCCCGCCCGGGCGGAGGACGCGAAACGCCTCCTTCACATAGCGGAAGCGATCCCACTCGTAGAGGTGCATGAACACCACCGTGCAATAGACGAGATCGAGCGAGTTGTCCGGAATGGACGCCAGGCCGACATCGTGGAGTTCGATCAGCTCGACGTTGGGCGTGTCCGCCAGATAGATGCGGGCCTGGGTCAGCATCGCGTCGGAAATATCCGCGCCGACCCAGCGCAGGCATTCGGGCGCGATGACCTTGCCGACCCGGCCCATGCCGCAGCCGATCTCCAGAATCTCGTCTTGCGGGTTCAAGCCGACAAAGCTCCTGAGCACATCCCGGGTGATGAGGGAGGATCGGTTCCATTCGGCGGTGTCGAGGGTTCCGGCGACGAACATCCGGGCCTGGTTTTCGTCGCCAGCGAGAGCGTTCCACGTCGTTTTGTAATCGGCGCGTTTAATCATGTTGGGGGGAGGGAGAGACACGGAGTTTATTCCAACGGCCATGGGCGCAAGCGCGCGTTTGTGATTTTAATGTCCTATCGGCGGGCGCTGAAAGCGTCGCCGCGGGGCGTCCCGGCAAAAACTCGTCGCAAGGCGCGAAATCGCCGCGTCGCGGCGCCGGATCAGGCGGGCCGGCGGTAGGACACCGCGTCCTCGCAAGCCACGCGCCAGCATGCCAGCTCCGCTTCCGAACCTTCGCGCAGCAACCCATCGGCCACCTCTTCTCCGGGAGGCTCGCGGACGTCGTGCCGCGGATCCGCGGGAAACTCGGGCCGGGCCAGGCGGACCAGCCACCAGCAGGCCCACGATCGCCAGCGTTTCTGCTCCGCCCGGTCGCCTCGCACGCGGTCCGCCAGGTGCTGGTAGTGGAAGCGGGGATTTCCGATGAAGACATCGGCGGGCGTGTGCGCGATGATCCACGCGATGGCCCGATAGGGCAGGCGCGCGCCGTCGGTTTCGCCCGCCGGGACGCCGAGAAGCCCGCGGTCAACGGCGAGAAGCGCGCGCGCGGGCAGGCCCCGCTGCCAGAGAAACTGCCCGTACTTGAGACAGGCCGTGTGGAGCGATCCCTGCGGGTCGGCGCGATGCCGGCGCAGCGCCCGCCAGTCCATGGCAGCGTCCGGCTGCGGGAGAAACGGGCAGTCTGGAAACCGGGTGAGCGTTTTTTTCGAATCTTCGGCGAACACCGCCGTCGAGGTATGCGTGAGGCCGCGGCGGGCGCAAGGCCGCAGGACGCTCCCTCTTGCGCGCAGTTTGCGCGTGGAGACGACGCGCGCCTACCACTCGTTCGAGCGGCGCAGGCGAACCGTTTCGTACATCCCGACCGGCAGGTCCTGCAGGAAACGGCTCGGCGGCGAACTCATGACCGGGCCGCCCCTCGTGCTCACGCGGGGATGGCAGAGATACAACTCGTCGCGGGCGCGCGTGACGGCGACGTAGAAGAGGCGGCGTTCTTCCTCGACATCGCCTTCCTCGATCGCGCGGCGCAGGGGAAACTGTCCGTCGGCGAGGCCGACAACGAAGACGATGTCGAATTCGAGGCCCTTGGCCTGGTGCACGGTCGTGAGGCGCACGGAGTCCTTGATCTCCTCCGCCGAGCGATCGGAGGTTTCGGAGGTGAGCAGCGTGATCTGCGCGATCAGCTCGCTTGCGTCCTCGTATTTTTCCGCGAAACCGATCAGCGCGTTGAGATCGTCGAGACGCTGCACGTAATTGGCGAACGCGCCTTTGATATAAAGGCCGTACCATCCCTCGATCCCGAGCTTCACGACGTTCGCCGGCGGGCTTGTGGTTGCCGCCTCGCGCATGTCGCGCAGCGAGTGCATGAGCGAGGTCCAGTCGTCCTTCGCGTCGTTTGGAACCTTCGCGTGCGTCTCGGGCGCGAGGAGCGCGTCGATGAGTTGGAGGTTTTTCCTTTGCGCGAGGTCCGTGGCGAGATCGAAGAGCTTGCGGGCGTTTTTCTCGCCGATCTTGGGGAGGAGCATGGCGAGGCGCATATAGGCCATGACGTCCTGCGGATTGAAGACGAAGCGCAGGTGCGCGACGATGTCCTTGATGTGCGCCTGCTCGAAGAAGCGCACGCCGCTGGTGATGACGTAATCGATGCGCGCGCGCGACAGCTCGACCTGCAGGTCGAGCGACTGGAAATGCGCGCGGTAAAGCACGGCCACGTCGCCCAGGCTGCGGCCCTCGTCGGCCAGCCCGCGCAGGCGCGAGACGACGAAGAGCGCCTGCTCGCGCGAATCGAGCGCGGGCACGACGTAGGGTTTGATATGCGATTCGCGCGCCGGTCGCAGTTCCTTTTCGAAGCCGCGGCCCGTCGCGACCTGGCTGGCGAGCACGGAGTTCGCGAGCGCGAGGATTTCCGGCGAGCTGCGGTAGTTGGTCTCGATGCGAAAGATGGTCGTGCCCGGATGCCGCTCCGGGAAGGTCATGATGTTTTCGAAGTTCGCTCCGCGCCACGAGTAGATGCATTGCGCGTCGTCGCCCACGGCCATGACGCAATGCTCGCGCGCCATCGCGTCGACGATCTCCGACTGCAGCACGTTGGTGTCCTGATATTCATCGACGAGCGTGTGTCGAAACCGCCGCCGGTAGTGCTCCGCTATCTCGGGCGCCTTCGCGAGCATCTCGAGCCAGAGCACGAGCAGGTCGTCGTAATCGACGACGTTGTGCTTGCGCTTCGTTTTCTCGTAGGCGCCGCCGAAGACGGCGATCTTTTCGGACAACTCCTCGTGCTGCGGAAAATAGCGGTAGAGGGTGCGCGGGTAGTCCTGCCGCGTGTTGCGCGCCAGGCTGATCATGTTGCGCATCACGCTCGCGCGCGGGTGCGTCTTGTCCTTGAAAAACGTCCGGTCGATCGCGTCCACCGCGTCGCGCAGCATCGATTCGGCCTCGCCCTCGTCGAGGATGGTGAACCCCTTTTCCAGGCCGGCCACGTCGCCGTGGATCCGCAGCAGCCGGTGGCCGATGCTGTGAAACGTCCCGCCCCAGAACCGCCGCGCCTCGACGCCGGTGAGATCCTCCACGCGCCGGAGCATTTCCTTCGCCGCCTTGTTCGTGAAGGTGAGCAGGAGAATGTCGCGCGCGTCCACGCCCTGGCTCAACAGGTAGGCGACGCGATAGGTGAGGGTGCGCGTCTTGCCCGAGCCCGCGCCCGCCAGGACGAGCATCGGTCCGGGTTTGGCGGTGACCGCCGCGAACTGTTCGTCGTTGAGTTCGCCCCGAAAATCGATCGGGGGAAACCCTTCCGGCAGCGAACGTGGACTGGCGAGGTTGAACTCCATGTGGGAAACCCCGATGGCCGCAAAGACCGGCCGAAGTCGCAAAGGAAAAGTGCCTCTCCTCCGCCTTGGGCACAATTGAAAGCGATGACTCGCCCCTATTCCGGGGAGCGCAGGCGTCCCGCCTGCCGATTCGGGCGTCTCGCCCGAACCCGTTGGACGGGCGATCGCGCTGGAGCGCGAGGGAGGCCGGCTAGACGCCGACCTCAGCAGGCGGGACGCCTGCGCTCCCCGGAACTCAACGTCCGCGCATCAGAATGAATTGCGACTTCGCCGCTCGCATATACCGCGGCCTGCGCGAGACCCCGGGCATCTGGATCGCATCGTGGAAACGCGCGACCCGGAGGTGGGCCGTCATCCTCAGCCTGAAGATCCCGCCCCTTCCGCAAAACGGGTTTCATAGGAGATGCGAAATCTCCGGGCTTCCTCCAGGGATTTGTTCGCCTGCCGCGAGCCTGCGCGGGAGCGGTTCGCCACGGATCATCGCGTGTGCGCGGCCTGCTGGCGGCCGACA